>CAYWIP010000065.1:0-12480 GCA_964458395.1 uncultured Ruminococcus sp.
TTTGGATTTATCGGTCATTTTCTGTTCCTCCCTTGAAAACCGAATTTTATATTTGTGCTGAAATTTTTTCTGCGATAAGATTTTGCTTATTGATTTTAACACCGATTTTACAGCGTTACGGGAAAGTGATTAACTCAATAAGCACTTTCCGTAGTCTGCGACAACCGAAAGTGCTATTGAGTTGTGGCTGCACCCCAAACCCCGCCGCTTGTTTTTCGTTGCAGACGTGCAAAATGCCCGACTTCCGAAAATCGTTTGTTGTTCGGACAGGAGCAAAATGCTCCTTTCCCGAAATTCCGTTATTATCAATTTATTAACAAGATTGCATTTCAACTCATTTTCTATTGCTGTCAATTTATTGATAAGATAGCATTTTAGCCGAATTTGCTTTATTGTCAAGCTATTGACAAGTTGGTGCTTTGACCTCTTGCGGCTTGTCGGGTTCATACGAAATAATGTCGTACACATCACAATCCATAATTTTGCACAGCTTATCCAAAGTCGCGGTTGAGATAGGTTTGTTGTGCCTCATACGATTGAGCGTGTTACTGCTAATTCCGTGTTTTTTAATAAGATCGTAGGTCGTAACTTTTTCATCGCGACCAACCTTCCACCAGAACGGCTTATAAGTAATCATTAAATTTCCCCCTCAAAAAATGCTTAGAAACAAATTCGGAAAGAAAATTTTACAAAGCCGAAAAAGAAAAACGGCGGGGCAGAGCCGAAAAAAGTATCAATGGAATTTTCGCTTACCCAAAGATAATGTTAAAAAATGTTTCGCGCCTCCGCCTTTTTTCCTTTCAGCCTTGTAAATTAGTTTTCCTCGCTGGGTTCGTTTTCGTATTCCCGCTTGATTTCCTCGATAGCCGTAAGTACCTTTGCTTTCACATTGTCCGCCAAATCCTTGCGAAGCCAACGGATAAAGGTCGGCTCGGACACGTCCAACTTCTCGGCGATCTCGTAGAGGTATACCCCGTTCTCCTTTGCCGCCGCGCGAATGTCATTGTTACGTTTCATCTGATAGTCCTCCTTAAAAAAATTTGATAATCACTTGACAAATCACCGCTTGTGTGGTATAATGATATAAAAAGCAATGACTGTGGTGATATAATTGATTATAGCATATCCGTCTGGGTTAGTCAAGCTGTTCGTGGGATTTTCTTTGAAATTCCACAAATATGGTCGTTGTATTGTCGAAAGAGGAGGAATATTGAGGTTATGGAGAACAAGGTCAATTGCCGAGAGGTATTCGGAAAGCGGCTGAAAGAACTGCGCAAGGCGAACGGCTACACGATTGAGCAGTTCGCGGAGACGGTCGGGATAGCGAAAAGCACGGTCGGCTACTATGAGAACGATAACCGTATGCCCGACATTGAGGTGCTCGCCAGAATTGCCGATGTGCTGAATGTTCCCGCCGATTATCTTCTCGGACGGACGAACACGGCGGCAGTCAAGGGGAAAATGAAAACCGTGTGCGAACTCACAGGGCTTTCGGACACGGCGGCGGACTTTTTATCCGAGCTTCTCAAACATCAACGCTATGGAACACTTGATAAGCTGAATTATCTTATCGAGGATTTTGCTAATGATTATAATGAAGATTACGATATGCAAGGGAGTAAAAACCTTGAAAATACGGGCAGTATCCTTAACGCGCTGTTTAGCTATATGGAGAAATACTCGCGTTATGAGAACGCGCTCGACTTTATGGAAATTGAAGATGTTGCGCGTCAGCAGAAAGCCGAAACGGTTTACAGAGAACTGCTTATACGGCGCATAATCGACGCGGTCAAGGTCGGTACAGAGGAGTACGGGGAACAGCATAAGCCGTGGTAGTAATTTTCGGGCATAGAAAAGCCGCCGAGCGCATTTCGCGTTCGGCGGCACTAAAAGTATTACCAATTTATTTGAGGTTACAAACTGTAGGAAATGCCGTTTGGCGAATCATCGGAATAATGTTTTATCAATTCATCGTTATAATAAACATTACCCAGACCGTTTGGCGTTGCCTTATACGAAATTCCGTATTTGCTGTAGCCTGCAAATAAGCTTGGAAAACGTTATTTGTCGACTGCTTCATATATTATACGGAAGACTATCTTGATCTACAGCTATCATAATACGTATAGTAGTAGGAAGCGATGACTTGTTTATTATCTTGCCATTAAAATAACGATAATTATAGGTACTCTTATGGGGATTTATAAAACGTCCCATATCACCATTGACATAAATGCTATAAGTATATGGACCAAACACATCCCTTCCTCCTCCGCCAATACTGTTTGACATTTCCACTGATAGTTCCACTTGGCGACCATATTCGGTTATAATCCTGCCATTCTCATCATGATTAAGAAAACCAAATATAAAGCTTTCATCTGGCTCATATTGATATGAGACAAAAGAACCTCCTGCTGGAATCGTATGAATTGAATCCACATAAAGGGTTCTTGTCATTGTAAGAACCTCAACAACATTCCCATCGGCATCGGTTATTACGCCATACCAATTACTGCTTGCCTCGGTATCAGCAAATGCCGTACCCGTTATTGCAGTAACACATAAGATGCAAGCTATAAACAAAGATAAGATTTTTTTCATTTCAATCACCACCTTAAAATTCCATCTTCAATGTTTTCTGTATACGAGTAATCCTCGTTTTGCATAACAGGAGAAGGTGCGCTTTCAATGGGGGAATACCGCACTATTATGCGGTCGTTTCCGTCAGCGTCTACTTGTATTATGCAGTTACCGTCAGTAGGAACCGGAATTTCCATGCCAGGTTCCAAAGTCACGGCACGCACAGCAGGAACCGGTTCCTCTTTAATAGGACTATCAAGGTCTTTTACAGGTGTTATAGACGCTTCTGAGGTAGCTGTTACACTATGGGTCAGCGAACTGCTCGATTCGATCTCATCATTCGGGGAAATGTTTGTCACTGTTTCGTTTGATTCATTAGATTGACTTGCCTGCTGAACCGAATCGGTGTTCTTTGTTTCGACAGTCGTAGCAAAAACTGTGGTCGTGCCGACAATCAAACAAGCAGTAGCCGTGATTGCCAGTGCAGAAGTCTTTTTGAATTTCATAATCGCCACTATCCTTTCTTCAATAGCATTTCTGCTAAAGTGATTGTACAAAGAGGAAAAACCTCTCTGTCTTTCTTCCATACCTATCAGAGCCATCGCGTAAGCTGAACGGTGATCGCCGTCCAATTTACGCACAACGGCTTCATCACAGGCAAGCTCGATATCGCGGTTGTAAAGTACAAACAGCACCCATACCAAAGGGTTGAACCAATGAACGCAAAGCACCGCAGCAATCGCGATTTTTCTGACCATATCAAAGCGTCTGATATGCGTCATTTCATGTGTGAGTATGTAGGTGAGTTCTTCGGATTTTTCGTTTCCGATACCTTCGGGCAAAATAATTGTCGGACGAAAAATCCCATAGGTCAACGGAGATAAGTTTTGCTCTGAACTGCGGATTGTAACGCTTCTGCGAATTTTTTGTTCCGACAGCCATTCTTCGATATAGCCGCCCTTGACAAGTGCCGCACAGCGGTATTTCCGATAAACCACAGCATATCCGACCACAAAAGCAATAAACATTGTTGCCATTCCGACAAGCCAAGCTATTGTCCATACAGATATGGAAATTCCCGTTGAAGTACTTTCGTGCCAAGTGTTTTCAGCAGCCATGAAATTTCCCTCTGTGAGAGCGCTCGCTATTATCGGAACGCGCGGCGCGTTAAATTCGTGAGCGCTCTGCGCCGCCGTATCCGAGCCGCCGAACAACACAAAAAACGAGTACACGCTTGTCACAGCCGGAATTGAAAACGGCAGAACCAGCCGCAGCATAGAGATTTCCCAAAGGAAAACAAAAGCCTTTTTTGGCAATTTATTCAACAAAACCGCTCTCAAAACCGTGATTACTATCACCATTACGCCGCCCGTTAATGTCATTTCCAAAAGGCTCATACGCTACTCCAATTCCTTGACAATTTGTTTGAGTTTTTCGATTTGTTCCGCCGAGATATTATCCCGACCAAGCAATGCCGCAACCAACTTGTTTTCCGAGCCGTCAAAGATTTTTTGAACAAGCTCGTTTGTTTCCGCTTTCTGGACTTCCTCGCGCGGAATTAAAGCACGGCAGATAAAATTCGGCTCGTAACGTTCTATCGCTCCCTTGTCGATACAACGCTTGATGAGCGTGTAGGTGGTGTTCTTTTTCCAACCATAGCGATCCGTAAGTTTCATCGAGATTTCTTTCGCCGAAACCTCGCCCTCGTGCCAGATTACATCCATAACCTTAAGCTCCGCGTCCTGCAATTTAATTGTCATCACGGTGTCCTCCTTTCATAGTTAGTTAGACCACAGTAGTCTACAATGATATTCTACCACGGTCTAATCATTTTGTCAATAGGATATAACAGTATAACAGTCGAAAAATTAGACAAATTTTATTATCGGTAAATGTTAAATTTGACGAAACTGTATATTTCAACAGGATTTGCGTTTGTTATTTACTCTTAATTACGTAAAACTATTAAGAACAATAACACAAAACCGCCCTCCGCGCAATGCAGAGGGCGGTTTGTGTTATTGTTTAGGAACAGCTCTATAATCGGCTTTGTCGTATTCATTGCAGTCCTGCAATCGGCACTCCGATATTGTACACGATCATAAACGGCTTGAATGTCTTTTCCTTTTCAAGCGAGCTGCCCCTTGCAAACATCGCTGCTATCAGGAATACGACCATTCCCAGCATAAACAGATGAGTATGTACCTTGCCAAGCGAAGTAGCTCCCATATAATTGTTAAACTTAGTGAACTCGCGGTAGAACACGCCGCCTGCAAGCGCCGCGATCGCGTATATCAATGAAGCGTTAAGACACTTTTTCATAGTAACCTCCTGTTATGATCTCTTTTTGATAACAACCGTCCTGTCAAATTTCGGATCCCAGAATTTGAATCGGATCTCCGCGCCGTCCTTTTCCCACTCGCTTTCCGATACACTTACTCCGAAGCAGTCGGCGGGAGGTTTTGTTTCCACGTCGGCTCTGCTGACGTATCCGCCCATTGAGGGTCTGCGTTTCTCGCCACGGTAAACCTCGCCGTCGCCAAGCTCGTTGGCGATTATCGCGCGAACGTCGCCGAGAAGCTCGGACAGCTCGTCAAAAGCGTAATGTACATGCTGCTCCGCAAAGTAAAGCGTCATTTCCGACCACTCCTCCGATTTTGTGATCTCGATCGTCATATTCCTGTCGGCGTGAGGGTTGAAAGCGATAACACACGCGTTGTTTTCGGTGTAGTCGGGAAATTCCTCATCTTTGTCACGATGAACATCGTGCTCGCAGCCAAGCTCTTCAAGAAGGTCGTCGATCTCATTGAGAATATCGAGGACCTCGTCAACCAAGCCGTATTTCATCTCAAGCACGCTGTTGTGCCGTCCGAATATAACGGTTCGATCGTCCTTTGTATCCCAATAGAGAAAATGAACCTCAATGTTTTCGTCGTTCTTCGACCATGCTTCCTTATACTCCTCGATAAGCCGGGAAACAGGCCGGGCATAGTACTCGCCAAGCTTTATGAAGTCATCAGACTTCGCGCCGAGGCAGCCGCCGCACTGATGTCCGTCCTCGCTGAAACGTCCGACGCTGCAAAGCTCATTGTTCATTATCCCGCGGACAGTTTCGCAAAGCTCCCGAAAATCCTCTTCGTACGAATAATGACAATGCCATTCCTCGCCGAAAAACAGCGAGATCTCGTCCCGGAAATCAATGAACATCGTTCTTTCGGTGTATGGATTCGGTATCTTCACCGAAACCTCTCCGTCCTTAAGAAAAGAAAACTCGTCCTCATCGTTTCGGTGAACCGTATATTGACAGCCAAGACTTTCAAGCAGATTGCAGACCGCCCCCAGCCTTTCAACGGGAACAAGCTCTTTCACAACTCACCGCCCTCCGAAAAATGCGGCACAACAAAGCCTTAGCCCCGTACTGCCGCATTTAAACATCTTTTTACTTGTGAGCATTGCTTACTTGTGAGCATTGCTTACTTGTGAGCATTGCTTACTCGCCGCAAAGCTCCTTGTACAAGCCGATGTACAACTTAGCGGAGGTAGCCCAGCTAAAGTCTGCCTTCATCGCGCGTGTTATCAACTTCGACCACTCGGAGCGGTTGTCGTAATACTCCTTCGCGCGTTTGATAGCCGTCAGCATATCGTGGGCGTTGTAGCTCTGGAACGTGAATCCGATTCCGTTGTCGCCCGCGTCGACAATGCTGTCCTTTAAACCGCCCGTAGCGCGTACAACGGGGATAGTTCCGTATCTTGCCGCGATCATCTGGGCAAGTCCGCAAGGCTCGCTCTTAGACGGCATAAGGAAGATATCCGCGCCCGCGTACAACCTCTTCGCGAGCTGCGGGTTATAGCCGCGGTAGAAGCCTACCTTATCGGGATAACGCCAGTGCATCTCCTGGAAGAAATCCTCGTACTGACGTTCGCCCGAGCCGAGGATAAATACCTGAACATCGGTCGCAATTATCTCATCGAATACATATTTTACCAGATCGAAGCCCTTGTGATCGGCGAATCTGGAGATCATAGCGATACACGGGATATCGTACTGCGGCATTCCGAACTCCTCGAAAATCGCCGCCTTGCACGACGCCTTGCCCTTGTGATTCTTAGCCGAGAACTTAGCCGCGATAGTGTTGTCAGTCTCGGGATTGTACAGATCAACGTCGATACCGTTGAGGAAACCGCAGGTCTTGTACTGCTTGTTGCGCAGAATTCTGTCAAGACCGTGAGAGAACCACGGGTCAAGGATCTCTTTCGCGTATGTCGGCGAAACGGTCGTTACCTTATCCGCCATTTCGATAGCGCCTTTCATAAAGTTTATATCCCTGTCGTATTCGATAATGTTTACGTTCTGCGGAGGAATACCGACGATATCCTTTACGAGGTCAAGACCGTACTGTCCCTGATAACCTATATTGTGAATGGTGAACACATTCTTGATATTCCCGAAGCCCCACTCGTTCTTGTAGAACAGATTGTAATAAACGGGGATCAACGCGCACTGCCAGTCGTTGGAGTTGATTATCTGCGGGTGGAAGTCGATATGACGAAGCATTTCCAGCACGGCGCGGCTGAAAAATACATATCTCTCCGCGTCGTCGTAATAGCCGTACAGACCGCCGTCACGCTTAAAATAATACTCGTTATCGAGGAAGTAGTAAGTAACGCCGTTTGCCTCCTGCGAGAAAACGCCGCAGTATTGGCTTCTCCAGCCAACGGGTACGGTAAAATTGGTAATGAAATGCATTTTCTCCTTCTGCTCGGGCTTAATGGTATTCACATAGTACGGCATAACGACGCGCGCGTCGTGTCCCGCCTGAACCAAAGCCTTGGGCAGAGAGCCCGCAACGTCGGCAAGTCCGCCGCTCGCTGCAAAAGGTAATGCTTCGCTTGCTGCATATAAAATATTCATAATTCCGACCTCCGAATCGTTAAAGGCAATGCGGAACTGCATTGTCAAAAAATTATCTACCGTTTTTATTATAACACTATTTGTCCGAAATTGCAAGTGGATTTTGACATTTTTGTAAAATAACGTATAACATAATGTGCGGCGTTTGCTGTCGCCGCACAATATCTAGAGCGTGTTTGCATTAACGCTCCGGTGTTAAATTAAATCAGCTTCTCGGAATAACCGCAGCTACCGCTCCCGCAAGCTGGCTTATCGGCATTGTCTGCAGATAGATTTTTCCGGGACCCGTTACAACGGTGTTGAACAGACCCTCGCCGCCGAACAGTGCGTTCCCGATACCCTTTACGGTCTGGATATCCATGGTGCAGGTGCCTGTCATCGCCGCGAGGTAGCCCGTGTCGATAACCATCTGCTGACCCGCCTGGAGATCGTACTCAACGACATAGCCGTCGATCTCGACAAGTGCGATACCCTTTCCGTGCAGACGCTGCATAATAAAGCCCTCGCCGCCGAAGAAGCCCGCGCCGAGCTTTTTCTGGAACGCAATAGAGAACTCTACGGAGGGCTCAGAAGCGAGATAGCCGCCCTTCTGAACGATCATATCCCCCTGGCTGATATCGAACGGAATGATCGAACCGGGAACGCTTGAAGCAAACGCGATCATACCCGGGCCACCCTCGGAGGTATATGTATTCTGGAACATAGACTCGCCCGAAAACATCTTGCTGAACGCCTTGCCTATTCCGCCCGTACCGGTAGCCATTTTCATATTCGGCGTCATCCACGACATTGCGCCCTTCTGACACATTACGCTCTCCCCGCCCTCAAGATAGACCAGTGCGACGGGCAACGGCTCACCCTTAATTTCGTATCTCATAGTTATTGCTCCTTAATAAAATTATTCAGCGGCACAAACCGCCGTAATCCGATAAAAATGTAATTTCACATAATTATCACTTACTTTTTTATTATACAATAATATCAAAGCATTGTCAAGTATGTGAAACCATTTTGTGCAATTAAACAAATTTCGTGTGTATTTTTTAGCTAAATTTTAAATTCTGCGGCTGCTAACTATTATAAAATACAGCACTGTGGTTATCAGCGTAAAAGAAAAACCTCTGCCAAAAAACACTATCACGGCTATGCATACCGCCGAAAACACCGCGCCGACCGTTCTCATTATACCATCAATTTTCTCCGCTCTGCACACACGTAAAAGCAGGAGATTGAGCAGTCCCGCGCCGTCAAGCTCGCCTATCGGCAGCAGATTGAAGATACCCGTAAACAGATTTATCGCGGCGTATTCCGGCTGAGCCGAACGCCAAAAAATTACCGCAAGCGCGAAATTTGCCGCGCAGCCCGCGCTTAAAATAAGCGCCTTGACCATGGGCTTTGCAAACTCCGTCCTCGCCGAGGAGATACGTATACCCGCGCCGTAAAAGGTTATCTCGTCGGCGGATATTCCAAAAATTGCCATAGCCAGCATATGCGCCAGCTCATGCAGCGCGCACGCCAAAAGCGCCATCAGTCCGAATCCCGTAGTATCAAGCAGCAGAAAAAGCGCTATCACGGCGAAGAATGAAAAATCCAGCCGCAGAGCGGCTCTTTTAAATTTTAATTCTATCATGCTAAATACTATGCGGAGCTTGGACGGAAAAGAACAAGCAGCCCCGTCAATAAACGGGGCTGCCTTAATTAAATAAATTCCGCGATCTTTGTACCCATTTCCGAGCAGGAAACGAGCGTCATTCCCTCGCTCATTATGTCGCCTGTACGGAAGCCCGCTTCGAGAACGCTGTTGACCGCACTTTCCACCGCGTCTGCTTCCCTGTCGAGCTTGAACGAATAACGAAGCATCATCGCCGCGGACAGTATTGTCGCGATCGGGTTTGCCTTGTTCTGCCCCGCGATGTCGGGCGCGGAACCGCCGCTCGGCTCATACAGACCGAAGCTCGTTTCGTTCATGCTTGCGCTCGCCAACATTCCGATAGATCCCGTTATCATCGAAGCCTCGTCGGACAGAATATCGCCGAACATATTCTCCGTCACCATAACATCGAACTGCGCGGGATCTTTGACAAGCTGCATTGCGCTGTTGTCGACGAGCATATGCTCCAATTTTACCTCGGGGTAATCCTTCGCTACCTCCTCAACCACCTTGCGCCACAGTCTGGAGCTGTCGAGAACATTCGCCTTGTCGACGCTTGTTACCTTTTTACGGCGCTGCATTGCGACCTCGAACGCTTTTTTCGCGATTCGGCGGATCTCGGGCTCGCTGTATTCAAGCGTATCGACCGCGACCATTACTCCGTCGCGCTCCTCGGTGAAGCGCTTTCCGAAGTACAGACCGCCCGTTAATTCACGCATAATAAGCATATTGAAGCCCTTTGCGCTGATTTCCTTTTTAAGCGGGCACGCATCCGAAAGCTGCCTGAACAGCACACACGGACGTAAATTTGCGAACAGCCCCAGAGCCTTGCGAAGTCCGAGCAGACCCGCCTCGGGACGAAGATTCGCAGGGAGCTTGTACCACGGCGATGTTGTGGTGTCGCCGCCTATGCTGCCCATAAGCACCGCATCCGCGGCTTTGCAGCGCGCAATAGTTTCATCGGTGAGCGGCACGCCGTTCGCGTCGATCGAACAGCCGCCCATAAGAAGCTGCTCATAGTTGAATTTGTGACCGTATTTTTCGGCAACCTTATCGAGCACTTTCATTGCCTCGGTGACAATTTCCGGTCCGATGCCGTCGCCCTTGATAACTGCGATATTCTTTTCCATTTCAATTCCCTTTCGTGAATTTATCGTTCCCCTAAAAACTCGGGAGGAACAGATTTTGTAAGCCAGACTCCGTTCTCGGATAGGTAAAATTTGTAGCCCTGTCTGAACATTTTCCCCGAATAAACGAAGAAGATATGCGGCTTTCCATGGCGTGAGCCTACCTTTTCGGCAGTCTCCTTGTCCTTGGACAGATGAACGTACAGCCGCGACATCGGCTTCAGACCCTCCTTGCGTATCGCGGCGGCAAATCGCTCGCCCGTTCCGTGGAAGAGCTGCTCGGGAGGCTCTGCTTCTTTAAGCTCAACGTCCACGTTTATTGAATGCCCTGATTGGCGCGGATAAGCGTTTTGTCCTCGCTGAAGCTGTACCGCTGCTTATTGTCTGTTCTGACAATTTCCTCCAGCGTTTCCATATCTATCCTATAACCGTCGGTCTTGTTTATCCCGTTTATAAGCTCCCCGACGCTTGCCCAACCGTGTTCGTCAAGCGAAATACCGATAGTCTCTGGCTTATGCCGCAATATCAGGCTTATAAAAACGCTTGTTTTCTTTAAATCTTTCATAGTTAAAAATCGATTGTATAAATTATTCTTGTAACGTCGTCAAACTTTCGGCTGACGGCGGTTTTCCGCTCCGTAAAACCAAATTTTTCGTAGAATTTCCGCGCGCCGACGTTCTTCTCGGCGGTGTCGAGCACGGCGCTTTTGTAACCCTTACCGCGCATTTTCCGCAGAGTGTGCGAGAGCAGCTTTTTGCCGATACCCTTGTGCTGCCATTCGGGAAGAACATACAGAAGCATTATCTCCGCGTACCCCTCAAACGGCTTTTCCTCGCAGGTCTGCGCCGCGCACACTGCCGTTATTTCGCCGTCGCAGAGCAGCACGAACACATCCTTGCCGCCGTCTATCAGCTTGGTGAAGCTTTCGCGGCGATAGTCGCCCGTGAACGCGGCAATCTGCTCAGCCGAAAAAATATCCTTGTAATTCTCCCGCCACGCTTTGTCAAGAACCCGTGACATTCCCTCGACGTCGGGAAGCGCGGCGGATCTGATGTCAATTCTCATCTTATTTGAGCGAGTTCAGCAGACCGCCCTTGTTGATTATCTCCTTGATAAAATCGGGGAACGGCTGCGCCTTGTAGGTCTTATTTTTGGTGATGTTCGTGATAACGCCCGTGTCGAAATCGATCTCGACCTCGTTGCCCGCGTCGATATCCTTTGCCGCCTCGTCACATTCAAGTATCGGCAGACCGATATTTATCGCGTTGCGGTAGAAAATTCTCGCGAATGTCGACGCGATAACGCAGCCTATTCCGCTCGCCTTTATCGCGATAGGTGCGTGCTCGCGGGAGCTGCCGCAGCCGAAGTTCATATTCGCGACCATAATATCGCCGTCCTTGACGTTCCTGACAAAATCCTTGTCAATATCCTCCATACAGTGAGAAGCAAGCTCCTTGTGGTCGGAGGTGTTGAGATAACGCGCGGGGATGATTACGTCCGTGTCTACGTTATCGCCGTATTTATGTACTGTTCCGTGTGCTTTCATTATAGTTTAGCCCTCCTGTACGTTAGAAATGTAACCCGTCAAAGCGCTTGCCGCCGCGATCGCGGGGCTTGCGAGGTATACCTCCGAGGTCGTGTCGCCCATTCTTCCGACGAAGTTGCGGTTGGTCGTGGAAACGGCGCGCTCGTGCGGCGCGAGAATTCCCATATGACCGCCGAGACACGGTCCGCAGGTCGGCGCGGAAACAACCATACCCGCTTCAACGAATATCTCGAGCAGTCCGTTTCTGAGCGCGTCGAGATAGATCTGCTGAGTCGCGGGGATAACTATCGCCCGAACGCCCTTCGCTACCTTCTTGCCCTTAACGACTGCCGCCGCGACCTCGAGATCGCTGTATCGTCCGTTGGTGCAGGAGCCTATAACCACCTGATCTATCTTGACCTCTCCTACCTCGTCGATAGTCTTGGTATTTTCGGGGAGATGCGGAAAAGCCACCGTTGACTTTATCGTCGACAGATCAATATCGATAACGCGGTTGTAATGCGCGTCGGGGTCTGCTTTGAACGTTTCAAAGGTTCTGTCCGTTCTGCCCTTTACATACGCGAGAGTTACCTCGTCCACCTCGAAAATGCCGTTCTTCGCGCCCGCTTCGATAGCCATATTCGCCATGCAGAGTCTGTCGTCCATGGAAAGGTTCTTCAAG
>CAYWIP010000065.1:12490-15731 GCA_964458395.1 uncultured Ruminococcus sp.
AAAACTCCATCGACTGATACAGAGCGCCGTCAACGCCGATCATTCCGATTATGTGGAGAATTACGTCCTTGCCGCTTACCCACTTGTTGAGCTTGCCCGTAAGGTTGAACTTGATCGCTCCGGGCACCTTGAACCAAGCTTCGCCCGTAGCCATACCCGCCGCCATATCGGTCGAGCCTACTCCCGTCGAGAACGCCCCCAGAGCGCCGTATGTACAGGTGTGCGAATCCGCGCCGATAACGCAGTCGCTCGGCACTACCAAGCCTTTTTCGGGCAGAAGCGCGTGTTCTATGCCGACATTGCCAACGTCGTAAAAATTCACAATATCGTACTTATCCGCGAAATTTCTGCACTGCTGGCACTGAATAGCCGCCTTGATATCCTTGTTCGGCGTGAAGTGATCCATTACAAGTGAGATCTTGCTTTTGTCAAAAACTCCCGTAAAGCCGTTTTTGTTGAATTCATTGATAGCAACGGGGCTTGTGATATCGTTTCCGAGAACCATATCCAACTTTGCCCTTATAAGCTGACCCTCTGTAACGCTCTCCAGACCCGCGTGTTTCGCGAGAATTTTCTGCGTCATTGTCATTCCCATTTTGTTTACCTCCATTTTCGGACGAATTTCGCCCGTATATAATCATACATATTAATTGTAGCATATTTCCATAAAAAAGTAAAGGGCTTTTGCGAAAATTTCTTTCACAAAAGCCCATATAAATCTTATCCTGTTCCGATAAGTAAACATGTGATCGTGATCGGCATTATTGCAACGCCAAAAATGCTAAGCAAATATACGCAATAAGCTTCTCCAATATATTTATGAAAGAATAACCGATAAACGACCGCAAGCGGGATCAATGTAAGCAGAATGAGAGGCAAAAAGACTGTCAGCGTTTCCCAGTATGCCTCAAGAGAACAAGAAAAGTCCATTGCGTCCCACAAATGAAACGAAGCTATCCAAAGCGCACACCCGATCACGGGCAGCAAAAAATAAAGCGCCGTTATCTTTCGCTCAGCTGGCATAAAATGCCGTTTAAGCAAAGTTTTGTATAAAACGATATTTACCGCGATCTGCACCGCGCAAAACGCAATCAGCAACAGCTGTTGATAATGCTCAAACAGGTATTCTTCAAAACTGCCGCAAGCATTGATCAACAGCACACACAAAAATAACAAACCGTGCGACAAAAAGATATTGCCGATAACTACCGCAGAATCAATAAGCAAATGCTTAAAAGCCGATTGTAAAGTTTTGGTCTTGGGCATTATGCTATCCCTCCACGCGCAAGCCCCTTGATCGGACTTGCGCCGAAAAAAATATCTCTGACTAATTCACGACCGCATATTATTATTCGTTAAGATATTTTAGCACAAGCTCCTTACACTTTGCGGGATTTGCCTGACCCTTAGATGCTTTCATGCACTGTCCGACAAGGAATCCGAGCGCGTTTGTCTTGCCGCCGCGGTAGTCATCCACCGACTTTTGGTTCGCCGTGAGAACGTCGTTTACTATCTTCTCGATAGCCGAATCGTCCGATATCTGCGCCAGCCCCTTTTCCTCGATTATCTTGTCGATATCGGTATTGCCGTTCATGATCTCCTCGAAAATTATCTTGCCCGAATTGTTGGAGATCTTCCCGCCCTCAATAAGCGTGATTATCTTGACAAGTCTTTCGGCGGTAAGCTCCGTTTCGGCGATATCCTTGCCCGATTCGTTCATATACTTGGAAACGTCCGCGAGAACCCAATTGGAAACATTCTTCGCCGTACAGCCGCCAAGCTTTATACACTCGTCGAACAGACGGCAGCGCGGCAGATTTTCCGCGATAAGCTCCGCGTCGGTCTGCGACAAACCAAGTTCCTTTACATAGCGCTTTATTTTCGCATTGGGAAGCTCGGGTATCTCGTTTTTCAGTTTCTCGACCTTTTCAAGCGGAACGTAGATCGTCGTTAAATCGGGCTCGGGGAAATAACGGTAATCCTGCGCGTCCTCCTTGGTACGAAGCAGGAAGTTCTGACCTTTCTGGTCGTCCCAGCGGCGGGTCTCTTGATTTATCTCCTCGCCGCGCCCGAGCGCTTCTATCTGGCGGTTCGCCTCGTAGTCGATAGCTCTCATTGCTCCCGAAAACGAGTTTACGTTCTTCATCTCGACGCGCTTGCCGAACTCGGTCGAGCCCTTCGGACGGACGGAAACGTTCACGTCGCAGCGGATAGAGCCCTGCTCCATTTTACAGTCGGAAATGTCAATGTACTGCAAAATGGACTTCAGCGTGTCAAGATAAGCCTTAGCCTCGGCGCTCGAACGCATATCCGGCTCGGAAACTATCTCGATAAGCGGAACTCCGCAGCGGTTGAAGTCGACAAGTGAGCCTTGAAACGCGTCGTTGTGCAGCATTTTTCCCGCGTCCTCCTCGATATGGATACGCGTTATTCCTATGCGCTTTTCCTCGCCGTTCAGCATAATGTCAACGTAGCCGTGTTCGCAAAGCGGGATATCCGCCTGCGATATCTGGTACGCCTTGGGCAGATCGGGATAAAAGTAATTCTTTCTGTCCTGCTTACAGACATTGTTTATTGAACAATTGGTCGCGTGACCCATTTTCACCGCGTACTCGACTACCTTTTCGTTAAGCGTCGGGAGCGTTCCGGGCATACCGGTGCATATCGGACATATCTGGGTGTTGACCTCAAGACCGAACGCGTTTTTGCAGTTACAGTATATCTTGGTCTTGGTGTTCAACTCCGCGTGAACTTCAAGACCTACTATCGTTTCGTATTCCATAATTTTTGTTCCCCCCTTTTTATATTATACATTTACCGGCTTAGCTTCGCCGTAATTATTTTCAACAGCCAATGCTGCGTTAAGCAATGTCTGCTCGCTGAACTTTCTGCCGATAAACTGCAAGCCAACGGGCATATTGTTCACCTTGCCGCACGGTACGCTGATAGCGGGCAGACCCGCGATATTCACCGTTACGGTGCAGATGTCGGCAGCGTACATCTTGGTCGGATCGCCGATATTCTCTCCGAGTTTGAACGCGGTCGCGGGAGTTGCGGGGGTCGCGATAACGTCGCATTTCTCGAAAGCCGCATTGAATTCCTTGACGATATCGAGCGCGACAAGCTTTGCTTTCTTGTAATACGCGTCAAAAAATCCGCTTGACAGCACAAACGTGCCGAGCATAATGCGGCGCTTTACCTCGTCGCCGAAGCCCTCGCTGCGCGTTTTCTCGTACATATC
>CAYWIP010000066.1:0-15347 GCA_964458395.1 uncultured Ruminococcus sp.
CGCGAGAGGAAACCCGTAGGGGAGGGGGAAATCCGCATTTTTGTCGGATTTTGTTGTTCCCCCTCCCCGAAGGGTGTCCTCTCGCAACCGTGCGACAACATTTTACTTAAAATAAACGAAACAACGGGGATTATCCTACAAAAAAATCGCCCTCGCCACTGCGTTAAACAATAATTTGTAATAAAATTGTAACTATTTGTAACCGTTTTGTTATCGCATAATAATTCCCAATATGCTATAATAAGGTAAATAAGCCCCAAAGGAGCGCAGTATGAAAAAAATATCTTTCACCGTAATAATCGTCGGTCTTATCGACATTTTGTTTTTCTTCCCCATACTCTGGTTCATAGGCTTCACGATCTGGGATCCCGGGTGTTTTTCCACCGATCACCTGAATATGGAGATCTCATTCAAAAACGCCCCCGAGAACACCGTCTATGTCGATCTGCTTATCAAGGAGAACGCGGATGATGCGCGTACCGTTTCACCCGATACCGAACCGAAAATATATAGGGAGCGTAAAAAAGAGGACGGCGGCAGCGAATACATACCGCTGAACATCAACGAAAACAGCGAGATAGCGCTGCTCAACGACGACGGCTATATCAGCTATACTATGCATCATCACGGCAATATTACAATATACGACAGCGGGCGCATTATCTTTTACTCGCCGATCGGACCGCACGGCAACCTCAAAGCCGCCTACGTCGACGAAAACGGAAACGTTCTGGGAATAACCGAGACTGCAAGTCAGGGCTATAACGGCGGACATCATTTCACGCTTTCCGCCGACGGAGACCGCGCCGCGTTCACCAACCCGTGCAGACCCGATTGGGCGGAAGCGGCGGCGATTTACGGCGCGTTTATTATCGAGGGCGCGGCTTTTCTGGCGCTGATAGTGTTTATCGTACTGGCGATAGTTTCTGTGGTAAAGCGTCGGCTCGAAAGGAGAAGATCATGAGAAACATACCATATTTGGGGCTATTTTTTATTCTGGCAATAAGCATTATTTTAGTGATACCGGCGGCGATTTTCGGAGTGTGTACACTGTTTGATTATAATCCGGTGTACGGCGAATATGACCCCGTGTTATTCGCGCTGTCCTTTGAGAACGCTCCCGAGGGCGCTGTCGGTATAGAGCCGCTCATCAGGTCGGACGACGGGGAATACGCCGCCGTTGTCGTTGAGGAGCGCGGGGAGAATTGGGTTCGTCTGAACGAATCCCCCGAGGAACTGCAAAAGCGCTGCGGCGCGTTTAAGGCGGCGTATGTTGACAAAAACGGGAACGTTCTCGGAGTTACCGGGGCGGCGCGTATGCGCTACGGGGTCAGCGAAGCGCCGCGCCTTGCGGCAAACGGCGATAAGCTCGAATATTTCACGGGAAGTGTCACGGGCTGGCAGTCTGTAGTACTGATCACAGTATTCTCGCTTGAACCGCTCGCAATTGCGGCGTTGATCGCTGTAATAGTATTGGCGGTGATAAACTCCGTTTGTGAAGCGGCTTCGGAAAGGAGAAGATCATGAAACCGAAACGCGAAATTAAAGCAGTCGCGGTAATTATAATGATACCCGCAATACTTCTGCTTTTCGCCGCAGGTATGCTGCTGCCGAAAATATTCGCCAACGAGGATACAAAAACCCTGTACGATATCAAGGATATCGTGAACAGCCGCGTAACTCCGTCGGCTCGGAGATTTCCCGAAAAAATGAAACTGCTGGGATCGTCGGGGAGCATACTGTCCGAGGAGGGCAGAACAACAATAATTTCATCAAGAGAGACCGAGGAGGATTTTTCGGACGTTATCGCCGCTATCCCCGAAATAACAAAGGAAGTAAACGAGCTTATCTCCCAAAGCGAGCACCTTTCATATCCCGCCGTCGATATTGAAATTTATATAGAGCATTGGGCGGAATGGGATATCCGCATGATCCCCAAGCAGAACAAGATAATATTGGGGATAAACGAGCGGATATCCTTTGCCGAGGCTATGGAGTACTGCCACGGATTTGAAGATATCGACGTCGGCGGATATTGTGGATACTCGGTCGATCTGCCGGATAATGTCGGGGAGCTGTTCGCGGACTTTGACGGTCTGCGTTCGCTGCGGATAGACAGTATTATGTACGGCGACACGGAAACGGCACTTCGCGGGCTGTCGGGGCTTGAGGGCGTTAACGTTGAATTGGGAACCTTTGAGAACGGAAAATTCAAGCGCATATTATAAGGAGGACAAAATGAGCGTTGCAATCAACCTTTATTACACGGGAACGAACGGCGCGGCGCGTAAATTCGCCGAGGAAATGGAGCGCGGCGGCACGGCAGACCTTATCCGCCGCGAGGAGGGAAATCTGCGTTACGAGTACTTCTTCCCTGCGAACGACCCCGAGACCGTGCTGCTTATCGATATCTGGGAAAATCAGCAGGCGATAGACCGTCACCACGCTTCGCCGATGATGCGGACGATCGCCGCGCTCCGCGAGAAATACGATCTGCATATGAGAGCGGAGCGGTATATCTCCGACGAGAACGGTCTGCCCGAGGGCGATAAGGAGTTTATCAGAAAATAACGAACGGTTGATTTTTCCGCAGAAATGTGGTATAATAAGGTAAAACATCAAGGGAGGACAGCAAATGAACGTATGGGATATTATTCTGATCTGCCCGATGACCGCGGCGGTATTGTGGTTTGCCGTGTCCTCCGTGATTTCGCGCGTCAGAGCGAAAAGGGCGGGCATTATCCGCGTGAAGTTCCCCGCGAATACCAAAGTGTTTGTCTGCCATGTGGTATGCTCTGCGATATGGATAATCATTTTTTTTATGAAAGTGGGGCAATGCTCCGAGTACAAAAAGGAAATGGACGATCTGCAAAGGCTTGGTTTCCTAGACTTCCACAAGGAATACTATGGCATGACTTTCATCACGCCCGATTCCCCTTGGGACGAACAAGCCGCAACGGAAAAGCTGTTCAATAAATATCGCGTAAAATACGACCGCGAACGCAACCGCACGGAATTGCAGGCGCTTTGCGCGCTCTGCTTTGGAATAGCGGCGCTGTTCAACGGCGCGTACATAACCAAAAAGGGCGTGTTTATGTTCGGACATATCAAACCGAGAAACACCGCCGTGACGGTTGAGGACAAAATGCTCTGCTTTCAATCAAAGGGCAAGCTCGAGTACACCATGCTGCGGCTCCCCGCAAGCGAGGAAAACCTCCTGCTGTACGCGGAGCTTATGGGAAAAGGGGAGGACGCATGACAACGATAAGTATCGTATTGATGTGCATAAGCGCGGCGCTTATTATTTATGTGATCGTCTTTATGATAATTACTCCAAGAAAAGCAAGGGCTTTCGGAGTGATAGGAAAAGCTTTTTCGGGAAACATCGTATCGTTCATTATTTCAACTTTGCTTGTTGTTTTGGATCTTTGTCTTATGTTTTGCTATATTTTCAAGGCAAACGAATACAAGGCGCTGCTTGGGGAGGGCGAAGTCCGCGGCGCGGCTGCTTTTCTCGAGTACGGCTGGGGCGAGGGAATGACCGTGCCCGAGGATCGGGAGGAGGAATATTACGACAGATACTCCAGACACTATACCGAGGAAAAGGAGAAAGCGGAAAATCTCGCGTGGATATTCGGAGTGGGCGCGCTGGCTTACGGACTTTCGCTTGTCGCGTCGAGGGTCTACATAACCCGTGAGGGCTTGATGTTTATCGGCATATTAAAGCCGAAAAAGATCTCCGCAGTCATGGAAAAGGGAAAGCTCTGCTTTTACATTGACGGCGGCGACGAGCCGAGGGCGGTCTTTAAGCTCCGCGCGAGCGAGAAAAATCTTCGTCTGTACTCGGAGTTTATTACCGAAGAAATTCCCGTTCGGGAGATCCGGACGGAACAGATATAAATAATTAAAGAGAGGGAACGACTATGATACTTACAATTGACGTTGGCAATACGAATACGCAGTTCGGCGGCTTCGACGAGAACGAGCAGCTTGTTTTCGAGTCGCGCATTTCCACCGACCGGGCGCGAATGGAGGATCAATACGCGATAGAGCTTGCGGATATACTTCGGCTTTACGATATCCGCTTCGGCGAGGTCGACGGCGCGATACTGTCGTCGGTAGTTCCGCCCGTGACCGAGCAGCTCCGCTCCGCTGTCGAGAAGATCTGCCGCTGCAAGGTGATGACGGTGGGTCCCGGAATAAAGACGGGGCTCAACATCAAGATCGACGAGCCTGCCTCGCTCGGCGCGGATATGGCGGCGGTCGCGGTGGGCGCAAAGGAGCGTTACCCGCTGCCCGCTGTCGTTATCGACCTCGGAACGGCGACGAAAATTCTCGCGGTGGACAAAACTGGCGCGTTTATCGGCGGAATTATCGCTCCGGGAGTGAAAATCTCCGCGGAGGCGCTCGCGGCTAAAACGGCTGCTCTGCCGCTTATCGGAGTGACAAACGAACCAATCAAAAAGGTCATCGGCACGAACACTATCGACTGTATGCGCTCCGGGCTTCTCAACGGCACGGCGTTTATGCTGGACGGAATGATCGAAAGCTTTGAGCGTGAGATTGGCGAGAAATGCACCGTTGTCGCTACGGGCGGTTATTCGTCCGTGATAAAGCCGCTCTGCAAAAGCGATTTCACGCTCGACGAGAACCTTATTTTAGAGGGCTTGCTGGAGATATACAAAAAGAACAGATAACGATTTAAGAGCGATACATCGGCGCTATTGCCGAGCGTCAGCAAAGGAGAAATTATGGAAAACAACTTAAACACACGCAAATCGAAGCGGAACAAAACGCAGACCGTTGTCGGAATGGGAATGTTGACGGCGGTCATAGTCGTGCTTCAGATAGTCGCGTCGCAGATAAAATTCGGTCCGTTCAGCATTACGCTCTGTCTTGCGCCTATAATTATCGGCGCGGCTCTGTACGGCTGGAAAGCGGGCGCGTGGCTGGGCTTTGTATTCGGTCTGACGGTGCTGCTCACCGGAGACGCGGCGCTGTTTATGACGATCAACGTTCCCGGAACGATCGCTACCGTATTGCTTAAAGGCGCGGTTTCGGGCGTTGCCGGCGGCGTGGTATACGGGCTTCTCGAAAAGAAGGGCGAGCTTATTGCAGTTATAATCTCGGGAATTGCCGCTCCCGTTGCCAATACCGGAGTGTTCCTGCTTGGCTGCGTCCTGTTCTTTCTGGACGCCTGCAAGGAGTGGGGCGCGGGATTGGGCTATGATAACGTATTTGCCTATATGCTGCTCGGAATGACCGGTCTGAATTTCCTTGTGGAGCTTGCGATAAATATGGTGTTAAGTTCGGCTATCGTGTTTATCATCGGGTTAGTTAAAAAGCGTATAAGGACTTCATAAACCTCATAAAAGCAAAAGCCGCCCTCGCCTTTGGGTATTCCTCCGCCGCTCATTTGTCAGCTTCGCTTTTATTGCCATAATACTATATCCCCGTATAGATATAAAATAACCCCCTTAGTTCAACACTCGAAATTTTTTCGGGCGTCTGCTCTAAGGGGATTATATTATAGCTGAGAGCGGCGGTATTTTTACACTTTTGTTGTTTCTTCGGCGTCCTCTTCGTCCTCGTCGGGGAGAACTATGTCGGCAAGCGCGATATCGTCGTCGATATGCCCTTCGGCGACTATCTCAAGGAACACATCCACGATATGCGCGTTAAGCTGCGTTCCCGCAATGCGCCGCATTTCGCTTACTATATCCTCCATTTTCATCTGCTTGCGGTAGGGGCGGGTGGAATTCATTGCGTCGAACGTATCCGCGACCGCGATTATCTGCGCGACCTCGGGTATCTCGTCGCCCTTTTTCCCGAACGGATAACCTGTGCCGTCAATATGCTCGTGATGATAGCCCGCGCCGACCGCTAATTCGGGACGTATCTCGATCTCCTTAAGAATGTCGTAGCCGTGGCTCGGGTGCTTGCTGATTATGCGGAACTCCTCGTCGGTGAGCCTGCCCGGCTTTCCGAGAATATCGTCAGGTACGGCGATCTTGCCGATATCGTGCAGCAGCCCGATATTGTAGATATCCGTGACCCGCTGACCCGTATAGCCCATTCTCTCGGCGATAAGCGCGGTGTATTTCGCCACACGGAACGAATGACCGTTGGTATACTTATCCTTAAAGTCAATGCACTTCGCAAACGCGCGGATTATCTGGTTGACGAAAATGCGGTTTTCCTCCTGCTTTTTCATAAGACGGCGGTTCTTCACGCGGGAGAACGTCAGCATCGCCATCAGCGCCGCCGCGATAGCGAGCAGCAGCATAAGTCCCCAGAACCATATCTCCTCGAAAAAAGCCTTTTCCTTTACGAACTTTACGGATATGGACTCGGTTTCCTTGCCGGTCATCGTGTTGATAACGGCAAGACGGAACTCATATTCGCCATGCTCCAGGTTGGTGTAGCTTACGGGCTGAAGCTCCTGCCGCGAGAGCGTTACGCTTTTGTCGTCAAAGCCCTCCATGATATACGACAGGCGGGGGTTTGACAGACCGAATGTCAGCGCGTAGCCGTAAATGGTCAGACGCTTGCAGCCCGCGGGGATACGAACGGTTTCGCCGTCCTTTATCGTTACGGTCGTATCGTCGATATCCACGAACGGCACGGCGAGCTTGATGTCTGTTTCGTCCTCCTGACCTCGGTTTATATTGACTGCGGAAACGCCCGTCATTCCCGCGATGTAGAGCGTTCCGTCCTCGGACAGGCAGCTTCTGGAATTTGCGGTCGCGACGCTCGGCAGACCGCATTTCACGTCGTAGAACGAATACTCGATATCCGCGCCCGACAACAGATTTTCAATGCCGACCGCGTAAATCCCGCTGCTGCTGAGTATCCATACTCTGCTGTTATTGTCAAAGAAAATGTCAAAATTGTTCGAGTACGGGAAGTTGCCAAGCGTGCGGACGGAATCGTTCTCCATATAGGCAAGCGAGTTGCCCGTAATGACCCAGTAGCCGTCGCGCGCGGGGTCTTTTTTTATGCGCATGATCACCTCGGAGCGCAGACCGTCCTCCAGACCAAGCCGCTTTATAACGCCGCCGCCGTTTACGACAAAGATCCCGCCGCCGTCGCTTCCGAGATAAAGCTCGCCGTTGTCTCCCTCGCAGACGGTGAGTATCTCGGTGTTGCCGATACCGCTGCTTTCACCGAACGTTCCCATAATTTTCCCGTCCTTGATGAACGTCACGCCCGCGCTTGTCGCTGCCGCAACGGTGCCGTCGGAAAGCTCGGTCATGGCTCGCACCCTGTCGGATTTCAAGCCCGTTTTCGTGTTGAAAAATGTAACGTTTTCGCCGCCCTCATAGCAGATAAGTCCCTTGTCGCTGTATGTGCAGAGCCATAGGCGGTTTTGGCTGTCCGCCTTTATGCAGCGTATGCGGATACCATCCAGAAGCTCGGTGAGATAGTTGGACTTTTTGTTATTATTTCCGTCAACGAGCTGCAAGCCCGTGTCCGTGCCTATGTACAGGTCGCCGTTATAAAGGCAGGTCGTGTTCACGACGCGGCTCTCCAGACCCGCGCTTTTGCTTATATCCGAAAAGTCGTTGTGGACGAGCTTCATAACTCCCTGACGCGAGGACACGAACCACAAATTTCCCTCGTAGTCCGTCATCATATCCTCTACGGAGTTGTTCATCGGGATATTTTCAAGCGGCGAGTAACTGCCGTCTGGATCAAGCAGACCTATCCCGTTGTCGGAGCACACCCGGAAACCGCCGTCCGCGGTCGGGCAGATTCCGTTGATGTTCACATTTGGAAGCACGGAATACGAGAAATGCTCTTTCATATTTTCAAACATATTTCCGCGAACCACCGTGGATTCGTCCGTGCCCACCCAGACGACGCCGTTGTTCTCGGGCGCGGGGGTAATGCAGGTTGCCAGACCGATACCTATGTCCTCTCCCGAAAAATAATGAGTTATTTTCAGCCCGTCAATGCAAAAGCAAATGCCGTCAAGGGTGCAGCCGTATATCAGACCGTCTGAGCCGCGTGTCATCTGCTTTAAGTACTTCGTTTCAATGACCGAATCCGAAAGCATATGCAGAGTGTTTTCACCGTCAATGTAACCCAGACCCTCGGTGGTTCCGAAAACGATATTTCCCGAATTATCCTCGGTTATAGAGCGAATGGAAAGCGAGTTCAGCCCCTCGTCCTTGTCAAAGAATGTAAAGCCTCCGTTTTCGTACAACACCAGTCCGCTGTCGTTGGTGCCGACCCATAATCTGTCCTTACTGTCAACATAAAGGCTGACAACGCTGGTGATCCCCGTTGACGAATCGAAGCGCGTAAAGTTCACGCCGTCGTAGCGGATAAGACCGCTGTAACTGCCTATGTATATGAAGCCGTTCCCCGACTGAACGATAGCGTTCGCCTCGGAGGTCGGCAGTCCATTTGAGTTGTTGTACAGCACCGCCGAAAAATCGGACAGCGGTTTTTCAGCTTCGGCATACGCTGTCGTAAAGCCTCCCGCCGGAGCAATTAAGACCAGCGCAAGCACAAACGTTAAAAATAACGATATCAGCCTGTTCGGTTTGATACGGCACATAAACGCTCTTCCTTTCATGTAAAGTAATTATACATTTTAATTATAGCATAAAAATCCGCCGCGGTCAATACCCAAAGACCTCAATTGCACGGCAACGGCATTTACTTTTTTGAGAAAATGCGGAATGAGCCAGCGGGATAACTCCGAAAAGATAAAAAATCTGTATAACGTGGATATCTCGGACGGTTCGGCGATTTTTTACTGCTTCGACGTATCGGTTTTGGGACTTTCGATGGACGATAATATGCGCGCCGAGTTGTGCGTTAGAACGCTCAGGGATGCGTGTGGAGGGCATCCTGAAATGCGCTCTGCAATCGTTCGTTCCGACTGCGGCAGTCAGCACACAAATACATCGCAATCCAATAATTTGTCAATACTCTATTTTAAAAAAAGCTTTTTTCATTATTAAAATAAATTATGCGCTGCCGGATTTCGGCAGCGCATATAAACACGGTTTTAAACCTTACAAGAAATACTCAACGCCGCTCTTAAACAGGAGCTGCTCCTTGTTTCCGTCGACGTTCTTGGCGACGGAATCGGTAAGGCGCTCGGTGTGACCCATTTTTCCGAGAACGCGTCCGTCGGGGGATATTATGCCTTCAACCGCGCACATGGAGCCGTTCGGGTTGAACATCGTGTCCATGGTGGGGTTACCCTTGAGATCAACGTACTGCGTAAGCACCTGACCATTGTCTATAAGCCTGCGGAGAACTTCACCGCCCGCGACGAATCTTCCCTCGCCGTGCGAAATGGGTATCGCGTGAATGTCGCCTACCTTGCAGTTTGCCAGCCACGGCGATTTGTCCGTGCAGATCTTAGTGTAGACGAGCTGCGACTGGTGGCGTCCTATCTCGTTGTAGGTGAGCGTGGGGCTTTCCTCGGTAAGCGGAACGATATGCCCGAACGGCACAAGCCCGAGCTTTATCAGCGCCTGGAAGCCGTTGCAGATACCGATCATCAGACCGTCGCGCTTGTGGAGCATATTCTCCACTTCCTCGGCGATCTTCGGGTTGCGGAAGAACGCGTTGATAAACTTTGCCGAGCCCTCGGGTTCGTCGCCGCCACTGAATCCTCCCGGCAGCGCTATCATCTGGGTCTGCTCGATCAGCTTCGCGAACGCGTTCACGCTTTCCTCGATATCGGCTGCGGAAAGGTTCTTGATGACGAATATCTCTGCCTTTGCGCCGCACTTCTCGAACGCCTTTGCCGTGTCATACTCGCAGTTCGTGCCGGGGAATACGGGGATAAGCACACGCGGCTTGGCGATCTTTGGTGACATATGGTTCATCAGCAATTCACAACCACCCGTATATTCAACCTTTTCGGGAGCGGGCTTGAAGCTCGTTTTCTGCTTGAATACCGGCTCGAGAACGCTGTCCCACTTCTCCTCCAGCTTGGCAATATCGAGCTTAGTTTCGCCGCAGATTATCTCGTATTCGGGGATAGTCTCGCCGATTATCCGCACATCGTCACATTCGCCCTCAAGCTCCAGAATAAACGCACCGTAAACGGGAGTAAACAGCTCGTCGTCGGAGAGGTTGTCCAGCTTTGCGCCGACGTGATTGCCGAGCGCCATTTTGAACACGCCCTCGGCAGCGCCGCCGTTAGCGACGCTCCAGACGGAAATAGCTTTCTTGTCCTTGACAAGACGCTCTACCGTTTTAAACACCGACTTTACGCTCTCAAAATCGGGCAGACCGTTTTCGTCGTACTTCGGCGCGATATAGCCGATCCTGCTGTACGGGCACTTGAATTCCGCGGAGATGATGTTGTCGGTTTTAGCGGTCGATACCGCGAACGAAACGAGCGTCGGAGGAACGTCTATATGCTCGAACGTTCCGCTCATGCTGTCCTTGCCGCCGATTGCTCCGCAGCCCATTTCAAGCTGCGCGCGGTACGCTCCGAGCAGCGCCGAGAACGGCTTGCCCCAGCGCTCCGCCTTGCCCTGCGTACGCTCAAAATATTCCTGGAACGTCAGCCAGCACTTCTCGTAAGTTCCGCCCGCCGCGACTACCTTTGCTATGCTCTCGACTACCGCGCAGACCGCTCCGTGATACGGCGACTGCTCGGAAACCTTGGGATTGAAGCCCCATCCCATTATCGAAGCTGTTGTCGTGCTGCCATTCAATACGGGTATCTTCGCCGCCATTGCCTGAACGGGGGTCTGCTGAGTGCGTCCCGAAAACGGCATAAGCACGGTAGCGCCGCCGATAGTGCTGTCAAAGCGCTGAACCAGTCCTCTCTGCGAGCATACGTTAAGGTCGGTGACGAGCTTATCCCAATCCTCGGAGGTGTTTCTTCTGCCCGTGGAATAGCTTACATTGACCTCGGGAACGGCAACGTCCGTGTGCTTCTCCGCGCCGTTGGAGTTGAGGAACTCGCGGGAAATATCGACGATAGTCTTGCCGTTCCAGTTCATCTTCAATCTCGGCTCAGCCTTGACGACCGCGACGGGAGTGCTCTCCAGGTTTTCTTTTGAAGCCAGCGCGCGGAATTTGTCAACGTCCTCTTTTGCGACTACGACCGCCATTCTCTCCTGCGATTCGGAAATGGCAAGCTCCGTGCCGTCAAGACCGTCGTACTTCTTGGGAACGGCGTTGAGGTCTATCTCCAGACCGTCCGCAAGCTCGCCGATAGCGACGGAAACTCCGCCCGCGCCAAAGTCGTTGCAGCGCTTGATAAGCCGCGTAGCCTCGGGGTCGCGGAACAGCCTCTGCAGCTTGCGCTCCTCGGGAGCGTTACCCTTCTGAACCTCCGCGCCGCAGCTATCAAGCGACTGAACGCTGTGCGCCTTTGACGAACCGGTAGCTCCGCCGCAGCCGTCGCGTCCGGTTCTGCCGCCGAGAAGGATTATAATGTCGCCGGGCGCGGGGCGCTCGCGGCGGACGTTCTCAATAGGAGCCGCTCCGACAACCGCGCCGATCTCCATTCTCTTAGCCATATAGCCGGGGTGGTAAATTTCCGCGACGTGACCCGTAGCCAGACCTATCTGGTTGCCGTAGGAGGAATATCCCGCAGCCGCCGTGGTGGTTATCTTGCGCGGTGGCAGCTTTCCCGCGAGAGTTTTCTCGACGGGGAGCAGCGGGTCGGACGCGCCCGTAACGCGCATTGCCTGATAAACGTAGGAGCGTCCCGAAAGCGGGTCGCGGATAGCGCCGCCGAGACAAGTCGCCGCGCCGCCGAAAGGCTCTATCTCGGTGGGGTGGTTGTGGGTCTCGTTCTTGAACATCAGCAGCCACTCTTCGTCTTTGCCGTCAACGTCGACGGTTATCTTGACAGAGCAGGCGTTTATCTCCTCGCTCTCATCGAGGTCGGGGAGCAGACCGTCCTTTTTGAGCTTTTTAGCCGCAAGGGTCGCGATATCCATAAGACATATCGGCTTATTGCCGCGCCCCAGCTCCTCGCGGTCGGCTTTGTACTCGGCGTAGGTTTTCGCGATATATTCGGGCTTGATGTCCGCGTTGTCGATTATCGTGCCGAATGTGGTATGGCGGCAGTGGTCGCTCCAGTAAGTATCGATCATACGGATCTCGGTTATAGTCGGGTCACGGTGTTCGCTCTTGAAATAGTCTTGACAAAACTTGATATCGTCGTTGTCCATAGCCAGACCGTACTTGGTCACGAAATCCGCAAGCTCCGCGTCGGACTTTTCAATAAATCCGTTCAGCGTTTCGACCTCGGTCGGTATCGTGTAGCTGACTTTCAGCGTGTCCTTTTTCTCAAAGCCGCACTCGCGCGACTCCACCGCGTTGATGAGATAATGCTTGATACGCGTGAACTCGTCGTCGGAAAGCTTTCCTTTTATAATGTATATCTTGGCGTACTTCACATCGGGGCGGTCGCCCTTGCACAGCATTTGTATACACTGCGCCGCCGAATCCGCGCGCTGGTCGAACTGCCCCGGCAGAAACTCCACCGCGAACATACGCTCGTTTTCACCGGGTTCGGGCAGCTCCTCGAACACGTCGTCGACGGGCGGCTCGGAAAATACCGTAGGCACCGACTTTTTAAAATTTTCCTCCGACAAGCCCTCAACGTCGTAGCGGTTGATGACGCGCACGCCCTCCACCGCTTTCATTCCCAGAGCGACGGTAAGATCCTCCAGCACAGCCGCGCCGTCAACGGCAAACAGCTTCTTCTTTTCCACATAAATACGATAAACCATTTTTTGTCTCCTTATCTAAAATGCAAGACCTCGCACCGATCGGCTTCGCCGCCCTAGCTAACGGTAACTCCTCCGCTCACTTCGTTCGCTCCGTCGTCGCCGTTGCTTGCGAGTCTTGCTCCTGCGAATTTCGCAGGTCACTTTTTATTTAACGCGCCTTAATTCGCCGCCGCAATTGTTCATTTGAACTGACGAATAAACCGCCGTTAAACTCCAACTTTAATTATACCACAACTTCTTCTAAATTACAACCCCTATACAGTACCCGTCGCGGCTGCCCGTTATCTTCACCTTAACAAGCGAATGACGCTCAATAGGCTCTCCGTATATCCTCACGGGAGTGTAATTCTCTGTGAACCCGTGAGAATACCGAGCGGACTGCGGCTTTTCAATAAGCACCGTCTGTACGCTCCCGCGCTGATCGTCGCAGAATTTCAGCTCCGGTTCCTTTGCGGCAGCAGTCAGCATTTTGACCCTATCCGTGCGGACGGAGGGCGGAACCTGATTCATGACCGCCGCTACCGTACCTTTCCTCAACGAATACGGGAAAACGTGTATCTTCGCAAACCCGATCTCACGCGCGAAATCCACCGTTTCAAGAAACTCCGCGTCCGTTTCCCCGGGAAAGCCCACGATAATATCCGTTGTTATCGAGCACTGCGGGAACGTTTCACGCAGCCTGTCCGCAATGTGCTTATACTGCGCCGTATCATACCTGCGGTTCATACGCTTAAGCACCGTATCGCTACCCGACTGTAACGACAAATGGAAATGAGGACAAAGCGTTTTCACGGCGCTCAGCCTTTCGATCTCCTCATCGGTGATCATTTCCGGCTCGAGTGAGCTTAACCGTATACGTTCAACGCCCGACCGTTCAACGGCTTTTACCGCGTCCGACAGCGTAAGCCCCAGCTCCTGCCCGTAGCAGCCAAGGTTAATGCCCGTAAGCACTATCTCCTTATGCCCATGCTCCACGCACCGCTTCGCCTGCTCCGTTATCTTATCGGGAGCAAGCGAGCGCACCCTGCCCCTCGCCGTCGGAATAATGCAGTAAGAGCAGAACCTGTCGCAGCCGTCCTCGATCTTGATAAACGCGCGTGTTCTGTTCTCATCGGGAACGGACGCGCTTTCATCAAACTCGCGAGTAAGCGGCGATATCTTCACCGACTTTACCCTATTGCGCATAAACGCCCGCACAAGCTCCGGAAGCCTGTCCTTGTCTGCATTTCCCGTGACTATATCCGCATCGGGATTCAGCCCCGCCTCCTCGGGATAGCTCTGCGGAAAACACCCGCACAGCACCGTAACGGCGTCCGCGTTTTCGCGCCTGCACCTCGACAGCTCATGCCGCACCTTTGCGACCGCCATGCCCGTCACGGCGCAGGAGTTCACTATATACACGTCTGCCCGTTCGCCGTCCGCCGCGCGCTCGAAGCCGTCCGACAGAAAGCTTTCCGCGACAGCCGCGCTTTCGCATGAATTCAGCTTGCAGCCGAGAGTAATAATTTTGAAATTCATACTTCCCCCTTATTTAAAAGCAATCGGCGCACCGCTTGCCCCGCAACAACAAAAACTTGATTTCATTATAACGCGCCTTACCTTGACAGCGGCAAGGTCCTTTTAACTTTAATACTTCTGTTATGCCCTGCAGCAGCAATATGCCAAAAAGTTTCACTTTAAACTTGTGCAAAATCACCAAACATTTTTCCTCTACTACTATATTATACTTTAAACTTACGAATTTTGCAATAAGCTATTGACTATTTTTGCAATTATTGCTATATTATTTTATAGAGGGAAGAAAACATCCCTTTCATATATACATTTGTGCAGAACCAATATTCAGAGAAAAAGAAAGGCGGCGATCTTAATGAAAGAGAGCAGGATTATTCTGAATTCCATAGATGATGTAAAGGAATTCGTGGCAGAGGTAAACAGATGCGTTTTTGATGTTGATCTGCTTTCGGGCAGATACGCGGTCGACGCGAAGTCGATAATGGGCATTTTCAGTCTTGACCTCACCAAGGCGCTCAAAATGGTTATTCATTCCGACGGTGAGGACGCGGACGAATTTCTCGACAACATCAAGCGTTTTATTGCCGAATAACGAAAAGGCGTCCGCCGCCCCTTTACCGGCGGAAATGCGTTTTCTCCCTTTTTCGGCAAAATTCCTCTTGACAAAACAATGGATTTTGTGGTATTATTAAATCAGGGCAAAGTTAATTTTTGGGAAATTCCCAACGACGAAAGGAAGTAATTGTTATGACAACTGCAAAGATCCGCATAAACACGATCGACGATGTAAAGAATTTCGTTTCCATCGTTACCAAATGCGACTATGACGTGGACATCATCAGCGGCAGATACGCAATTGATGCTAAGTCCATTATGGGTATCTTCAGTCTTGATCTCTCCAAGGATCTTGAGCTTAAGATCCACAGCGACGACTGCGGCGAGTTCCTTGACGAAATCAAGGATTTCGTTGTTGGCTGATAAGCAACGGAATAACGGAACGCCGTCCTCTGGGGCGGCGTTTTTGGTTTTTTATTGCAAAAAATTTAAATTTATATTAGCGGCAATGCGCAGGGATTTTATGTAATCTGTTGCTTGTTGTGG
>CAYWIP010000067.1:0-15070 GCA_964458395.1 uncultured Ruminococcus sp.
GGAACTCGACCTCTGCCATTTGCAGGAACGACAAGTCAAATCCGGTATTATACCCGATAACCACTCCGCAATATGAGAATATCTCATTGATCATTGGCAGCATTTCCTTAAAGGTGGGTGCTTTCGCCGTCATTTCGGGCGTGATGTGATTGATCTTCTCCGCCTCCTCCCAGCTTGTGTGCCGTTCTGGACGGAAAAGGCTGTTGTATACCATGTAGCCGCTCTCATCAACGATCGACAGCTGGAGGATCTCGTCCTCGTCGGGGTTTAACCCGGTGGTTTCCGTGTCGATAACATAAACGCGGGTTGCTTTGTTGTTTCCCATATTCACGTCTTCACCGCCCTCTGTTTACCCTTCTGGACTTGTCAGCCGCTCTGCGCCGCTTCTTTTTGCGCTTGAAAGCCCGGGCACCTTTGGAGCGCCACGGGTTGTCATCGCATGAAACGGCAGGAGGAACGCTGTCATACATTGCCATACCTATAACAGAGCAGGCGGCAGCCGTGACCGCCCTTGCCAATGAAGCTTTGCTTTTGTTCATATTCTCCTCCTTATTCACTGTCCCGACGTTCATACAGCTCACAAATATCCTCCGGCATAGCGGAATAATAATCTGCCTTGTCCGCAAGCTGTTCGAGGTGTTCGCACTTTTGGTAAATTTCTGTCCAGTATCTGCAGCTTGCGCAGCAATTTTCATTCATTGCACTCACCGTCCTTTTCGTAATTGGAACACTCAAAATAGCCTCTTGCTACACTTAGCCCTTTAAGTAATCCCTCGTAGTATTTTTCTATACCGTAAATTTCACGCGCCCTCTGATCAAGAAAATGTGCCTCGTCCCGTTCTATTGCTTTTAATACCTTGTCGGTGTCAACATTCTTAGCCTTGTATGGCATTGCTTTCGCCGTCCTTTCAAAATAAAGTACAACCCGTTTCCTTGAAAAAATGAATTCTCTCGTGAAGCCGCTCGGGCGTACAGTCCAGAACCTCACATAAGCAGTTCAGGCAGAAGAACTCCTCCTGATACCTCCCGAGAAATTTCTTGTTTGCACCGATAATATCTTTCGGTGTAAAATAGAGTTCCTCGCCCGATTCCGTGATGATCTGTTCATCATATCCGCCCGGCAGCTTGTCGTTTGAGATAATCCGTCCGCATTCGCGGCAAGTAACGCATTTTTCCATATAGTTCACCAGCCTTTCGGTGAAAAGCTCGGTACTGTGCAGCCAGCCGACAGCGCCGCCTTTCACATAGAAATATTTCCGCCACAGTCCGACGCGCCTTTCACCGTATTTCGGTATGATCGAGTTATCAAAATCCGCGTCGATCGTGCGTATTTTCTTATACAGACTGTTGAAGTCGTTCTCAAGCCATGTCACGAATTTATCCGCAGCACCGCGCTCGCACCATTCGCTTTCATGTGCCGTAAACAATTCACGAAAGCGGTCGTCTATCCACGCAAGCGGCGTCTGAACGTTTTCCACGCACCAGCGCCGCGCCATTGTGATCGCAATGTGCAGATGCTCGTGAGGACTGTCTTTGTAATACTGCAGCTTTTCGGGAACATCAAATAACCGGCTCACAAGCCGCGCGAGTTTGACGCTGTTTTCGTCCTCGACATAGATTATAAACGAGGAATTTCTTTTCATCAGCGTAAACGCGGGTTCAATGTCATTCCCCGAAACGCTTATAATATTTATAAGCCAACGGCAATCAGCTGTGAAATAATCGCGCATTATCACCGCAAACAGGTACAAATACCAGTTGCAGTCATACGCTCCGAACGGCGGCATTTCCAGTATGCTCCAAAGCTCCGCAAGGTAAAAACAGCCCTTATCTCGAAGCCTTTCACAGCAGAAACTCTTCGCATATTCCACAAGCTCTGTAGCGCCCTTTGTGAAGTCATCGAACAGCGTGTACTGCTCAATCTCGCCGCGGAGTGCGATTCCAAGCTGTGAGAAGTCACCTTCAATAGCTTTGCCGATGTACCTTTTCGCGCTTGTGATCTTGACCGCTTTTTCATCGTCGGTGTCGGCTTCAACTCCGAATGGGAACAAGTTTCGCGCGATATCCTTGAGCGTTCTTTCATCGGGAATGATCGCTGTCATTTTTGTGAAGTTTGACACGCAGACGGCAGGCATTTCCTGAACCTCGGCGATATGGACAAGCGCACGGCGGTATCTTTTGATGATATGCCTTTCGCGTTTGTATTGAATATAAAGCTGTTCATCGCGCGGGAGCTTGCGCTCAAAGACAAGCCGATAGATCTCATCGCGGTTCTCGTAATAACGACTTGCGGGCTCGTTAGTGTCAGCGTTAATAAACCCGGCTTTTTTCAGCCTTTTGCATAATGCGGAATATTCATCAAACGCCGCCAGATCGCCGTCGACGTCGGGATAGACCGCGCACACGATATGACCGCGGAAATTCGCAACAGCTTTCTTAAGAGCCGCTATCCCGCCGCGCGGAGTACCGAAAATGTACAACAGACAAATTCGGCTTTCCTCCGCGAATTCGGCGGCGAAATTCAGCGCTGCCCGCCATTTCCTTGGCGACGCACAGCCGAAAAACACATATCGGTTTCTCACAAACAGCGTGTAATCACGTTTTGCCGTGTATTCGGGACGGGTATCGCGCCATTCGGTGGGCTTGCGTTTCAAGACGACTCCTTTCTGTCCGTCTTAGCGCCGCAGTTGGGGCAAAAATTAGGTAACATATAATAATCATCTCCCGCTGGATTGAAATATTTTTCCTTACATTCCGAGCAAAAATACCAACCCTCATCTTGGTCATCGTCGGAAACACGCTTCCACTCTCCGTGTATTTCGAGAACATTGGTGGTGGGAATATCTTCAGCAACATTGCTCTCAATCTGCTCCAGAGCCTCATTCCAACCCGCCGCATAGTTTACGCAGTGCTTGGTGACATCGTTTCGTTTAAAGCTCCCTATAAGCTCCAGAACCTTTTCGCGCTCTATGTATTCAGCCATTGTCAGACCTCCTGTTCCAAGCTTTAATGAGTTTTTCTTTATCCTTTTGATGTCCGGCTATTGCTTCGAGTGAAAACTCGATCTGACAATGCGGGCAACAAATTTTAACTGCATCCGTCATATATTCATATCCAAGTAACGGATACTCATTTCCACAAAACGGACAGGGTTTCAACCCGGTTTTATCCATTATTAGCCCTCCTGTTCCACTCTTGAGCTACTTCACTCGGAACACGTCCTGTTGGGTAACCGTTTTTAGGTATGGGGCAATCAGGATTATTGCATTTTACCATAAACATAGCACCCCCGCTGCTCCACTTTTCCCAAATCGGTTTTTTTCGCAAAACGGGCAAGGCTTCAATTTGATTTCGTTCATTTCGTCACCTCGTTCAGTTCAAATTCGAGTGATCTTTCAAGCATCGCAAATTCCCTCTCGTTCATAGACTTGATTAGTTTACACAATTCATCATAAAGGTCGAAAACCCTATTGACCTTGATAATTGAATTTACATCGTCCTCTGAGAGAACCGCAGCCCGTCCATGGTATATAGCCATCATTCCACCTCCAACCTCTCAAACTCAATTACCCATACCCACGGATCAGCGTTCCATCCGTACTTGTCGAGGTCGGATTTTTTGATGGTTTTATCCCAAACCTCGAAAAATCCCAATGCCGTAGAAGTAAAGTCATTGCATCCCTCTTTTTCCGCTTGCTCGTCGGTTATATCCTGCAGCTGCTCCACACGCACGTTTGTCACACGCAGGAATATTCTTGCAGCCTCTTTCGGCATATGTATCGACGGATGCCACTCGCAGTAGGGGATTTTGTTGTCGGCTCTGTAATAATACTGCTCTTCCTCGCCGCGAAATTTCCCTTTACACCATGTTTCCCGAACGTAGAGGATATCGCCGATTTTGTATTTACAAGGTTTTTCGCGCTCAATGCAATGCACTATGCTATCCCAACTCTTGGCAACTCTTCCACGATACCACCAACCATTGGGGTAGTCTTTGTGTTTAAATTCGTGCAAATCCGCATTGGGAAAAGCCACCCGCCTTGTAACTGTCTTTGTGCCGTTCTGTATCGCCCTTACCATTTCCGTGTTGAACAGAATGGGCTTGGCAACTTTTAATGCTTCTTCACGTGTCATTGTCTGTCTCCTCTCATTCTCCAAGGGCTAAAAGGCTTTCGCTTGTTACAATGTATTTTTCGCTGTTGAGTAAAACATTGCCATAATCCTCCTCGCCTTGAAATTCGTCGATGATTGCCTTTTCACGCTCCGTCATATCGGAATAAGCCTTTTTACCGTAGGACGGCGGGAGACCGCCCTCGCGTTGTCCCGCGAATATATTAAAGCGTTTCAGCAGCTCCATATCCTTGAAAACAATGTGCGCGGTGCCTTTCTTGTAGAAAGTTACCGTAAAATATTTGAATTCAATATTCTGGGACTGTCCTATGCTCTGAGCCCTTTCCATGATATTGTCAACGGTCTCCCAGCAATCGGTAACGCCCGTATCAAGGTAACCGAACACCTTTTCAATATCGGCAATCTTCCGTCTTGGATTATAAGCAAGCGCCAATACCTTTTCGCCTCGATAATTATCACGAAATCCCGAAAGCGGTATGATTACTTTCTTGTTTATAACGCCGCACTTATTTGTCGCCCAACCGTTGTAATAGTGATGAATATTTTTAGCGCATTCGGCATACCAACAGTGTTCCCGCGCAAACTCGTGAAAAAGCTCCATGATCGCGTTCTCAATGCTGCCTATCGTATCCTTGGTCATTCTGACTTGAAGCTCGTAAATGTTGTCGAGATTGAATTCGATTTTTTTCAGCTCGCCAAGCCTGGAATAAAATTCACTCTGCATATCACCGGTCATCTTTTTACAGATCTCGGGACGCGCGAAAAACGCTTCCCAATATTTATAGCGAACACTTTCCAGATAACGGTTTTCAATGCTACCGTCGCCTTTGCCGTATACTTTAAGCTCCAATATTGACTGCTTAAAATCGTTTTTGAATGATGTAAGCGATATTTTGGAAACAGCATAGAATTCGTTTATCAGTTTAAGACCCGCTTCACATTCGCGCCGATACTGTCCGACGATCGCTCTCATATATTCGTCGAGCTCCGACGAGAGCTGCTGACATTCGTCGGGCTCCCGCTCCTCAGCCTTGGCAGCCTTTTTCAGACCGTCAAGTATATCGCTTTGAGCTCCTTTCGGAATATCTATGTATACGCAGCTTATGTTAACGTCGGTAGGGCGTTCGGAATGTGTAAAGCACGATCCGTAATCAAACACTTTTCCGCCGTAATACTCGATTTTTTCAATCAGCACCTTTCGCTCCAGCGTATAGGGATTATTGATCGTTTCCGAATTGAGCAAGCAAACTATCTGACCGCCGTATCTCTGCATTTCAATGGCTTTCAGAATATGCTTTACACCGTCGGAAAACGGTGGGTTCATAATGATAAGATCGTAGCGCTTGAACGTTTGAAGCTTCAAAAAGTCATCTGCTACCACATTGGCTTTTTTTGACTTCAGGAAAGCCCGGCATTTCTCGTCAATCTCGACAAGGTCAAGCACATCGGAGAGAAACGGATCGCGCTCTTTTTCCGAGAAACCGCGGTAATGACTTTCGTCATATGCTTTGACCGCGGCAACGGCAAGGTTGCCATATCCTGCCGACGGTTCAAGAATCGATTCGACCTTTTCAAAATCAACAAGCCTTGTCATTTTCCGCGCCACATCTTCGGGAGTGGGAAACAGTTCTTTGGGTATCATGTCATCACCTCACAATTCAAATTCGCAATCCACAGCCTTGCTTGCTTCCTCAAACCCCGCGCCCTGCAAAAACCGTGATACTTCGTTCGCGATTATCTGCTGAGCGTTATCATACATAGTAACGCGTTCTGACATCTCGCATTTTGCCACTATAAATTGTGCAGAAAAAGCGCGTTGAATATGATGCTGAAGTCCATTGGGCGTCCACATATCACACAACGGTGCCAGCAGTTCTAATATGTCAGCACAATCCTTCAAGCACATATTATGGCTGTTTATTATTTTCGCAATTCTGTCTGCGGATTCTTTATCAAATTCAAACTCAGTCATAATTCACCTCTTCTTCACGTTCGTAAAGGTCTTCAGCAGGAATGCTCCACCTCGCACCATTCTTTTCGCAGATGATAACATTGTCATTGTGCGGGTCGGTTTCCCCGCCGTACAACCCAGAGCGAATCCGATATCCGCTCCAAAACCAATAGCGAGTTCCTGCCTTTAAGTTATCTTTGGTCATTGAAATACTCCTTTGATCGCCGTTCCGCCGAGACACGCTTTTTCTTGATCATAATAATGCCTGCTCCACTCATATCAGCGCCTCCTGTTTCACAAATTCTGTGTTAGTCATTATCAGCCCTCCGATTAAAGTTTTTGATAGGATTCTCCGCTTCAACCGCATCGGGAGCTACCTGCTTATCGCCGCCGAAGCTGACCAATGCCAGGCACTCCTTGTTGGAGCAAAGGAAAAACGTAACGTTTCTTGTTCCGCGGTATGCGGACACGGACGCGCCGCAGAACGGGCAGGGCTTCAAAGATATTCTAGACTTCATCATCATTCTCCCCCAGCTTCAGCTGATCGTCAATATCTCCCTCGCCGTCAAGAGCTGAAATGTACTTCTCGGTGATCGCGTTTATAATGCCGCCGAGCTCGTCAAACCAATCGTTAAGGAAATCCTCTTTAAACTCGATGCCCGCGATTATCGCCTCGGGCAAAAATCCCTTTTTGACGCACAGAACATTATGCCGGCTTTCCGGAACGACCGTATGAAATAGGTGGTCTGATCGTCGGCGACTATCGGCTTCAGACATTCGCCGTTAACGAAAATAAGCTTTGTTGACGTTTCAAATATCAGGTATTCAACGTTTTTGATAATAACGCGCTTAGGAGACGTCTCGATCTGAATATCGCCGCTGTCGTCATCGCCAAACAATTCATCGGGCAGACTGCCCTCGGAAAAGGATATGTTTGAAATATCCTTTTCCGAGTAGTCCAGCATTGAGGCGATACTCTCCGCGGACATCGGCTCGATGCCCGCGAGTATGTACATTGCCCTGCCGTCGCCTATCCATTGGACATTGTCGGGCGTGGTCTGCATCATCAGCCGGCGCTGCGACTTGCAGATCGCCGCAACTCGTTTCTTCTTAATCATAATAATGCCTCCGTCATTTTCCCGACCATAGCCGTCATTGCAGTTTTGGGCTTTACACGCTCTTCCTCGGGCAGCGCGTTCAACGCCTCCAATGCCGCGTTAAAATTACGCAGACATTCCTCAACGTGAAATTTCACGCGCTCCTTTTGTGTGCTGGGCGGCGCTTTTTTTGCACTCGCCTGCAAAGCGGCGTTTTCGGATTTCAGCCGCTCGAGTTTTTCGGCGTTCTCCTTTTCCGCTGCCGCCATTCGTTCCCGAAGCTCCGCGATCTCCTTGTCGTGCTGCTTTTTGGCAGCCTTTTCCGCTTTTTCGGCAGCAGCTTTCTTGATCTTATCGATTTCAGCCTTTGAGGGCTTCTCCACGGCAACGTCGACCGGGCGCTTGGAAAGCTCCTCGTTCTGCTTTTCAAGCAGATCCGCACGCTCTTTCTGCTGATTCTGCACTGCCTTTGCCGCTTCCAGCTCGGTGTTCAGCCGCTCGATCTGCTGTTTAAGCACTTCCGCGGCTTTTTCATCTTTGGTTCTCTCGTCAAGCTCGAGGGTAAGCTGTTCGTTCTTGTTCTGAAGCTCCTTGATGCGCTTTTCGAGCTCGCGCGTTGTCATTTTCTCCGCTTCGCCGCTCTCGATAAGTTCCTCGCGGTCGGCGGAATTAAGCGCCAGAAGTTTTGTCAGTTTGGTGATCCCGAGCGTTGACAATTCCTCAAGGCGCTGCTCGCCGTAGTCCTCAAAGCATTGAATAAAATTGTAAGCGTTGCGTTTTTTGAACGGCGTTTTGTTATCGCAGTACTCGTCGAATGATTCAAAGCCCAGTTCCTTGTAGAGCTTTTCATCGCGCATCGCTTTGAGATCGCGCCCTGTCGACACGATCAGATTTCCCATAAGCATGGCGTTTGCGTTGATACGGCTGTTAAGCAGCACCGCGCGCTCCTGCGGAGTGACCTCCGCCGTTGTCATGATCTCGTTGTTTTCCATAGTTTACGCTCCTATCTTGATTTGATTTTCCGTATCGCCCGGCATGAGCGACAAGGTTTTCAGCTTCTTTTGGACGAATTTCAGCCATTTATCCACAAAGGCTTTGACGGCTTCCGGCGGATCGCAGTTGTTGACTCCGCGGTTCTGTATAAGGTGACCGTCGTTTCCGATATTCACCGTAAAGTAGGGCTTGTCCGGTTTATCCGCCTTGCGCAGCGCGAATATATTTGTATGCCCGAGAGCGCAGTTCCCGATATATGTCTTGACGCAGTGATTAAGCTTTTTGCTTTCGTTGATAAAGTCGTCAGCGGTACGCAGCGGAAAGATCATATATTTTTCGTCCGAGAGATCCAATTCCTCAAGCAGCTTGGAACGGCTGATCAGCATTTGCTCGTGCAGCGCGTTCTTTTTGTTTTCGTAAATTTTCATGACCCTGTCGTGCTCTTCATCCAGATTTTTGGGATATCTGGTATTGGCGTTTATGCCGCCGTATATGCCCCTTGCCATATTCAGATAATCAATAAAAATATGCTCGATTCCTCTGTTCGGGCTTTGCCGCAAGGCTCTTTGTTCGTCAAGATAAGCTATCAGCTTCTGCGGCGTGCAGCCGTATTGAAGAATTTCAATAACCGTATCAATGTCATATTTGCCCTCGGCAATGGCGATAACATCGGACATACGCACCGTTCCGAAGCGCCGCTTTATCGCCATATAGCATTGGTACTCCTTGGGTTTAATATCCATGCCCGCGAAAAGCTTGATCTCCGGGCGGCTCACTCCCAGAAAGCCCGCGGCGGATTTTTGCGAAATATCGATGTAACACTGGAGCTTCCGTGTGTCATAAATACTGACGCCGCGCCCGGTGTATGCTATCGAGGCGAATTCACGCGCCAGAGATGCAAGACCTTGCTTCGAAAGATTTTCAACGGCGGGATATTTTTCAACCGCCGCGCAAAGCCATTTAAATTCGCGCCGCACACTCCCCGCGACCGCGGATATATCAACGTTTTTCATCGGAAGATATCTGTTTACAAGCCCGTTCAGATTTCCGGGGAATACCTTGATATTCTCTCTGTAAGGCGCGACCCCCTGATTATTGGAGCACCATCTTGAAATACCCGACGCTAAAAAAGTATCAAAATAATAGAACCACTCGTCAGCCTCGTTAAATTTCGCGGTCAGCCCGCCCACGACATCGTAAAAGCGGCGCTCCGTTTCAAAGACGCTTATTTCCGTTTGCAGAGCGGTCTCCCAGCGCGAAATGTTTTTTATCGTACTTACGGTATAAAACACGCGCTCGACCAGAGCAGGATTACCGTCCGTATCGGTAACCGCGTCCACATAGGAAACGTTTCCCCATCTCCGGATCTCGCTTCCGAGCCTTCCCTTGGAACGGCAATTCAGCGTTGAACCGCATTTCGGACATACCACAGCCGCTCCGTTTTTAGCCGCCGCCGAAAACACGGTCTTGCAGAATGTGCAGACGCCGTCCTGCATTTTAGCTTTCGGGCTGCGCGTATAGATGAAGTAGCGTTCGTCGATGTACTCAACGTCGCGAAGCCAGTCGTAAAACTCCTGCAGCGGCTTTTCTGGAACGACCGCCATTCGCGCGTCTATGACCTTTGTGATTTTATCGTAGCGCCGCTGCCGTCTGGCTTCGATCACCTTGTTTTCGGCATTGTAAAGAGCCATTAACGGCCGGGGTTCGTTTTGTACGCCCAGATAATCAAGCACGATTTTCTCCGCGCCGTTTGCGTATATCGCGCCGCGCCACGTCAGATACGTTGCGATCGTACCCGTACCCTTCTTTTGCTCCTCGACCTTTTGAGTGATATATTTCTCCTCGGTCTTGCTGAAAAAGTGCCGATATTTAAGTACCGGATTGCTTTTAACGAGTTTGTACAGTTCGACTATAAGAATGCCGTTGACAACAGACGCGGCGGCTATCTGACCATAGCTTCGGAAACTGTCTGTTTTGGCGATCTTCTCTTTCAGACCGTTTAAATCGTTTTTGCCGACGGCCGTAACGGGGAGCTTGATAAGCTCGGAATATTTCATCATTTATCCCGCCCCCTTAGTCAAACATATCGCCAAAGTCCATATCAAGCAGATTTGAGGACTTTTCCGCGGCGGATTCGGGCTCGGACGCTCCCTCGATCCCGAAGTACTCCCGCACCCAAGCGCGCTCCTGCTCCTCGCTGATATCCGCGCAGCCGTTAACGGCAAGGTTCTTTCCTTTGCCGTGGCAGAACTTCCAGCAGCCTGCCAGCGTCAGCTTCTTGCCCTCGATATCCTCCTCGTTCATTGTTGTGAGAATAGGCTCGATATACTCGAGCGTGCGCTTCTCGAATGCTGTTTTTGCCTCTCCGAGGATCTTCCTTGTTTTTTCTGTCATGGTGATTTTCCTTTCCTGCGTTTATTTGTTTGTTTTCTTACGAGCCTGAACCGCGCGAACGGTCTGCCCGTGATCTCGTTTGTGCCTATGTACCAGCTCACGAGTTCCCAACCGGGATAAAGCTGTTCAACGATCTTTTCCACCTCGTCGTTGCGGGCCGCTTCCTGGATCTTCCGCATACGTTTTTTTGTTATGCGGCCGTCGTCGACAATATCGTCGGGACGGAGAAGATTATGCGAGCCGTTCCAGGAGCGCTCGAATTTCGATGCATTCTCCTTTTCCTTGGTAAGGTATGTGCACAACGATTCGCAAAGCGACTTGCCGTTATCGGGAGTCAGCCGTTTTGAATCCCTGATCCGTCCCGCCGTCCACAGACGCTCGATATCATCCCGATTTAACCCCTTGCCGCTGTTGACGATGATGTGAAAATGCGGGCGCGTTCCCTTGCTCTTGCCCTCGTAGACGTAAAGATACCTAAGCTTCAATCCGAGCTTGGCATACAGCCGCTTGAGCCGCTTGACATAGTTGGTAAATTCGCGGTATGACTGTTTCTTGTTCGTCGCGTTGGCAAACGTCAGAGTTACCATATAGTCGCCCGCCCGGAAATTGTTGTGAAACAGCCAGCGGAAATACTTTCGCGAGCGCTCGTCGTTGAAGTCCTTGACCTTTGGCGGAGACGCACGCGTCTTGGTTCTCCGCGACTGTCTCACCATCTTCTGCTCCTCGTCCGAATACCCGAACAAATCGGCCTCCTTGTATGTGCAGTTGTAACGGGTCATCTGCTTTTCACGAATAAAAGTACCCAGTGCTATCACTTCCCTTGTTGAATGTGTTGAAAATTCCGAAAACGTCCGAAAAGTCAATGCTATTAACAAGCCCGTCAAGCGGCAGTGTGAACGCCTTTTTTTCACGACGTTCGTGCCGCATTTTTTTGGATTTTCCTATTGACTTTTAAGCGGGAAAGTGATATAATATTTATAGGGTGATTTTGCGGGCTGCTTCTTGCAAGCGCCTGCAAAATTTTATTTGCACTTTCCTGCTTTTCCCGCCGGCTTCGGCGGGGATTTTTTTATTTGTTTTTTTCGAGGAACGACTGCATCGCACGCTCGGCAGCTTCCCGTTTACGCTTCTCGATCTGCTTGTCGCGGAAAAAACAATGCACGTGCGTAGTTTCAAATCCGCTGAAATACTCGCAGCCCTCGTTACAGTGCTTCTCGCATATGTACGCGCGGAACTTTCCGCAGCGCACCATTGAGTTTGGGTTCTTTTCGCCGCATTTTGGGCAAGCCATATTTTCACCTGCTTTCTCTCGTTACCCTCGGTAACAGGTAGTTGTAATATTCCTCAAGGAATCGCCGCAGCGCCGTTTCCCCTCCGCCGAGACCCGCGCTGTACAGCTTGCCGTCGGCAGCTAAAACTCCGAAGATCTCGCGGTCTCCCACCTGTCTGCGGCAGAGCTCGATTTTTGAAAATACCGCCGAGCCGCCCAATTCTCTCGGAGGGACCGCGCACACGAACACCGTTTCCCATTCCGAAGCGTCTTTCACGACCGCCATTTTCGGCGGCTCGGAGGGCTTGTCCTTTGGAACGTCCGGGACTTCCTCCGACTTTATGTACTCAACGGCAAAATCACAGTATTCGACCGTTCCGATTCGCAGGATAGCCATTTTTGCCGCCTTCTCACTCTTGTACGTCCGGACGCGGCTGTTGAGGCTCTCCAGCACGGGATAGCTGTTGCTGTTCATTCCCGTGAAATAGACGTTATCCCGTGTTTCGCGGACAACGTATTTATTCTCGATCAGCATTTGACCACCTCTCAGAATGGATAATCATCGTCCGCGCTCTCCATGCTCGGCACGGGCGGAGCACTTGCCGACTGTGCGGGAGCTGCCGTCTGCTGCGCGTACTGAGGAGGCTCGGGCGGTAACGGCGGCGCTTCGGGAGCGCTCCCGGAGGCGCTTTTCTCGCCCGTAAAATGAAGCTTGTCCGCGATAATCTCATACCATGTCGCGGGATTTCCGTTCTTGTCGGTGTACTGCCGCGTCTGCAATTCCCCCTCTATAAGGATCATTCTGCCCTTGGAGAAATACCTTGTAACGAATTCCGCTGACGATCTCCATGCTACGACATTGAAAAAATCCGTTTTCTTCTCCTCGCCCTTGACCTGATAATTTCGGTCGACAGCTATCCGGAACGAGCAGACGTTCGTGCCGTTGGGCGTGGTCTTAAGCTCCGGATCGTTGCAGATCCTGCCCATCATTATGACCTTGTTCAAAATCATTCCTCCTTCAGATACTTCTTTACCGACGACAAGCTGACGTCGCACTCAAACGCAATGTCTCTGTGCGTCATGCCCTGTGCTTTCAGCGCGCGTATCCTCACGATCTTTTCCGACGGAAGTCCGCTGCGGCCCGAATTTTTGCGTTTGTACGGAACTGCCGCTTCATCTTCGTTGTCTTTTTCATGCCGTGATTCAGATGGCAACGGAGCAGGCTGCTCCGAATGCTTTGCTTTTGAGCACAGTCCCGGGCAGTCGTATCGAAGCGCCGCCTGTATCGTAGATATGCCGCGCGGTTTTGCCGTTTCCGGAATTGGCGGACGGCGCCGTATCTGAACCGTGCGTTCCCGGGCGACATATTTTCCATAGGACAGCCCCTCGGATTCCGCCATGCTGACGATCGCGGATATGGCGCTTTTACATTTGCGGCTCATTGGTTCGCCCCGCTTTCGATAACGCGTTCGTTCCATGCGGCGGCAGCGGTTTCGGGGCTTGTAAAATAACGCTGTACCTTGTGGCATTTGCGTTTACATCGTACCGCATAATACATACGGCGGGTCTTTTTGGTATATCTGCCGTAGATATGTCCGTCTCCGCCGCAGAACGGACACGGCTTTAGCTTAATCTTGTCCATTAGCCTCTCCCTTCAGCAGCTCGGGGTTGTCGTGGATATTGCCGACGATTTCAGACTGCGTGTAATCAAAAACAGCAAATACAGTACCGGGTTTAGTCGGCGAAAATCTCATATATTTTTCAAGATACTTGATCACATAACATTCGCCATTGTGCTTAATAATATCCCCCTCGAAGATGAGCTTGCCGTTCTTGTCGCGCAAGCCCGTGCACTCGCCGATGGTTGAAGGGGCAACAGCAGTGCCGCTCATACGATTTGTTTTATCGTCCAAAACAACAATCATTGCTTTTGAACTGTCTCTAATTAGACACCCCAATGCCCACTCGCCGTTGTTAAGCCGCTTCCCGCGCCACAGCCCGCGCATATCATTTGTCAGCATCTTCGTCGTCCTCCTTAAGCGGTAATGTAGTCACATCGGGGAACTTTGCAGCAATCTCGAGAGTTTCTTCCCAATGCGACTTTACCCATTCAATCGTCCCCGCATATGCCCCCGTTCTCGCGTGAGTAAGTCGAACGAAATCATCGTCGTTTCGATCGTCGTCCTCGGTAAAGAATTCCACACCGTTGATAATTATGCGCTTGCCATGCGCACGCCTACGGTGCGTGCCGTCACTGCACGCTTTGAAATATTCGGTCTGATAGTCCTTGCCGTCCGTATATGGATCATCTGCATATTCCACGCATTCACCGCAGGATAATTCCAAAGAGCTCTGCGTGCATAAACCGTTGCGCAGATATGCACATTTTTTGAGATCACAGATTATGTCCGTCATCTTCGTCCACCTCGCTTTCCTCGTCATCAAACTCCAAGTTGCGCCCTACGAACATTCCCGCCGCCATAAGTATCAGCCCGGCAATTCCTCTTCCCGAGGTTATCGCGAACTCCTCGATCCCGTATGCGATGCGCTGTTCGGTCAGATAGTCCAGATGTCCCATTGCGCCCAAGCATACCAAAAGTCCGAGCCAGAACAGTATATTCGTGGCGATAAGCCGCCGCTTGGTTTCCTTTTCACTCAAGGCTTGTCCTCCTCACGCTATAATCAGCCGATACGGCTGCACGTCCGCATCGTTGTTGTATCTTACCACGCAGCAGAACATCTTATCGTTCTGATACATTGCAGGAACTTCTCCAAAAAAGGTTGAAATTCCGTAGCCGATCGACTTTACACCATTCTCGCCAACCTTGAACGCTTTCGCGATAATATCCGCCACCTCGCCGCTTTTCGTTAAATAGACTTCGTATTTCACTGCTTATCCTCCTCAAAATAGTTCATTATTGCACACGCAAGCGTTCCCGCGTTATCCGCGACAAACTTGTTATTACATTCGCGAAGCTTCTCACGATTGTAGAACGCATCTTCGGGAGCCGCTGCCGGAACGCTTACGCCAAAATTCGGGATCGCGATAAAATACCCCGATTCGCACTCGCCGTAAATTATGCCGAACGACAGCCCGTCCGTTTCCACAACAAACTCGGTAACCTCCGTTTTGCTGCCTCTGTATATCTTGCTCGGTCTGATCTCAGCGCCTCTTGATGTCCTTGCCATATTTGCACCTCCATTTTGGGCTTGTCCGTTCTGTTTGAACGTCCC
>CAYWIP010000068.1:0-14528 GCA_964458395.1 uncultured Ruminococcus sp.
TATTTCTTGTCGATAACGCCGAGCCGCGCGCCCTTCATCATCGCGTACGCGATCATGCTGCTGCCGCTCGTTTCGAGATAGTTGCCCTCGCGCGCGCCCTGATCGACCACCTGATAGTACATTCCCGTTTCGGGGTCGGCGTACTGCGAAATGCCCTTGATTGCCTCCGCGAATATATTAATCAGCTTCTTTCGCTCGTCCTCGTCGTCGATATAGTCAATATTGTCGACAAGCGAAATGCAGAACCAGCCGATAGCGCGAAGCCAGAAATTCTTTGAACGCCCCGTTTCCTTATCCGCCCAGAACGCTTTTCGCGAGCAGTCGCAGCCGTGATAGTACAACTTCTTGTCCTCGTCAAACATCAACCCGCGAACGTGCTTGTACTGCGAAACGGTGTCGGAATAATCCCCGCCGCCGAATTCCTTCTGGAAACGGACATAGAACACCTGTGCCATATACAGCCCGTCGAGCCATATCTGGTTAGGGTAGATCTGCTTGTGCCAGAAATTTCCCGTGTTGGTGCGGGGCTGCTTTTCAAGCTGCTCATGGAGCAGGAAAATCGCCTTTTTGTACTTCTCCTTGCCCGTTTTCCTGTACAGATCGAAGAGCACTCTGCCCTCGTTTACGTCGTCAAGGTTGAACTTCTCCTGCGAATAACCGCGGATAGAACCGTCCTCGGAAATGTAGTAATCGATAAACTCCTCGGCAAAATCCGCGTACCGCTGCTCGCCCGTGATCTCCGCCGCGCAAAGCAGCGCCGTGATCATGCAGCCGTCGATATAGTTCCAATGCGGCGGCTTGCCTTGACGAATATTCTCGATATTCCAGTACGGAGCCTCGGGAGCAGACTTATCCAACAGTCTTTCAATATAACGGTCTATCTTGTCGTACATCGTTACTCCTTTTACTCCTTTATCAGTTCGCCGACGTTGTTTGCCGTAAGCGGCTCGCCGACGCAGCCGTCTAGCTCGACGTTCCTTACGGTCAGCTTGCGCACATTGTCGAAATACATTCCCGAACGGCAGAGCTTCTCCGCGTTGTTCTTCATCGCGGGTACGCCCTCCTGCGCGTTCGTGTCGTAGGTGAACCTGATGTTCTCAACCGTGATCTCGTCGATAGGCATTTCGGGAAGTCCGTCGCAGTAGCACGCCGCGACGTGGCAATTCTCGCAGACCATATCGCGGAACGTGAATTTCCCGAGATAGGGCGTTCTGTCGTCGACGGGCAGCTTCTCGCGCGTGGTGTTGTACTCGGAGAAGCGGTCGGGGTCGCAGCAGTTGTACCACATATTTATAACGATCGGAGTTAATACTCCGTCCATTTTGATATTCTCGAACAATACGCCGTCGATTATCGCGTCCTTTCCGCGTCCGCGGCGGGTCTTGATACGAAGTCCGCGGTCGGTATGCGCGAATATGCAGCGGTTTACGGTGAGGTTCTTCACGCCGCCCGCCATTTCGCTGCCGAGCGTTATTGCGCCGTGACCGAACTGCATAATGCAGTTGCGGATCGTGTGATGATTCGCGGGCTGCTTGAACTTCCGTCCAAGCTCGATCTTGCCCGATTTTATCGCGATACAGTCGTCGCCCACGCTGAACTTGCAGCCGATAATATTAACGTAGTCGCAAGCCTCGGGGTCGAGCGCGTCCGTGTTCGGACTGTTCTTAGGCGCGTTAATCGAAACGTCCAGAAAATCCAGCTTCTGCGAGAAGTATGGGTGAAGCTGCCACGAAGCGGCGTTCTGCGCCGTGATTCCGTGTATCGTAACATCCTTGCAGCGGTTGAAGAAGATAAGGCGCGGTCTGCCCGTGACTCTCTCCTTGACGTTCACCCACCATTCGCTGTTCTGTGCGTTTCCGTCGACCGTGCCCTTTCCGACGATACGAATATCCTCGGAATGTTCGGCAAACAAGAGCGCCTGATGCATGGGGATAGCATTGCCCTCCCATGTTCCGGTGTGAACCTCCTCGCCCGTAACAATATCGGTGACCGTTCCCGGAATAACCGGATAACGAGAAACGTCCGTAGAGCCGAGAAGCACCGCGTTCTCCGCGAGATCGAGCGTAATGTGGCTCTTCAGATTTATCGGCGCGGTGCTGTATGTGCCCTCGGGGAAATACAGTCTGCCGCCCTCGGGCAGGCAGTTCACCGCAGTCTGGATACTCTCGGTGTCGTCATGCTCACCATCGCCGACTGCGCCGAAGTCCTTAACGCTCACCGCGCAAGCCTCGCTTATCGTCGTGAAATGAACGGGGTCGTGACCGTCTATCTCAACGGTGTATTCGGTATTCGGCTTTAACGGGTAAAGCGAGAATACGTTTCTGTCGGAGGACGTGACCTCCTCGCCGTTCAGTTTTACCTTATACTCCTCCCCGCAGTAATATGGGGAATCATTTTCCAGCTCGAAGCAAGCCGAGACCGAACCAACATATAATACATTAACCATTACTACTCCCAATGTCTGAATTATTTATTTCCCGACGCCTTTTTCTCGGCGTCGCGGAATATCTTTATCAATGTGTTCTTTATCGTGATAAACAGCATATCATAGCCCATGAAGAAAAGCCCGAACAATATAGGCTCAACGCCGAGCGCCACAGTCTCCGCGGTCGCGGGATCTCCGACGATTATCGTGTTTATGACCGTGTATGTCTGCACTACGCAGAACAGCAGCACACTCGCGTACAGGATATTCAGGAAGAACGACCACCATTTTCGCGACGTGACCATCATCCATTTGTCGTAGGCGCCCTTCTGAGGCTCAAAATAGTGCAGCGTGTGATTTACCATAAGATCCATTGAAACGCCGAGCGCTATCGCTATTACGACCATAAGGTCCAGCCCCGCAAGGTACAATCCGAATCCCCAGAGGAAAAAATAGCATATCGCGCCGCTGAACCAAAACTTGACAAATACGATCTTAAGCCACGACGGGATATGGAATTTGCCCTTTGAGGTATATTTGCGTATTTCCGCATCGGAAACCTCGGGCGCGTCCTTTGCGTTCACCAGCTTGTCAACCGCGTCGGTTTTCAGATCGTAATAGTTCTCCGCCGCCTTTGTTTGACTGATATTCTGTTCTTTCTTTGATTTCTTTGACATGACCGCTTATCCTTATTGCAATGAAAGCAACAGCAGCCGCAGAGGCTGATGTTGCTTTTTCACCGTTAAATATTATTCTTCGCCGGAAATATCAATAGTTCCCATTTCGCCGTTATCTTCAACGTCGATAGAAGTATTGATCTTCTTAAGTGCCTTTGCGTATGCCGGAAGCGCGATAAGCAGCAGCATTGTGATCGCAAGGCAGACAATATGCACTACGACAACGTTCTGTGCGACAGCGATATACGCCGTTTCGGCCGTTACCGCGATCCTGTTTTCGGTACGGGTGACCGCGTCGATAACGCGCGAATAATAAACGCAGTCGGCAAATATCATGCCCACCATCATGACAAACATGATCACCAGCATAACTATCTTGGGTTTCTCGCGTTTGGGAAAAGCCCTCAAAAAGCACACAAACGCAAGAATTGAAAACAGCATAGACGCAAACTCGCATTGTCCCATATTCGCCGAATTGATCTTTGCAGTAGTATTCGCTATCGCCGAAAGGTTAAGCGAATAAATCAGAAACGCTGCCAAAAGCGCAACAAGCGGGATTCTCTGAGGACTGCGCTTCAGAGAAACGATAAACTTACGGATAAACTCTTTAAATCCCCGCCCCTGAACGGCGGTAGCCGTTTTTTGTCCCATCTGTTCCGCCTCCTTATCTAAATCTGATCGCTTCGGTCGTATCCTTGTCGAAGAAGTGTTTCTTCTTGAAAGAAACGTTTACCGAATCGCCCGCCTTGTAGTTACACCAATCGCGGAACTTACAGGTTACTTTGTGTTTGCCGATAACGCCGTTTACAAGGGTGGTCTGACCCAGATTCTCATTGGAGAAAACGCTGACGCCTATACTTCCGCCCTCGGCAACGTCCTCAGGACGAACGCCGAGTACGATCGTTCTGCCCTCGTAGCGCTCAAGCGAACCCTTTTCATCGGGGGTAAGCTCAACCTTAAAGCTGTCGCAAACAAGCTCACCGCCCTTTACCTCAACGTCAAAGAGGTTCATCGGAGGAAGTCCGATAAAGCTTGCCACGAAGAGGTTTGCGGGAGTATCATACAACTCGAGAGGTGTACCGATCTGCTGAACGTGACCCATAGACATACACACGATCCTGTCCGCAAGCGTCAGCGCCTCAGTCTGGTCGTGTGTTACATAGAGCATCGTTGCTCTCAGGCGCTTATGTAACAGCAATATCTCGCGTCTTGTAGCTCCGCGGAGCTTAGCGTCTAGGTTCGACAGCGGCTCGTCAAAGAGGAATACCTTAGGCGTACGGACGATCGCGCGCCCCATGGCAACTCTCTGCCGCTGACCGCCGGAAAGCTGGTTCGGCTTCTTGTTGAGCTGATCGGAAAGTCCGAGAATCTCGGCAGCCGACAGAACCTTCTGGTGGATCTCGTTCTTGTTTTCCTTGCGCAGCATAAGCGAAAACGCCATATTCTCGTAGATCGTCATGTGACCGTACAGAGCGTAGTTCTGGAAAACCATGGCAATGTCGCGATCCTTCGGCGGCATTTTGGTTACATCCTTGCCGTCGATGATAAGGTTGCCCGCGGAAATATCCTCAAGACCCGCCACCATGCGCAGCGTCGTCGATTTGCCGCAGCCCGAGGGACCGACAAGTACGATAAGCTCGCCGTTCTTGACGTCAAGGTTAAAGTCGAACACCGCCTGAACCTTATTGTCATAGATTTTATCGAGATGCTGTAATTTCAAATCACTCATGACTAGCTCCCTTTATGCTTTTTTCTCTTTTTCAACCTCAGCCAGACGTTCCTGCAGTGTGCGGGTCTTAAGGAACGCGATAATTCCCGCAATAATGCAAAGCGCTGCCGATCCAATAAGGTAAATGCATACGCGCATAAACTGTCCGTCTTCCATAACTATCTGCTGCGTGCCGCTGAGCGAGAGCGTTGTGGTGTGCGCCTGCATTGGAAGAATGAATACGCGCACTATCTGTCCTGCGCCTATGCCCATAAGGACAAACGAATAGCCGAGCTTATACGCCTTGACTCCCTCCGAGGAGAGAAACGCCACAAGCATGAAAAGCAGATTGTAAACAACGGATACGCCGATCATCAGGTTGTAATAGTACGTTCCGACGTCGGATTTATAGATACTGACAAAGTAGAGCGCGTTCAGCACGATCGCAAGCAGGGTAAGATTTGAGGAAAGCTTGTTTTTGGTGAATCTGAGCCGATCACGTTTAACGAAGGCTTCATTGTTCATCGTCATGCTCTCACATCCTTTCTGCTGCCGATAAGACGCTTTTCTTCCTTCATCAGAATTTGTTTCAAAATTAAATTAACAACAAGCAGTACGGTGATCACGAGCAGAATTCCGAACACAACGAAGCTGATATCGAACCACATTGTCGAGTCGGTATACAGCGTGTTCATACCCTCGGCATGCTCTTTAAGCTCCTCGAAGTTTATCTGCAAAAACTGTGCCTTGTACGCCATGATCTGCGAGATCGCCCAGACAGAAAAGCCTACATTATACACCGCGCACAAAGCCGTTGTGATAATGTTGCCTATGTAGTATTTTCTGCGCGAATGGGTGTTGGTAATAAACAATGTCAGCGTCACCAGAATGAGGACGATAGACATATTTGTGAACATTTTGTTGAAGTCCTGCATATCGTAGTAGATCCTCGAACCCGTAACAGTCGTTCTGTCAAGGTTCTTGGGATTGCGGATGGTTGAATACAGGGCGTCGTAAAGATCGGTCATAATACCCAAAGAGTAAACGAAAACCAATGCGGATGCAATAAGCAGCGCGAAGCATACTATCCGCTGAAATGTCATTTGTTTCTTATACATACAGACCTTCCTTTATGTTGAAGGGGAAGGGGGATACCCTTCCCCTAATAACATAACGTGGATTAGTGCGGCGGCGTTTTTACGCGGCGCCGCGAAAATTTTACGAATGGGGTATTTGCTTGATTGAATTACAGGCTGTTGAAGTAATCAACGAGATCCTGCCATGCCTGCTCCTTGAGCTTGAGGTACTGAGCGCCGTTCCAAGTCTCGGAAACCGTCTTAACAGCTTCTTCAGCGGAAGATGTACCCTCACCGGAGAAACCGCCTACTATGATGTCAACGAAGAGGTTGCCCTCATCCTTGGACTGGCTGAACTTGCCCTTAGAGGACAGCTCGGTGTAGCCTGCGATCTGGTCGTTCTCTGCCTTGGTGTTCGGAAGAGTAGTAGGAACAGAGGTGTACCAAGGATTCTCTGCCAATGCAAGCTCGGGGTGCTTGATAGTGCCCTTTGCGATAGCGTTGGAGATGTAGCCCGCGCCGATCTTGCCGACCTCATGTGTGCACTGATATTCAAACGCCTGGCTCTTTGCGAAGCTCAGAGTAGAGCCGAGGTACCAACGAGCGTAGTTGGTGTAGTTGCCGTTTGCCTTATCCCAAAGTTCCGCGTAAGTCGCGTCCGCGATAACGGGCATCTCCTTGCCGTTAAAGTTGAATGTCTCGTAAGAACCGTCAGCCTTGGTCTTGATGAATGCATCGGGACCGTAGGACATCATGATCTGACCTTCCTCGCTGAACGCATAGTCGATAAGTCTGAGAGCTGCGTTGAGCTTGTTCTCATCGTCGCCTACGCCTGCCTTGGAAATGCCCCAGCCATCGGTCTTAACGGAACGCCAGGACTCGGTGAATCTCATGAACTGCTCACCGGTACCGTCGTTCCAACGAGCAACGGGAACCATAACAGCCATATACTGCTCGCCCTCCTGGAGCTTAGTCTTGTTGAAAATGGTCTGTGTCTGGTTGTAGTCATAGTGCATAAAACCAAGATCGTTTTCAAGCATAGTCTCGCTCTTTTCCTCGGACGCGTCAATAAAGGACTTTGAAATAAGACCTTCCTTAACAAGAGCGTTCATTTTTTCCAGAGCAACATAGGTATCAGCCTCCTGACGAGCGTCGTGAAGCTTATTGTCGTTGCCTATATACAGATAATCCTGTCTGGACTCAAGACCGCGAACACCGAACAGAGTACCCGCGAAACGGAACATATCAACACGTCTCTGGTTGTTGTTGTCCTCACGAGAGAACAGACCCTGAATAGTATCCGTGCCGTTGAGCGTCTGGGCGTTAGCAACTACGCAGCGGAGCAGAGCAACCAGCTCGTCTGCGTCCCAAGCAGCGTTCTGACCGCAGAACAGGTCTGAACGTGTAGTGCCGTAGTAGCCCTCATAAGTATCGTCGATGTACTTGCGAAGCATATTAACTGCCTCTACACCGGTCATAGAGCCCTTGTCGTTCATCAGCTTGATGATGTTGTTGCCCTTGTCGTAGTTCTTCTTGATGGTCTCGGTGCCGGAATTATCCTTCTTAACGACCTCGATATCAACAGAACCCGTGGTAGGCATATAAGGCTCGTAAGCGGGGGTAGCGGTATTGCCGCTCTTCTCCGCGGCGAACTCGCCGTCGCCGTCAAGCAGCTTTACAACCCAGTCGGTTCTCATCAGCGGCATACGCTCGATATCATTTACACCGTCGAAATACGGCGAGAAGTAGATAGAGCCGTCAGCCGTGTCACCTGTGATAGACAGACGAACGATGGGGTTGTCGTCAAGGTACTTGCTGAAGTTGGGCATTTTGTCGAGATACTCGGCGATATTTACGAGCTTGCCCGCAACGCCGTTCTCGGTCAGCTTGGAAGCGGTACCGCTTACGATATCGACCTGGTCGAGCTGAGGATCCCAGTAGTCATACTCAGCAGCTGCATTCTTGCTGCCCTGATACTTATTCTCGAACTTCATGCCGAGCTTCTCTTCAACAGCGACCCAAGTGGGCTTAAGATCTCCGGTGTTATAGGTCTTGCCGTCCGCAAGGGTGATACCGTCTCCGGCAACCTCTGCATCGAAAAACAGACCTGTCTTGGGACCATTGTAACCGGTAGCCATTCTCAGAACAGTACCCTCAGCAAACTTCAGGCTCTCTGCGGGGTCAACATCAGGCGTGCTGTTGTTGTCTGTGCTGCTCTCGCCGCCCGTGCTGCTCTCGCCGCCGGTAGAGCTGTCGCCGCCGGTGCTGGAGTTGTTGCCGGAGCCGGAGCTGCCGGTGTTAGTGCTGCTGCTGTTGTCCGAATCACTCGGAACCTGTGTACAACCTGTCAACAGTGTAGAAACTGCGACGGAAACTGCAAGCACTGACGCCGCAATTTTAGATCTCTTCATTTGTTGTTCCTCCTTTAGGATAGACGCAGACGGAATTTCGCCTGCTTTTATATATCAACCGCGGATTGCGGCTGATTAACAAAGTAATGATAATGATTTATTCCTTTACGCCGCCTACATTTACGCCCTTTGCGAAATATTTCTGGATAAAGGGATAAATAATGAGAATGGGGACTATCGAGCAGATGATAAGCGAGTAGATCATCGAGTCGGACGAATATATCTTGTCCCAGCCGGTCATCTGATCAGGGTCCTGATACATTTCGAGCTGCAGACGGATATATACCATCAGCGGGTGCTCGTTGCCGTTTGTGATCATCTGTCTTGCCCAGAAGTATCCGTTCCAGCGCGATATTGCGAAGAACAGCGCTACGGTCGCGATTATTGACTTGCTCATGGGCAGATATACCTTCCAGAGAACCTGCATTTCCGTTGCGCCGTCGACGATCGCGGCTTCTTCGATCTCGCTCGGTACGCCCTCAAACGAGTTACGCAGCAGAATGATGTTCATTGCCGCCATACCCATTGCGATAACGACCAGCCATTTGTCGTCCATAATTCCCACGGAATTGAATACGCGCTTTGTAGCTATGTAGTTGAGGTACTGCGGAACAAGACCTGCGCTGAACCACATGGTGAAAACGAGGAAGAAGTTGAAGCCTCTGCGGAAGAGCAGTCTTTTCTTAGACAGCGCGTACGCGCCGAGAATCGAGAGGAAAAGCTCCCAGATAGTTCCGTAGAGCGTCAGGAACAGCGTGTTCGTGTATGCGTTCCAGAACATATTGTTGCCGAACATCGTAGCGAACGCGTCAAACTGAATGTCCTTAGGGAACAGAACTATCTCGCTGTAATCGACCGCGTGTCTGCCGCTTATCGAAGCCGAAATGGTGTAAAGAAACGGATACAGACAAGCCAGCGCGAATATCGTAAGCAATGTGTAGCTTATAATCTTGAATATAAGCTCCGAAATTTCAAGTCGTCTTTTCATAGCAAACCTCTTTAATAGAGTGATACATCGGACGCCTTGCGCGAGATCGTGTTAGCGCCGATAACCAACAGCATTCCGATAACGTTGTTCATCATTTCGGCAGCAGACGCCAGACCCTTCATGCCCGTGCCCGCAATACCGTATCTTTGCGAGAACGTCGAAACAACGTCCGCCGTAACGTAGGTATTGGTGTTGTACAAAAGGAGAACCTTCTCGTAGCCTATATTAAGCAGCGAACCTATTCTCGTGATAAGCATGATTACTATCGTGGACAGGATACTCGGCAGAACTACGTATTTCATCTGAGCCATTTTGCCCGCGCCGTCGATCTGCGCCGCCTCGTAGCTCGTCGGGGAGATCGCGATGATCGCCGCAAAGAATACGATACTGTCGTAACCCGCCGTTTCCCAGATGCCGCTTATCTGATAAATGGCTCGGAAGAAGCTTGGGTTGTTCAGAAGTCCGTTATACGCCGTTGCTTCGTCGATCCAGCCGATGTTTTCAAGCAGCTGCGAAAGAATGCCCACGCCCGAGGTGAGAGAGCCCTGCTTTACAAGCATCATTACTAGCGACGTCATAACGACCGTCGACATAAACTTAGGCAGATATGTAACTACCTGGTAGAAGCTGCGCATGATGTTCGAGCGGATCTCGTTGAAGAACAGCGCGATGATGATCGGCATCGGAAAGCCGAAGCACAGTCCGTAGAAGCTCAGCAGGAACGTATTTCTGAACGCCCTCCAGAACTCGGTTGAAAGCGTATCCCCTCCCACAAGCAGTCTTTTGAAGTAGGAAAATCCGGAATACAACTGATCCGCTACAGGCAGCGTATCGTCCGTTACCTTAAAGCACCCGAGCAGCTCATACATCGGGAAGTAACGCCAGAACAGGAATACCAGCAGCATCGGGATAAGCATCAGATACAGACGCCAATCCTTGAGAACCGCCCTCAGAACGTGCAGCCAATAATGCTTCTCAACATCATCACGGACTGCCTGTTCCGGATTTTCGATGTAGGTACCGCTTTCCTCATCGAAAATCAAATAATCGGAAACGCTCATTTGCATCTTTGAAAACCTCCTAATATAAGATATTTCGAGCTATATAATTAAAGTTTTCTTATTCGTAATTATCGGGATCGCCGCTCGGCTCGTCGGCAAGCTTCGTAAGCTCTGCGCGCCGCCTTTCCTCCGCCGTCCGGATAAGGTATGCTTTCTGATCCTCAAACAAACCGTCGATCCTGCGCGATATCAGCACTACCAGCACCGAAAAAACCAACGTCAGCGAGTCGGTCATAATAAACACGATAATCGTATCTATCGTCCCTCCGAAAGCCAGACTCACAAGCCATCTTCCTATCTGCACCCCGAAGAACGCTGTCACCGTAAACAAAATCGTAAGCAAGACGCTGTCCTTGATCTTCTGCTTGCCGAACTTCTTTATAAGCAGCAGAGAAACAAGCGCAAAGCAATTTCCTGCACAGTATATCACGAACTGCTGCGGAGAAGCTCCCGACGCTATGCAGAACGCAAGTCCGCCCGCAGCCGCGTGTATCGCGGCATATCCGCCCCAGCGCATCATCACGATACACACTATCGCAATCGTGGGGGACAGTGTATACAACTGACCGGTAAACCATGTGCCCGCCGCCTTTGCGATAAGCGCTTCCACAGCAAACAGAATAACCGCCAATATTCCAAGGTCAATCGCCCTGTATTGTTTAAAGCTGATATTACTCATAGCCGGTCGTTCCTAACAATCTACTTACTTTATATTTTCCGACTTACTTTATACGGTGACTTTGCCACCGTATAAAGTAATAGGGCATCCCTATTACCAAATATTCACACAATGATTTCACAAAATCTGCGAAATTTTGTCTGTTATCTACAAACTATTTTAACCTAAATAAACCAAAAAGTACAATGCAAATACAAGACTGTTTATGGACATTTCGGACATTTGCCATCCTTCATAATTTTTGATTTGTTCTCTGTCTCAACAATATTTGACAATCTTTTACAAAAAACGCCGCGTTATTTGTCTGATTTCAACAAACTTTATCAATTCTTATTGAAAAAAGACCCCATAACATAGTATAATCAAAATCAGAAGAAAACATTACTTTTTCGGTCATAAAAGGGGGAAACATTGTGAAAGAAATAACAGTTGCATCTGCCGCCGAACTTGAAAAGACGATACGCTCCGCGGAACCGCACACCCGCATAAACTTAGCCGAGGGCGTTTACCGCCTCAAGCTCGATATCGGCGTACCGTATCTGGAGCTTGCCGGAGCCGGCGCGGACAAGACGATCATCGTCTATGACGACTACGCCAAGAAGATCCATGAGGACGGCAAGGAGTACAATACCTTCCGCACCTACACCGTTGCCGTTACCGCACCGCATATAAACTTCAGACGCCTCACGGTCGAAAACGACTCGCTTAAGCCCGAAGATAAGGGGCAGGAGGTCGCGCTTACCGTATATGCGGACGATTTCACCGCCGAGGACTGCCGCTTTGTTTCCACTCAGGATACGATATTCTGCGGTCCGCTGCCGCACGACCTTATTGAAAGGTACGACGGTTTTTTAAAGGATGAGCTTCGCGCCGAGGGATACTCGCGTCAGATCTACCGGAACTGCTTTATAGCCGGGACCGTAGACTTTATTTTCGGCTGCGCCGACGCGCTGTTTGAGAACTGCGAGATAAAGTCGCTGTATGAGGTGAGAGGTCACGGCTATGCCGCCGCCCCGGCTCATGCCCCGGAGCAGGATATCGGCTTCGTGTTTGACCGCTGCCGATTTACCCGTGACGAGCGCACCGCCGACGGCTCGGTATTTCTTGCCAGACCGTGGCGCGACTACGGAAAAGCGTCCTTTATCGACTGCGTCTATGACGCGCACATCGCGTCGGAGGGCTTCGATAAGTGGAACGACACCGACCGCGACAAGACCGCGCGCTTTTCGGAATACGGCACCGACCGCAGCGGCAGAGTGCCGTGGAGCAAAGAGCTTTCGCTTTCCGAAAAAGACGCCCTGCTGAATTATTTTGCGGGGCGCTGACGATGTAATCCTTTTCACATAACTGGATTATATCACATAACAATTTATTTTTCAACCGTTTTTTAATAAAATTGTGAGAAGTAACAAATTCCATTGTTGATAATTAGGACATATCACTATCCCGGAAATGTAACAAGGTTACAGGAGAAAGGCGGATATTATGAACAATATCACATATGTAGGCAAAAATCTGATCACCTTTTCAATGCATCTTCACTCCCATGAAAACTGGGAGCTGATCTACTGCACGGGCGGCTGCGGGGAGTTTGTGTTCAACGATTCCTCCATGAAGTACAATGTCGGGGATATCGTGATAATACCGCCCGAGATCCCGCACACGAACAACAGCGAGCAGGGCTTCACCAATATACACATGAACATCACGGACGCCACTCTGCCGTTCAAGACCCCGATAGTTATTTCCGACGACAGCGACAACCACATTCTGACAGCGTTCAACGACGCGTTCTACTACTTCAACAGCAAGATAAACAACAAGCAGCTCATAATCGCGGCGTTCGGAAATCTTATAGTAAACTACGTTATCGCGTTCCAGAGCACAAAGCCGCTGCGCAACGTTATCGGCGCGATCAAGAGCAACATAATGCAGAACTTTACCGACTGCGATTATGAACTGGACACCTATTTAAAAACAATCCCGTTCAGCTACGACTATCTTCGCAAGCTGTTCAAAAGCGAAATGGGAATGACTCCGCACAATTATCTTGTAAGTCTGCGTATGCAAATGGCGGAAAAGCTGCTCGTCACCACGGGCGGCGACGAGCAGAACATCTCCCAGATAGCCTATGTCTGCGGATTTGCCGAGCCGTTGTATTTTTCGCGCGTGTTCAAAAAGAATTTCGGCTGCTCCCCTAAAAATTACGCGATGAAAATGCAGCGGAAAAAGAACGACGAATGACGGAAAAGCAATCAACGGTTAATAATCGACGGCGGTCTATTTCGGCTGCCCTTTATCCGACAGAAGTTGACGGCGTGCGTTTCTCCAATCCTTTGGGGAAACGCCGTTTTCATTTTTAAAGGCTCTTGAAAAGTGCAGCGGGTTCGCGTAGCCCACCATTACGCCGACCTCGCCGACGGGAAGTCTTGTTGTTTCCAGAAGCTCCGCCGCCCTTGCCATTCTGTAGCTCAGCAAAAATTCCTGCGGCGATCTTCCTACCGACTGCTTGAATATCTTTCCGAAATAGCTGCGGTTAAGTCCGCAAGCGGCGGCAATGTCCTCGACGGTAATATCGTCGCCGTATCGGCTTTCAATAAAGACCATAGCCTCGTGAACATAAAAATCGCGCAGCGGACTTCCCTGCTTCGGCTGAGCTGCTGCCGAGGAGCGCGAGAGGTAGTCTATAAACATATACAGATGACCTATCAGATGAAGCGGCGGAGCACTCCTGTTGGCGTTTATGTACAGCATCTCCTCAGCCATCTTTTGGCGAAGCCCGTCGTATTTGGCGCGGTAAACGGGCTTCTCGCGCGAAAGACCTGCCGTTTCGAGGATAGCGCGCACACGCAGTCCGTCAAACTCTATCCAGACATACTCCCACGGTTCGTTTCTGTCGGCAATATAAGTGGTTATGCGGTTCGGGAAGATCATAAAGCCCTGACCGCCGGAAATGCGGTAAGTTTTCTCGGACTCGCTGCCGTCGTCGGCGATAAGCGTTCCCGCGCCGGACAGCACATAATGGAACAGAAAGTGATTGCGCGCCGCCGGTCCGAACGAATGTGCGGGCGCGCACTGCTCCCGTCCGTACTGATACAGAGCAAGGTCTACAAGGTTTTCACTCGGGAAAACCGAAAATTTCATTTCGTCCATTGGCACCTCCTGTTAATGGGTAAATTATTGTTTAGCGTTGTAACGCTGCGTTTGCTGAGAGATTGTTTTTGTTGGTTAATCCCCTTTGTTTCGTTTATTATAATTATTTATGTAGACGCACGGTGCAAGAGGACACCCTTCGGGAGAGGGGGGAACAACAAAATCCGACAAAAATGCGGAGTTCCCCCCTCTCCCTACGGGTTTCCTCTTCCGATCTTCTTCCCCTCTCCCACACCCCCTTTACCGCATTTTTCGGTGGCATTTAGTTAAAATGTTGCTTTCATAGCGCAGAGTGCGTGACACGCGCTCCCCGCCCGTATACTAACTTTAGACGATATCATAATAGTACG
>CAYWIP010000069.1:0-6242 GCA_964458395.1 uncultured Ruminococcus sp.
GCACAAAACTGCGTTATCATCGTTACGAATTCCTTTTCGTTAAGCAGTCCGCACTCCTCCGCCAGCGGGAGCAGCCTGTACAGGTTGTTGATAATTATCACTCCGATAAACGGTATCTTGCTCATACGCACGCGCTTCTGCCCGACAAGCAGTCTCGCCACGTCGTACCGCGAATAATCCGCTATGTACTCGCGGACGTTGTTCTCGTCGATAAACATCGGCATTCCCGCGGCGATAGCCTCCGCGCAGAGCCGCTCGCAGCCGCTGAACATTTTCGGCGCGATCTGGAGTACGGGATTGTCTATTTCAACGGAGATGAGCGATTTGCAGTCCGAGAACGTTCCTTTGCCCACCTCCATTACGCTGTCGGGGATCACGATCTTTTTCAGCGACGCGCAGCCGCAAAACGCGTTCTCGCCCAGATAGGTTATGCTTTGCGGAATGCCGACCGCCTCCAGCTTCGCGGCGAACGCGAACGCGTTATCGCCTACCGCGTCGACGGGAGCGCCGTTATGTTCGGCGGGGATATCGACCGAGGTTATTTCCGCGTTGTTCTTTTGAAGATACTCAGACAGTATACAGCCGTTTGTTTTGGGGTTTTTCCCGAAACGGAACAGATCGTTACAGTTCATAATTATCCCCTCCGTTGAAGCCGAATTTGCGGTTTTTATATTCGAGAAGCCATGCGGTTATCTCGGGGGTGTTGTTTCTTACCGAATCGTCGATATAGCAGTTAAGGCGGTTTACGTCCGAGAACATTCCTGCTTGCTCCATAAGCCGCAGATATTTCCGGATTCCGCGGCGTACCACTTCCTCCGATATTCGCTTATGCTCGAATTCGGAGAAGCTGTGATATTTCAGCGCGAGAAGAAAAACGTCTTCGCGCAGAGCGGTATCCCAATCACATTCGTGCCAGCCGTAATACGATTCGCAAAACGGCTCGGTGATATCCGCCGAAAGGCACAGGCAGGTCATGACGGTTTCCGCCGGAAGCAGCGGACATTCTCTGAACGCGCCCTCGTATACGCGGCGGATACTTTTCGGCAGACGAACTTCTTCCAACGACGGATTGAAGCCGAACGCGTCAACGCCTATCTCCCCGACGCCCTCGGAAATGACGACAGAGGTCAGAAATTCGCTCCCGAAAAAGCAGCTCGCGCCTATTGCCTTTACGGGCACTCCCTTGTATTCGGCGGGAACAATAACGCTTTTTACCGAGGGGTCGGCAAACTTTATAAAATGACGTGTCTCATACGCGGTCTTATTGTTTATCGGCTCAAAGGTAAGCGTACCGTTACAGATGATGTCCGGTGTGTTTTCGCGGGCGGCGTTTCGCGCGAAGCCGCCTGCTGTTTTCGCCGTTTTCGCGAGCAGCTTTACAAGTCTGAGTTCTTCCATGATAAATCTCCATTCATGCGCTGTCAATTCAAGCCGCCGACTTTTGGATCGGCGGCTGAAATGTTATGCTTTTGTCTTTGCCGTCTGCGCCTGCAGAATACGGTGAAAATCATCTTCGGGCATGGGCTTGTAGTAGAAGAAGCCCTGTATCATATCGCAGCCGAGGTCGCGCAGAAAGTCGACCTGCACCTGCGTTTCAACGCCCTCGGAGACCGTTTCGAGGTTAAGGCTCTTGGCGAGCGTTACCACCGACGTGATGACCTTTTTGTTCTTTTCGGTGAGATCGTTGCGCAGGAAGAACCCTCCGTCGATCTTAAGGGTGTCGAACGGCAGCATTGTTATCAGATTGAGCGACGAATATCCCGAGCCGAAATCGTCAATGGAGATCCTGAAGCCTTTTTCCTTGAACCACGTCACCGTTTCAACCAGCTTGTCAAGATTTTCGGTGAGCAGGCTCTCGGTTATCTCAAGCTCGATAAGCTCGTGCGGCACTCCCACTCCGTCGACGAGCGCGTTCAGCTTTTCGCAGAAGTTGTCGTCAGCGAGATGATGGCGCGACACGTTCAGCGAGATGAGCGGAACGTCTATTCCCTCGCGCAGCCAGCGCCTGATATCCGTGACCGCGCGGCGGTAGATCGCGAAGTCCATTTCGGTTATGAAGCCGTTTTCCTCGAAGATCGGCACGAATTTGCCGGGCGAGATGATCGTGCCGTCGGGCTTTATCCAGCGCACCAGAGCCTCCGCGCCGACTACTCTGCCCGTGGCGATGTTCACCTTGGGCTGATAGAAAACGCGGAACTCGTCGTTTTCGAGCGCGGAGATCATGTTCGCTTCGATATAACGGCGCTCCTTGATCTTTTCACGGAGCGCGCCGTCGTAGAACGCCGTCAGATTTTCGTGATAGTACGCTCTGTCGCGTATGGTTTTCTGCGCGGTTATCGCCCTGTCGAGCGCTCCCATAAAGCCGACGGGATCGTCGTTCATATCGCATACCCCAACTATCAGATAGATCTGCGTGTGGCACTTTTCGTAAACCTGCCGCTGGATACTGTTCATCATAAGGTTCAGCCGTGAGAGAAGCTCTTCCTTGTCTTTGTTTCTGAACAGCGCCGCGAAGCGGGAGCCCTCCGAACGCCCCAGCAGCTCGCCGTTTCCGATACAGCGCTGCATTATCCCGGCGATCGCTACCAGAATGGAATTGCCCAGCTCGAAGCCCTTTTCCTCGTTTATTCTGCGGAATTCCGCGACGTTTATGACCGCGGCGAAGCTGCCCGCGGCGTTGTATCTTTCCGCGGAGGTCAATCTCAGGGCTTCAGCCGAGAATACGTCGAAGGTCATAACTCCCGTCAGCGAATCCGCCACCTGTATCTTGCCGAGACAGTCGGTGATGTCTGTGGAGCTGATTATGTAGCGGCGCTCGCCGTCCGCGTTCTCCTCGACCGAGGCGGTAACGTCAAGCCAGCGTCGGTCTTTTTCGTCGTAGTAAGCGGACGACGCGAACAGCTTGTCGGAATTGTCCAGCTGAAGCGCCGGGCAGCCGCCGCACGGCTCGTCAAGTCCGCGCATTTTCTTGTAGCAGACGTCGCCGGGGCGCATTCCGTAATGCTCCTCGGCATTTTCACCGACGACCTCCGTCACGAACGTTCCCGGTACTATCGAGAAGCCCTCCATACGGTGGTTGCTGATAGCCGTTGTTCTGAGCTTTTTGGTTATGCTGCCCGCCTTTCCGTCGACGTACATACAGTACATTTCCGTCAGCGCGTTTGCCAGCTCGTCTATGATATGTATGTCCTGCTCGGAGAGCTCGTATCTTCCGTCGAAAATAACGGCGAAATATTCGGCGACCTCGCCTTTGCAGCGGATCGCGCGGCACTCCGCGCAGACCGCGCCGTTCTCCAGCGCCAGACCCTCGGGCTTTTCTCCCGCGCTGTGAATGCGCAGCTTATCGCCGTTTCCGAACAATGCGCTTATTTCGCCGTCGGGACAGCGCTGTGTGATGCGGGGGCACTCCGCGGCTTCCCTGCCTGCGGCGTCGTATGTCATATAGCGGCGGAACGTTTCGCCGTCATGGTGGAACACATAGATGTCTGAAGCGCCGAGGTACTGCCCCGCCGCCCGAAAGGCAGCCTTGATCATTGCGGGGCGGTCTTTTTCGCTGCAAAACGCGCGGATCATCAGATCGTAGACCTTCGCCGCGCCGCCCGACAAGCTGACGTTATCGACGATCGGCGGCTGCACATCATAACCCAATCTCGCGGACATGGCGGTCGTGTAATGCATAAAGCATTTTCCGCCGCTCTTCTGAGCCTCCGCGAGAGCCGTGGCGGATTCCTTGTATACCTCCTCGAGCTTGCGCCCGTTTTTAAACAACGATACGCCCACGCTCACCTCGGCGAAAACGCCGTCAAAGAAATGCTCGTGAACCGTTTTGATAACCCGGCGAACGGTATCGTCCAGCGACGACATATTTATAAAGCTGAGGTACATCAGAAATTCGCCGTCGCGGATCCTTGCGAGAATACTGTCGTGCTCGCCCGAGCTGATGTTCGACAATATCTCGGAAACCTCTTTCTGAACGCTGTCCGCGCATGCCGTGCCCTCCTGCGCCATTATCGCGCGGAAATTGTCGACGCCTATGGAGAGCAGCGCCGCGTCCTTGTAGCGGTTTACGCCCGCGCGTCTTTCCAGAACGCAGTCGCGGAACAGCTCCGGAGTATACGCGCCCGTGAGCGCGTCCCTGCCTTCACGAAGCATGACCTCCGCTCCGCCCTTTTGGCGGGTGACGTCGATGGTTCTGCCTATTACCTTTGACGGTCTGCCCTGCTCGTCGCATATCGTTTTGCCCTCGTAGCGCAGCCAGATCATCTCGCAGTCGTCGTTTATGGCGCGGATATCGCAGGATATCTCCTTGTCGCCGCGTTCCATTGCGTCGCAGAAGCGGTTGAACGCTGGAAGGTCGTCGGTACACACGATCCCCCAGCTTATCAGTGAATCGCGGAAATGTACGATCGGCTCGAGGTTATCCTCGTATTTTCCGCTGAGCTTTTTATATTGATAGCAGATATCGGTCGCGATATCGTATTCCCACAATCCGAAATTGGTGTACTCGGAGGATATTTTCGTGCGCAGCTGCTCCGCGCGCAAAGACAGCTTCAGCCGCTTGATCTCCTGCCGCGCCTGCTCTATCTCATTTAACAGATTATTTTCCATTTACGCCAGCCCCTCTCTTAAACCGCTCTTATGTATATTATAACTTATTACAATCACATTGTCAATAGATTATATTTTTTTGGGAGTTTTGCACAAAAACTGTTTATTTTTTTTCGTATACAGAGGTTTGGCTCAAATACAAAATCGGCTTGCCGACCCCTCGCTTTGTCCTGCTTACAAATAATATCCGCCTCTTTTGCTCTTGTAACTCGTCAATCCAATTGTTTATCAGGTTTCAGATCGAGCTTTCTTAATTTTATGCATCTCATTTTTTGAAACACAAAACGCTGACGGGATAAATTATCCCGTCAGCGCTGCGGTTGTTATTACGCACTCATCTGTATTTCCATCAACATGGCATTTCTCAAAACAGGGAGTGTTATTTATTTCTTTTTGCGATTTATCGCAATTATTAAGGCAGCCGCTGCTGTTACTAACGGGATAAGCGATACCGCTATTCCCGTTGAGGGATTGCCGCTCTCCGAAGCGGACGCTTTATCGCGATACACCAGCGCATATGTCGAGAACCTATCGGTTTCGATAGTTACGGTGTTTTCGTCATCGTCCAGATCGGGTAGAAGCACTGTTTCGCCGTTGTGAACACGGCACACCTCAAACGTTCTGCCGGACTTGCGAAGATTCGCGGGCACCTCAAACGTTATCCGTATCGGCTTATTTGTCGTTGTGACCTGTGTTTTTATGTCGTTTATGACTTTATACAACGCAATGTCCATATATTGCGCAAACTGCAGCTCCGCATTTGCTTCGAGAACGCTTTCAACTTTCTGCTTATCCTCATTGGATACCGTATCGGAAATCTCCAATACAATGCTGACTTCATCGCTGTTCTTGATCTGAGTTATTTCTTCCGGATCGAGAACCGAGCTTATCAGCTCCTCGGTCGGAGTTGCAAATTCGGTTTTGGGAACGTTTTCTCCAAGCTGAACGTCTTTTGAAATATTTTCATTGTCGCTGCTGCTGTTGCCGGTATCGCCGCTGTTGCTGCTGTTGTTGCTGTCGCCGCTGCTATTACCGCTATTGTCGCTATCGCTGCTATCGTTGTTATCGTCATTGTCGCCGGGGTTTTCGGGTTCGTCGGTGTTACTGTCATCACTGCCGGGGTTATCGTCTGTTTCGGCAGTGATCTTATCGGTCAGATCCGTGAAACCGCTCTCACCTTTATAAGCGTCCTCTGCGCCCTCCGGAACAACGATTTTATCAATGGTGCAGTCCTTAAATACGTCGCTTCCCATTGTAGGCGGGTTCTCGCCCTCAAATGTTACCGTTTCCAGATCGGTACAGCCTGCAAACGCGTTATCGCCTATGTTTTCCACACTCTCGGGGATCGTAACGCCCGTAATCCCGGTACAACCCTCGAAAGCGTTATCGCCTATTGAGGTTATACCGTCGCCAATAATGACCTTTTCGATCTCTGCCGCTTTATCAGCCCATGGAGCGGGATCTTCCGCTGTCCAATCGGTCATGTCGCCCGTACCGGTGATTGTGAGGGTCTTGGTCGTTTCGTCGTATTTCCAAGTCGCGTTGTCACCGCAAGAGTTGTCGCTGCCGGGGGTATCGCCTGTTTCGGCAGTGATCTTATCGGTCAGATCCGTGAAACCGCTCTCACCTTTATA
>CAYWIP010000069.1:6342-7151 GCA_964458395.1 uncultured Ruminococcus sp.
GGTCGTTTCGTCGTATTTCCAAGTCGCGTTGTCACCGCAAGAGTTGTCGCTGCCGAGCGCGGGGATCTCCGTCGTTCTGGTCGCCCCACAAACCGTACACGTAAATGTTTTCACACCGGGTTCGGTTGCCGTTGCATCCTGGGTGATCTCGCCGGAATTCCATACATGAGCAGCCTTGTCCTTTACCTGATCGGTATGTCCGCAAGTTGCCGCGTGCCAATGGTAGGCGTCGTCTTTCGACCAAGTCTCGGCAAACGTGTGCGTGTGACCGAGCACCGGAATCGTGACCTCAACCGTGCCATATGCGCTTGTATAAACGTCCTTGCCCTCAGTTTCCTCGGTGGCGGGTGTGGTTGTCTTTGTCCAGACTGTGGTATCGCTCAGTGCGGGAACTTCAACCGTTACCTCGCCGTAATCGCTTGTATATGTGTAGCTGCCGGTGGCGTCTGCTCCCGGATCGGTGTTTCCGGTCGTTTTCTTTGTCCAGAACTCCGTATCGGTCAGCTTGGGAATGTCCACCGTTACCGTACCGTAATCGGTACTTGTATAGGTGTACTTGCCGCCCTCACTGATAGAGGGCTTTGTGGTCTCGGTCTTTTCCCATGCTTCATCGGTCAGCACGGGAACGTCCACCGTTACAGTACCGTAATCGCTTGTATAGGTGTACTTGCCGCCCGTGCTAACGGAGGGCTTTGTGGTCTCGGTCTTTGTCCATGCGTTGTCAGTCAGCTTGGGAACATCGACCGTTACCGTGCCGTAATCGCTTGTATAGGTGTACTTGCCGCCCGTGCTAACGGAGGGCTTTGTGG
>CAYWIP010000069.1:7251-14508 GCA_964458395.1 uncultured Ruminococcus sp.
CCGTAATCGCTTGTATAGGTGTACTTGCCGCCCGTGCTAACGGAGGGCTTTGTGGTCTCGGTCTTTGTCCATGTATTGTCGGTCAGCTTGGGAACGTCGACCGTTACCGTGCCGTAAGCGCTTGTATAGGTGTACTTGCCGCCCGCGTTGATAGATGGCTTTGTGGTCTCGGTCTTTTCCCATGCTTCATCGGTCAGCACGGGAACGTCCACCGTTACAGTACCGTAATCGCTTGTATAGGTGTACTTGCCGCCCGCGTTGATAGAGGGCTTTGTGGTCTCGGTCTTTTCCCATGCTTCATCGGTCAGCACGGGAACGTCCACCGTTACAGTACCGTAATCGCTTGTATAGGTGTACTTGCCGCCCGCGTTGATAGAGGGCTTCGTGGTCTCGGTCTTTTCCCATGCTTCATCGGTCAGCGCGGGAATGTCCACTGATACCGTACCGTAATCGGTACTTGTATAGGTGTACTTGCCGCCCTCGCTGATAGAGGGCTTTTTGGTCTCGGTCTTTGTCCATGTGTCGTCGCTCAGAGCGGGAACCTCGACCTCGATCGTGCCGTAATCCGTGCTTGTATAAACGAATGTTCCGCCTGTGGTCGGGGTGGGTTTTTTGCTTTGATTTTCGCCCTCGCCGACCTCGGCTTTAGTCCAAACGCTTGTACCGCCCTCGCCCGGAGCTGCGTTCAGAGCGGGGATCTCAACCGTTGCCAGAACGTTGCCGTTCTCGTCTTTATACTCGATTTTGCCGGCTTCGGTCAAGTTAGGCTTTTTTATTTCTACTTTCAAGCCCTCGGGAGCCGTGCCGCTGCCGCTGAGGTCTATTTGGGGGAGCGTTTTTGTTTCTGTTGTACTGCAGTTTGGGCAAGTACGCTTGGCTGTGCCATCGGTGGCTGTGGTGGGGGAAGTTGTAATTTCCCATTCGCCCCATTCGTGCTCCAAAGTATTGCCGTAATCCGCGCTGCAGATATCGCACTTTGATTTTTGAGCGCAGGTCGGTGCTGTGCCGCCCAAGTGGGTATGCCCCTCCTGCGACACCTTGCTCCGCTCAGTCTCCGCAACAAAGGCTATATTCATAGCGTCCGTAATGGTAACGCTTGTTTTGTTTGTGCCGAGAGTAATTTCCGTAACGTTCCGCTTGTTGTCCGTTTCCGTATACTTTACTTGGGTTATTGCTTTGGGAATTGCATTGCTTCCGAGTGTCACGCCGCTTGGGTATATTATCTCGCTAAGCGTTGAACAGCTGCTAAATGCGTACTTTCCGATAGAAGTAACGCTGCTGGGTATCGTCACCGACGTAAGAACTGAACAACCCTGAAATGCATAGTCACCAATAGTAGTAACGCCGTCGGGTATCGTTATCGACGTAAGAGCCGCACAGTTATAAAATGCGTTGCTTTCGATAGAAGTAATTGCATTAGGCATTGTCACAGACTCAAGCTTTCTGCATTGATAAAATGCACCTTCCTTGATAGACGTAACACTGTTCGGTATTGTCACTGATGTAAGCTTTAGACATTCGTTAAATGCTTTGCTTTCAATAGAAGTAACGGTGTTCGGTATTTCGTAGCTGCCTGCCTTTCCTCCGGGGAAGCAAATCAGCGATGTTTTATTTTTATCAAATAATACGCCGTTTTCAGATAAAAACGCTGTGTTATCTGCTGCTACGGTTATTCCCGTAAGCGATCCGCATGCGCCGAATGCAGACGCACCTATAGCAGTCACGCCGGTTGGGATAGTTATGCTTGTAAGCTTTGAGCAGCTTTCAAATGCAGACGCACCTATAGCAGTCACACCGGTTGGGATAGTTATGCTTGTAAGGTTTGAGCAGCTTTCAAATGCAGACGCACCTATAGTAGTCACACCTTCTGGAATGGTCATGCTTGAAAGTGAGCGGCAGCCGTAAAATGCATTGTTGCCTAAAGATGTTAAACACGAACCCTCGAAAAAAGTTATGCTTTCAAGATTTATGCAGTTGGCAAATGCGGATGCGCCTATAGATATCACACTGCTGGGGATAGTTATGCTTGAAAGCTGTTGACAGTTGTAAAATGTTCTATCGCCTATAGATGTCACGCCGTCGGGGATAGATATACTCCTAAGCGATGATCTGCAGCCGTAAAATGCTTCATTACCTATAGTTTTCACGCTGTTGGGGATAGTTATGCTTGAAAGATGTTGACAGTTGTAAAATGCTTTATCACCTATAGATGTCACACCGTCGGGGATAGTTATGCTTGAAAGATATAGACAGTTGTGAAATGCAGAATTTCCGATAGAAGTTAATTTGCTTTCTCCATCAAATGTTATTGACGTAAGGCTTGAACAACCATAAAAAGCATTTGAATCGATAGAAGTAACACCGCTCGGTATCGTTATTGACGTAAGATTTGAGCAATTGTAAAATGCCTTTGCCGGGATAGAAGTAACATCGCTCCGTATTTCCACCGTTTTGACTTCAGATGCGTAACCTGTTTGTTTTTCCATCCAGTTCGTCATTCCGTAATCGCTCTTAATCGTCAACTTACCGTCATCGTCAAGGCTATAGAAGTAGAGACTGAGGTTGCCGACTGCCGCCGCCGCCAAATTCTGCGGCACGTCAAACACGAACACGGTCAGCGCGACCGCGAGCGCTATGACCGCCGCGGAGACCCTTTTGAAAATCTTTTTCATAATAATCAACCCTTTCTTTAATTTTCAGACAACAAAACCCGCCGTTCCGAAATACCTCGGCACGGCGGGCTTGTAAAATTTCGCGGAGGGCAGACAAAACCTACTAATCCTATATATATATATATATATATCGGTGCGTTTCAGCATATCCGCCGCCCTCCTTATCTTACTTTTGCTTATTTTTATATTTTAGCAAAACTAAGACAAATTTTCAATAGAAGTCACTTATTTGACGGAAAAATCACTTATTTGACATACGCCCTCTTGCAAAATACCGATAAAAGCAGTAAAATATAATAAATAACCGCTTTTTACGGAGGGATTTGCCGATGTACCGTATTTCCGTCTGCGACGACAACAGCGCCGAGCTTGAAAAAATATGCGGGATTTCACCGCCGCAGTCGCAAACGCTCTTGACAATGCTGTGAATGCTTGTGCAAAGGTCGTCGGCAAACAAAAAAGGCTGCGTATCAGAACCACCGAAAACAAGCAGTACATCGTGGAGATCGCCAACAGCTATGAGGGAATGGTATCTTTTGACGAGGAAGGGCTTCCCGTTTCAAAGGAAAGCGGTCACGGAATAGGTACAAGGAGCATTTCCGCCTTTGCACAGAAAAACAATGCCGTTCTCGATTATGATATTACGGAGGAATGGTTCAAGCTGCGGATAGTTCTTCCGAACAGTGAAAAACAGCATAATATATCCGAAAATTCATAATAACAGCACCAAGCCCGCAAGGTCATTCCTTGCGGGCGGTACATAATTCTTCGTTGGCGATATTACGCTAAAACGGCGCTGTGATTTTTTATTCGTTAGTTATCTTTATTATTACGCTCAATAAGCCCGCAAATTCCCAGTACCGCCGCGAACAGCACTCCCGCCACGGGGAACACCACCCACGAGTTCGAATCGCTTTTGCTCCCGTCTATAAACAGCAGCCACACCAGATAGACCGCCACAACAATGCCCCAGTAGATAGGCGAGATCTTTGCCGCCAGCCGAGCCCTGCGCTTGTATTTGGGAGTATAGTCGCCCTCCTGAAGCAGCTTGCGCATACTCGCCTCGCGCACTCCCGCGGTAATGAAGAACACCACCCCGACGCCCGCGATAAGCAGCGTCGCCGCCAGAAGCAGCACCCGAGTGAAGTCGTTTGCCGCGACCGCACCGACAAACGTCGGCACGGGAGAGGTCACGCACAGACACGCGCCTATTATGTTGCTTGTCACATAGGTATTGCGGAACGCCTTTTGCTTTTCCTTAACCATTCCGACAACGCCGTATTCCGTTTCAAATTCCTCTTTTTCGAGGAACTCAAAATGCTTGCTCTGAGCGCCCGTGTACAGATAAATTCCCACCGCGGCAGCCGCAAGAACCAGCAGCACCGCCATTCCGAGCACAGCGGCGACGTTCTCGGGGAACGGCGGCTCGGGCAGCGTCGTCGTGCCGCCGAATACTATAAACTGCGCAGCAGCGGCGATATTGAGAAACGTTGCCAGAGCAACGCGCCACGAAGCGTTTTTTCGCAACTCCAGAAATTCGTTAGCCTCCGCGAGCGTTACCTTCCGACAGCCCGTCGTGTCCTTACCGACAAACTCCTCGTCCTCCATTTCGTCCTTTAATAAGTAGTCGGTCGTCACTCCGAACAGCTCTCCGAGCTGCAAAATTTTCTCCAGATCGGGAACGCTCTGCGCACCCTCCCATTTTGACACCGACTGCCGCGAAACGTTCATTTTCTCGGCAAGCTCCTCCTGCGACATTCCGCTTTTCTTTCTTAGCCTGATCAGCTTATCCGCAAAGATCATAAAATCACCTCTTTTGTTATTTCGGAAACCTCTGCTCCCGATGAGTTAATTTTAGCATTTTTCGCGGTTGCGGACTACCAACCGCTGCTTTTCAATTAGTCAACCGACGGTTGCAATTGTGATAATATTGCGGAAAATCACGTATTTTATCGTTACAAGTAAGATAATATATCAACTATTTGTTCGACGATTATATAAGGCTTATTTTCTGCCAAATCAACATTACCATATTTAAACGAACCTTGTCTGACCCATATCGTATACATTCCCATTTTGGCGGCGGGAACGATATCGTTGTCAAGCCTGTCGCCGATCATACAGGCTTCTTCGGGAGAACATTCCGCTTTTTTCAGAGCGATATCAAATATTTTCAGGTCGGGTTTGGATACGCCCGTCTCGGCAGAAGAAACGATCACGTCAAAATATTGACGGATCCCGTATCCGACAAGACGCTCCTCCGCGCCAAGTCCTTGATTTGCGATTATCCCCAGATTGTATTTTGGGCACAGCTTTTCAAGGACATACGGAACACATTCATAAATTTTTTCGAGATCGTGCCGCCATTTTGTCGTTTCAAGCCCGAACTCCTTGGCGGCGTCCTTGTACGGCAGGAGATTTTGCGACGCGTATTCTTTCATTTGCCGTTCCAGAACCTCACGGCTTGGAGCATTGCTTTGCTTAAGAAGCTCCCGTATACGGTATTCCTCGCACTCGCTTTCGTCTATCAAGGTCGAACCCAGATCAAAAAAAGCCATTTGATGTTTTGCATTGTTCACCTCACACTCTCAAAAAAACAGCCCGAAAACCTTCGTTCCCGGGCTGAATTTTTCTATGATATTATTAACCCGGATATACGACTTTTGCTCTGCCTTTTTTCATATCGAACGTGATCTCATAGCCGTATTCGGGATCATAAAAGGTAGTTCCCTCTTTGAAAGCAAATTCCTTTGAAGCCTGATAGCCCTGCGCCCAGCCGCCGACGCGTTTTTCCCCGGGATCGGCGATATTCACAAACCACAGCGAACCACACAATATCCCGTTCTCGCCGACGCTTTCGGCGCTGCGTTCATAAAGCTCCATATCAAGAACGTAAAAGCTTGCTATAAGCGCCTTGCCGTCCTTATCATACATAGCATACTGCATCAGAAGATAATATGTTTCGCCGTCCTGCTCCGTCTTGTATATGCGTGTTGAGCCGTCAAACAGACACTCCCCGCTGAGAGCGTGATGTCCGACGCTGCCGTTTATCTGAGTCGAGAGCATTTTTCTGCCGCTGTCGTCCTCCAGATAAAGAAGTATCTTGTCGGCGCACAGATTTCCCTCGCAGTTCGCGGTGTGAAGTTCTCCGTCAATTTCGTCATCCGGCAGATGTGTTATATCGTGCGCTATAAGCGAAACGTTCATTCCGTCAAGAGAAGCCCGGGAAAGTATCGCGTCGCCGCCTTTTTCGAGCCGATCCGACGTAACGGCCTCGGGATCCCAGCCGATAGTTGCCTCGGTTCTGCTTAAAGACGTATCGCCGGATTTTTTCAAATCGCTTATAAAATCATTCTCATATTTTTCCGCGAGTTTATCTGCGGGATTGTCCAAGGGTTTTTCAACGGGATCATCAATAGGTTTATCCGCAAGGTTTTCCGCGGATCCGCGAAACGGTTCCGATCCGCTTGAAGGCGCTTCGCTGCAGGCCGTAAGATTTAAGGCGATAGCCGAGGCTGTGAAAAAAGCTGTAATTTTTTTGTTGAGACTCATAGTGTTTTCTCCCTTGTAAAAGTCAATTGATCCATTCACCCATGCCATACGAAATTATCCGCCGCTCGACAATTTCATAGCGTTATGGAATTCGCCATAGGTGATCGTTTTGTTGAATCCATATAGAGATTTATTCACATTTTATCAATGCGAATTCAGCTACACTATTATTATAACATGGAATTCTATATTTGTCAAGTAGTTTGAAAAAAATGCCCGAAAACCTAAGTCTCCGGGCTGTGATAATTTATTAACCTTGCTGAGCCTTTTTCTTAGCCTCGATATCCGCGAGAGCGTCCTTTCTCGAAAGGTTGATTCGACCCTGCTGGTCGATCTCCATTACCTTGACGATGATCTCGTCGCCGATCGAAACAACGTCCTCGACCTTTTCAACGCGGTGATTCTCGAGCTTGGAGATGTGAACCATTCCGTCCTTGCCGGGAGCGATCTCTACAAACGCGCCGAAGTTCATAATGCGAACGACCTTGCCCTTGTAGATAGCGCCGATCTCGGGCGGATTTACGATCGTGTGGATAACCTGAACGCACGCGTTCGCCTTTTCGAGATCCGCGCCGCAGATGAATACATTTCCGTCCTCGTCCACGTCGATCTTGACCTCGAAGTCCGCGCAGAGCTTCTGGATAACCTTTCCGCCCTTGCCGATAACGTCGCTGATCTTGTCCACGGGAACCTTTGTCGTGAGCATCTTGGGCGCGTACTTTCCGACCTCCTTGCGCGGCTCGGGGATAGCCTTGAGCATTACCTCGTCAAGGATATAATCGCGGGCCTTGTGGGTCTTTTCAAACGCGCTCTTGATGATCTCGGGAGTAAGACCGTCGATCTTAAGATCCATCTGAATTGCGGTGATACCGTCGTGAGTACCCGCGACCTTAAAGTCCATATCGCCGAAGAAGTCCTCGACGCCCTGAATGTCAACCATTGTCATCCAGCGGTCGCCCTCGGTGATAAGTCCGCAGGAGATACCCGCAACGGGCTTCTTTATCGGAACGCCCGCGTCCATAAGCGCCAGCGT
>CAYWIP010000070.1:0-14400 GCA_964458395.1 uncultured Ruminococcus sp.
GCGGCGACGCCGTCCAGCTTTTTCTTGTCAGCCGCCGACATCAAGCCGTTTGCGGACTGCGTTGCGGCGGCGGTCGTCGTAGCGTTTTGCCCTGCAGCGCCCGTCGCTCCTGTTGCGCCCTTTATGCTGCCGACATACACCCACTTTGCCGCTGCCGCCGCGCCAGCGACAGTACATCTGTAAACCGCGCCCGTGGACGTGTTCAGATACATATCGTTCACAAGCGCGTCGGTTATGCCGCTGTTTGAAAACACCGCCGCCGTCGCAGACGTTCCCGTGATAGCCGTACCCGTGTTCCAGCGGCTTCCGCGAGTGCCTGTTGCACCTGTCGCGCCTTTTGCGCCTGCCGCTCCCGTGTCGCCCTTGTCGCCTTTGGGTCCCTGAGCCCCGGTCGCGCCCGTAGCTCCTCTCGCTCCTTGCGCACCCGTCGCACCTTTAAGGTTCTTGAAAGCGAAATTAAACACTTTCGCCGAGTCGTCGCCCGTCGCCGTGACGGTCACGCTCGGAGTTCCCGTGTTGTTGTCGACGGTCGCAGTCGGCGTGCCGAATCCCAAGGCGGCGCCGCCCGGGATATTTAAAAATCCATCTGCCATTTTATCAACCTCCAAATATCCAGTATTCAGCGGAAACAGCGCTCGCGGGCACCTTTCTCGCGCGTATTCTTATAACGCCGCTGCGCGTTTCCGTCCTCGAGCACATTCCGCAGGCTTTCGCCGCTGCCGCGCTTGCCTGAGCTATCATCACAACAGCCTTGTCCGCCGCCGTCAGTCCGCTGCACGGTATGTCATAGTAGTACGGATGATCCGCGGTGCTGTCGCTTTTCCAGCCCGTTGTCGGTATTGTCACGCTCGCCGAAATGACTGCGGCAGCCCACGTTCCGTCGCCGCGGAGAAACACACTCTGTTTTCCTTTGGCGGGCGCGGGAACAAGCCCCGACATACCCGCCGCGCTTGCCGAAGCGCCTTTCATTGCGCCGTATGTTGTGTTCGCGGGAGTTCCCCAAGAACCGTCGCCGCGCAGGAACTTTCCCTGATCTCCTTTCGAGGGCGCGGGCACAAGACCCGCCTTACCGTTTGCGCTCGCGGTCGCTCCGGTCATAGCCGCTAATTTCGTGTTTACCTTTTTTGCCAGCTCATTCAGCAGCTCCATAATTCGCACCATAAAATTCATCACCTCTTCAGCAAAAGCGCGGCGGTGATAATACTGCCGCGCCGAATCGTAAGCAATTAAGCGGAATTACGCGCCGAAAACCTCGTTCAGCATCGCCTGAACCTCCGTGACGGTGGGAATGTTCACGACCGCCGTTTCAACACCGTTGATCTTCACATTGCCCTCGGTATCGGACTTCTCGACCTTTGTCGCGCCGTCGAGCTTTTCCTTGTCCGCCGTGCTGAAATTAACATCGGAAAGCACCTTCGAGCCGTCCTTGTCGACCTTGCCGTCAAGAAGCGAGTTTATCTGCTCGGTGGTGCTGTAATCCGACAGGTCGACTGTGGTGTCGTCCAACCACTGAACAGTGCCGTCGATAAGCATATAAATGTCGTAGTGGTTTGTTTTTGTGTTCATCACAAGATAGAACACGTTCGATTCCGCCTCCGCAGCCTCGGGAACAGCGTCCGCGATCTGCATTGAGGGGTGACCCGTTTTCGCGATAGCCGTTTCTATCGCCTGAAGAACCTGCGCTTCCGTCCGGTACTTCTCGCCGCACTCGTTACTGATACGAGTTGCCATTTCTCTCAAAAGCTGCATTAAAATCATTTCTTCCATAATAAAACCTCCGGAAAATTTATTTATAACGGCATTTGCCGCTATTTACTTATTGAATACCTCGTCGAGCATTTCCTTTGTTTCCTCGATCGTCGGCATGATCTCGGTCACGAGCTGCTGCTTGTCGACGGAGATCGTTCCGTCGTTGGCGACGTTGATATTTTCGCCTATCTTCACGCCGCCGAGCCTGTCCGCGCTTGCGGGGAGAAGCTCGCCACCCGGCAGACCTCCCGGTATGCTCCCCGTGGGAACTAACAGCGTCAGCTCGGCGGTGATATCCGCTTCGGGCGTTCTCTTGGCATGGAACCGCACAGCGCCGTCAAGCGTTTCGACTTTGGAGCTTAATCCGCATTTTGAAGCCGTGCCGCTGTCCGCCTCTGCAATGGAAACTATCGGTATCATCGAAGCCGTTACACCCTCGACGGGAATGTCGGCGTATCCGCCGTCCGCGCTCTGATTCCAAACCGCCGCCGAGGACGGGATAATTATTGACGTTGACGATACGCCGCCACGATTTGCAGCCGCCTGCAAGGCGGCGACGTTCTTCTGAACCTCCCGCAGATCGGCGGCAGTCGCGTAAACCGCGGGGTTGACGACCACCTGTATGTTGTTCGTTCTGCTTATGGCGATATTTGTGTACAACTCGATAAGAAACTGCGGGAAGTCCTCATAAGCGGGTATCTCCTCGCCGATCTCGTCCTGCAGCAACCCGAAAAGCACTTCGTCGCCATGCTCAGACTTAGCATACAGACCGATCTGCCGCATTCTGGAGGTGGTCTTTACCCCGTCGTTGCGTATCTGTATCTTGATCTGCGTACCGTTCTTTTGCGGCGTTTCGCTTCTCCCAGCGATCAGCGCGGGCGCGGATATCGGCGAGAACACCGAGGTCTGCGCGGACAACTGAGCGTTGTTCACCGTTTTGTTGCCGACGATCACACGAGTAAACAGCAGCTTGCTTCCGTTCAGCATTTTGGACAGCAGCTGCTCGCCGTCCTTGGTAATGGTCACATTTTCCCAACTCATTATTGCTTTACCTCCACATATATTTTTTTGACCGCGCTGTCGCTCTCAAGCCCGACGTTTGCTTTGAACTTAACGCTCTGCGGTCTTGCGGGCTGAGCGTATTCAAGCGTTGAGCAAATCCGCTTGACTTCCGCGCCCGTACTCATTCCGACGCTTGTATCGGCGGAAATTACGCGCAGATCGGACTGCCGCTCATACTCAAGCCTCGAGAATATACGCTTTATCTTCCCGACGGGCTTTATGCCGACCGAAAGCGGATCGGCGGACGCTGTATAAACCGACTCATCGTCCGAGCGAACCTCGGCGGCTGTCCTTTTGTATAGCGCCGAGTTAATAACTCCGACGAACATCTCCAGATCACTGTCGGGAATAAGTACGAACGCAACGCTGTCAAGCACGGAGCGCAGATTTTTCGCGTATTGTATCTTCAGGTAAACCTGCTTGATATTCTCGCTTGAAGAGCCGAAAACCTTAATTTTAAAGTGAAACGGTTCGCCGCCGTATTCAAACCACTCCCGAACCTCCGCCTTGTTATAAAGGCTGTGAACCGCCGTTTCCACCGCGTATTTCGTACCTTTGAACTTGTGTACGAGAATACATTCCTTGATAGCGTTCCGCTTGTTCCGTATCGGCGCGGAGTATTCGTACCAATCGACCTTGAAATCATACGCGAGCGCATCAAGCACCGCTTCGGGCAGCTCGTCGATACACGGGAAGATCAAAGCCTTGACTGTATCGGCGGTGGTCAGTGCAAGCTCGTCGGCAATGCTTTCGGCGAGCTTCTGCTTATCGTCGTCGCGCGAAAGCGAATACGGAAAGCCTTGAAGCAGACCCGCGCCGCTGTCAATGAACTTACTCATCCTCAAAGCCCCCGTTCGTTATCTTTGTAGAGGAATGCCGCGCGAACTGCGGCGTGATACGCGCCGAGCCGTCACGGAGCGGCGTATAAACGGGGAGCTTGATGTCCGCGCGCTTTATTCCCGTATCGCGCAGCAGCCAGCTTAATTTGGACGGATTTATATCCCGTCCGATCCTCGCGGTCTGCCACTTTATATATTCGTCCACTGCGGCGCGAACGTCGGCGGCAATGTCGCTCATTGTTTTTGTGCTGTTTCTGTCAACGTAATATGTAAGGTCAATATCGAAGTCTACCGTTTCGGGATCGAGCACTTCAACATGATCGGTAAGCGGGCGTACCTTTTCATCATTGCACGCCTCGAATATGGCGTTCTTTGTGCCGTCGTCCGCAACGGAGCCGTCGTTCATAACAGCGTATATACGCACCGTTCCGGGCATATCGAGAGGATTTATCGCGCAGACGTCCGCGATCCCCGAGGATACCGCCTTTGCGTGATATTCATACGCGCCCTTCGGACCCGCCGTGCTGTATGCTTCAAGGCTCTGGCGCAGAAGCTCATAGTACTCGGCGTCGTTTGCCTTATCCGAGCCGCCGCTTGACGTGTCGACATTCCCGCACGACTGAAAAAATTCAACATTATCAACGTCCACGAGCTTGCTTATCTGTCCCGCGACATACCCGTTGCCTACCGTTCCCGCGGTTACGCAGACCGCAGGCACAAGCACGGAGGTCTCTCCGATAGGAACAGCCGCGTCCTCGTCCGTTTTCCACGTCATTTTCTGCGTGAGATCCGTCACGCGCGTGCCGATCGGTATATTCACCGCGGTCTCCTGCGGTCCCGTTAGCGTGAACCTTATCGTACATTCCGACGGCTTGGACGTCGGCCGCCCGAGATTGTAAATGAACTCGCCGAGCGCGTCAAGGTTGGAGCCGACGGCGCGCGACGGGATATTCTGATTTGCCGCGAAGTTCAGCAGCGCCCGTTCCTGTATTATCACGTCCGCGACCCACGAAATAAAAACGCGGTCGGGGTCTGCAGGGAGAAGCGTCCGCCCCGTCAGCTCCTCGTACTTCGCGATCAGCGCGGACAAAACGCCCGCGGGATCGGTCTGCACGAATTTATAGTCAGTTCCTCTGCTCATTTATCGTCACCTCAACTATTACAGCCATTCTGCCCTCTTTTGTTTTGGAGATCGTCAAGTCCTTCAACGCGGCACGCGGTTCAAATTCCTCGATAGCCTCGGATATTTCCAGCGCCGCCATTGTTTCCGCAACGTCTATCGGCTTGTCTATGAACTCCATAGGCAGACCGAACTCGCGATACATCGGCACAGTACCCTTTTTTGTATTCAGCAGCAGAGCGATATTCTGTACAACGGACTTTACAAGATCGCTCTCCTGAAAATTCTCGTTGTATACCGTACCGGAATTTATCGTTATATGCATATACACCTACCTCAGATACTCGCTTAGCTGCACGGAAACCTCCGCCAGAACCAATGTGCCGCTCCTGTCAAGCTGCTTGAAATTAACGGTATGCTTTGTTATGACCCACTTGTACCGCCCCAGCACTTTCTTGCCGATAACGAGCTTCAAAGCCTCGCCCGACCGCTCCGCGCCGGCGATCTTTGCAAGCTCCGCCTCAACGTCAACGCCGAGCTGCGCCGCCAACGTCATATCGAACGAGATCGTATCAACGTCGCGCCCGACAAACTCCAGCAGCGTATCTCCGCAGTGCCGCTGGTGCTTTCCGTAGCTCGCCGAACCGCTCTGCTTGAAATTGCTTACCGTCTGTATCCTGTTCGGGTCTACGGAGAAAACTATCCCGCCCAGACTTCCGATCTTCATTCCAACGCCCCCAATACATAGCCGTCCTCGTTAAATCCGGGATTATATGCGCAAAGCACGACCATTCCGACAGAATAAACATTCGCGGAGCTTATCGGCTTCAGCCAGCCCGATTCGATATTCACGTCCTCGAAATGAACGCGCACCTTTCGCGCTTCGGTATCAACCTTCGTTACCTTGCCTACTCTTAAATCATTCATAGCGCTCTCCTTAACAAAGCCCCAACATTTCATTTACGCGGTGCTGTATGATATCGTAGTCGTAGCCCGCCGCCGTCAGCTTGTCATAGCGGACGTCGCCGTTATCCCAATCGCCGCGGATAACTTGCAAAGCGATCTCGTCAACGTCGTAATCGGGCTTATTTCCCGTCTCATCGGGAACGTCCGCGGGCGTAAGCGGCAGCGCACGGCGCAGGTTTATCTGTGTGGAATACCCCGAATGCGAGAGCGTATGCTTCGCCTGCTTTATGACATACCGACCGTTCCACGCGCCGAAGTCCTCGAGAACGACCACGCTGCCCGCCGTAAGCTCGGTATCTCCCGGAAAGGTAAACGACGCTTCAAATTCATACTTGTTATGCAGACGGAGCATTTTGTAGGCGAGGTTTTCCGCCTCCCCAATGCTGTCAACGCTCTGCCGTATCTCCAGGCATTGGTCGTTATTGTCGTCCTCTTTGTAATCGTCCGCATACGCCGTCGCGGTGATGACCTCGCCGTTCGCTTTGGTGCAGTAAACGCGGCAGCTTGTGTAGCTGTCGTTCTCGTTGGTCGTCAAGCGGTATTTTGTGTATCCCCCGCCGAGCCTTATCGTTCTGATCTCGGGGTTCCGGTCGAATTCCGCCTGATCGAATATGACGATAATATTGCTCGTGACCTTAAGAGAACACCCCGCGTTATGGCACAGCTTGCTTAAAAACGCGATATCGCTCTGCCGATACTGCTCCACGCGGGAATACTTCGGGTCTTTGCCGCTTATGTACATATACCCCATACCGCTCTTTTTCGTGATAAATTCAACGATCTGCGAGAGCGTGACGTTTTCCCACGACTTGCTTTTCTCAGTCTGCCTTACGGCGTTGGAGTAGGACAGCGACGTTGCCTTTATGGTTACGGTATTCGGCGGACCGTCAACCGTAATGTTGTCAAGCTCAAACTGACCGCAGTCCAGCACCTCGTCGTTCCCGTCGGAATTCCAGTTCTCGCGGACAATAGCCGCCGAGATCTTCAATCCCTTGCCCGCTCTTCTTTCGGCGGGCTGCTTGTCCTCGCCGTCTGCCTTGCGCACCTGATTTTCCGCAAACCAGCCCAGATAATCGACGTGAATGGGATACGGTATCCCGGGATTGAGATTCAGATGTGAGACCTTGCCCTTATGCTCCGTCACGGGAATGCCCGGCTCACCCAAGCCGTAGGAGGAATATTGCGGCGCGCCCGTCGCTATGACCTCGTCGCCGATAGCCCAATCGCTGTTTCTGTCGCTGTTGAAGCCGCCCTTTTCGGTCTTTGCGGTTTTCTTTTTGGTACCGCCCGAGCCGCCCGTGCTGCCAACGAGCTTAAGATTTTCGCCCTTTATCCACGCGGTCTTGCCCGTGTACCGTATCTGCGCCCAGCCGTCGGAGAACTTGTTCACGGAAACGATAGTCCCGTAGGGCAGCTTTCCGAGTATCTTGCCCTTGGAAGTGGTGTTCGTGCGGACATTCACGCCGCTTGTCGCCGTTACCTTGCAGCTTTTCTCCCCGGAACTCCCTCCCGAACCTCCGCCCGAACCGCTGCTTCCGTTTGAGCCGCCCGAGCTGTCAGCGACGTCGGAACTGCTGTCCGAACCTATGGCGGCATTGGAAACAAGGGTATCGAGCCACTTTTGAAGCCAATTTTTATCCTTATCCTGAACTTTTATCTGGAGATCGTCGGCTTCGTCCTCCTCGTTGTCCGTGTAGGTCAGCGAGATCAGGTCGTTATTTACATAAACGCTTATATCAACGCCGTTAAAAACGACCTGCGCTTCTGTCCGTCTTGCTTTATCCGCATTGCTCATCCGCTCGCCCTCTTCCACGGCGGGAGATCGTCGGCAGTAATGCGCGTTTCGACCTCCGGTACCTCCAGAGCTACCCCCGCCGAAAAAATGTATATCCACCGATATTCGGCGTTAGCTTCTATCAGAACGTCGGTGAACCTTGTGTCGCCATACAGCTTATAGGCTATACTATCCCACTTGTCGCCCTGAACCGTTGTGTAAGTCATACATACACCCCTCTCCGCGCGTCAATTCCGGCTTCACGCAGTCCGTCCTTAACAAGCTCTACCAGCCGCTCCGAAGCCTCCTCGATCATTCCTATGTCGGCGTTTCCGTTTATCGTGAACTGTGGCGAGATGTTGATAACGGTTTGTCCGCCGCCCAAATCATTCCCCGAACCGCCCAGAATAGCCATTGTTTTGTCGTTGGGGTATACCTTTTCGCCGCCGCCGAATTTAACCAGCTCCGGACCTTCCTCGCCGACCAGCGCGTACCCGCTTTTGGCGTAGTCCGTGCCGTCCGCGTATTTGCCGATAGTATTATAATCTCCGCCCGCAGGCGTTTTGTTGTCCGAAGCGGAGGCTATTCCGAGAGCGTTCCCGACCGCCGCCGCAACGATATCCGCCGCTTCAACAACGGAGCCTTTTCCCGCGGCGATAGCGTCAGCATACGCTCTTATCGTTTCCTCGGCAGCCGTTTTCGCTTCGTCACTAAGGTTCATATTCTTGATAGCGGCGTTCATATCGTCGGTAATACCATCCATTTGCTCCTTGAAATCGACCTTAGTATCGGCAAGAGCCTCGGCGGTCTTGCTCTGCTCCTCCTGAACCATCCGCCAATTCTCGACCATTTGCCGAAGATCGTCATCGGAAGTGGAATCGGAAGCCATGCCAGCGATAACGTTCACGCTGTCGGAGCTGCCGTCGGCAAACGTCGCGATAACGTCCTTTAAACCGTCGATCTCGTCCGCCTTGCCGAGCAGCGCGTTCAGATTGGTATTGTAGTCTTCCCAATAGGACGCTTGCTGTTCAAGGTTTTCGTTGATCGTTCCGACGCTCACCGCCGAGACCTCCGCCGCCTTGTCCCAGAGCGCGTACTGCCCGGATATGCTGTCATATGCCGCTTGGTACGCGTCGTTGTATGCCTTCAGAAGTTCCTCCGTTTCGGCGGTAACATTACTTACGGCAATTGACATCGCGTCATATGCCGAAACGCTTTCCTCCGACATTCCGGTAACGACACCGCCGTATTCCTCCATAGCGTCTTCACATTCACGAATCTGCGCTTCAATTGCCGCCAGATCTTCCCGTGCGATACGCGCCTTTTCACTTGCCTCGTCATAAGCTTTTTCGGTATCCTGTGCTCTGCCTGTGATCATACCTCCGGCGGCAGTAAAGATATTGTCGCCGACAGCGTTAGTGAATGCCTGACCCGCTCTCTGCTGTGCAATCTCCGCCTTTTCGGCTGCCTCTTGAAGCTGCTGCTGTTTTACGTACAGTTCCGAAAGATTGTCCTTGGCGCTTTCATACTTTGCCTGTAAACTCTGCGATTTTGCCGCCTGCTCTATCTGCCCGTTCAGTACGCCCATTTTATCGGAAACGTTCTCGACGGTCAAGCCCAAGCTGGGGTACATTTCGTTAAGCCGTTTTAAGATAGGCTCCATTTTCGCCTGTGAAGCGGAAGATTCATCGGAGCTTGACGCCAGATCGCGGAGCTTAGCCGAGAGTATCATTGCGCTCTCATACTGCTCGTCAATGCTTGCCGTACTGCTGCGGCAGTCATCAAGCAAGCCGCTCGTTGCGCTATGTAATGTATCTATTTCGGCATACAAGTCCTTTACGGAGAAAGACTGATCGTCAATAGCCGCCGTAGCTTCATCGAGGTCGTATTTCAAGGACCGCGCCTGATCGCTCGTTTCACCGTATTTCCGGCACGCTTCATCATACTGCGCGGTCAGCTTGTCAACCTCGTCATATTGCTGTTTTGTCGCTGTGGAAAGCGTCTGCGTTTCAAACGCCTGTTCCTTGAAAGCCTCACGGAGAATTACCAGTCCTGCCGTCAATGCCGCAACCGCCGCAGTGATAATAAAAATGGGGCTTGCGAACATTGCGGCGTTCCAGCCTGTCTGTGCCACAGCCGCTCCCGTAGTTGCGGATGCCTCCGCACCCTCAGCGACTGCCGCCGCTGCTGCCGCTGCCGCCTTTTTCGTACTGAGAGCCGCGCCTGCCGCGTCCAATGCGTTCTTGACCTTTTTAACGGTAGTGAACGCGGTATATCCCGCGACAACAAGCCCGACCTCGGCGGTTATAGCCATAAGCGCCTTAATAACGGCAGGATTCTGCTCGCAGAACTCGTTGATCTTCGTGATGATCTCCGTGCCGACCTGAGCCGCTTGCCGAAGCTCGTCCTCATACAGTCCGCCGATCGTCATTCTCAAGCCGTCGGTCGCGGAATCGAGCAGCGTAACATCGCCCTGAAGATTATCCAGCTTGATATTCGCCATTTTCTGCGCGGCGCCCGTGCAGTTGTTGATACTGTCGGACAGCTTTTGATAATCTTCATCGGTAGTGTTGAGGATAGCCAACAAGCCGTTATATCCGCGCTGTCCCGCTATTGTCATGGCATTGTTCACGCGTTCCGCTTCGGTCATCTGATCGAAATAACCGCGCAGCTCGTCAATGGTCTCCGAAAAGCCTTTCATTGTGCCGTCGGCGTTTATTGCGGTAAACTCGACCTCGCCAAACGCTCCGGAAGTCAGCGTAGCGCCGCTGAGCAGACCGTTGAACATATTCTTGAGCGCCGTACCCGCGACAGAGCCTTTAACGCCCGCGTTCGCCATTTCACCGACGGCAACGGCAACGTCCTCGATACTGTAACCCAACGCGCCCGCGATAGCCGCCGAGCCGCTGAACGTTTCACCCATAATGCCGACAGACGTATTCGAGTTGGTCGCCGCCGCCGCGAGAACGTCCGAGAAATGCGCAGTATCCGAGGCTTTAAGCCCGAACGCGGTAAGGTTATCGGTGACGATATCCGAGACGTTTGCCAGATCCTCGCCGCTTGCAGCCGCGAGATTCAGAACGCCGTCCATGCCCGACACCATTTGCTGTGCGTTCCAGCCCGCCATACCCATGTATGTCATAGCCTGCGCGGATTGATTCGCCGTAAACGCGGTAGTCGCGCCGAGTTCCTTTGCGGTCGCTGTGAGCGTCTGCATTTCCGTTACCGAAGCGCCCGACAGAGCCTCGACGGTGGACATGGTGTACCCGAACTCCATAGAAGCTTCAACGCAAGCCTTGTATTCGTCCGCTATTTTATTCAGCGCCGTAGCAATACCCGCCGCAACAAGCGCCGAACCTACCGCTTCAAACGCCGACGCGCCTTCGTCGCCGAACCGCGCCGCCTCTGCCGCTGCCTGCTCCTCCTCATCTCGAAGATCATGCATTTCGGCTTCAAGGCGAGCGCTTTCGGCGGTGAGATCGCCGACATTAACTCCCGTTTCTGTGAGCCTGCCGCCCATTTCGGCGAGTTTCTGATTTTTTGCCGCGATCGCTTCCTCGGTATTCTTTATTCGCAGCTTAAGCTCTTCTTCCCGGTTCGCGAGAGTAGAGCTGTATTCGCTGCTCTCGGACATTTCCTTTTGAACGTTGTCAAGCTGTCTTTTGTACAACTCGAGCCTTTCGTTCGTCTTTTCAATGCTCTGCTGCTGACGCTGATAAGCGCCAATGTCGGACTGCGTCTTGTTCAGCGCCTGTATCTCTTTCTGCGTGGTTTGTAGTATCCGCTGCGCGGAGGCGAACGTTCCGTTGAAATTCTCGCCCAGCTGTGCGCCGAGCCTGAATAACATCTGATATTCCTTGTTAGCCGTACGTCCTCACCCCTTTTTCAACTTTTTCAACTCGTCAAGCAGCTTGTTATGCTCATTTATCCAGGGTTGGATATTAAGCAGCGGCATAGCGAGCCAATACGATACCTGCGCGTAGCCGTGGCTCGACAATGCCAGAATGTTGCGGCGCAAATGGTTTACACCGCAACGCCCAATAAAAAAAGTCTTGCCTTGTTCTTTATCCGATTAAAATCGACAATGCCCATTAAGCCGAAAGCATTTGAGTGTATATTCTCTTCGCAGGCTCTTGCCGCCATTAAAATGAGATACTGCGCGTTTGCCGTTTCATTCATAAATACGGGCTTTCCCTTTGCGGCAAGCTCGTCCTCAATGTTCAACGCGTCCGCGCCCGTGAGCTTCCCGAAATTGAACGTAAGCTCGCCGTATTCAATGCCGTCGTATGTAATGGGCTTTGACAGCTTGCATTTCCAGACGCCGTCCGGGGTCATTACGTCGTTCCTGATCTTCTCGGCAGCGTCGTCGACCGCCTTGTTTTCCTCCTCGGTAAGCTCGTCAAGCTCATTGTCAATAATATTTTCCTTAGCCATGTTATTGCTCCTCTCATCATAAAAACGTATCCCTCCGAGCGCGGAGGGATACACGGTTATTCGATCAGTATGCCATATTCAGTGCTTTGCGGATCGGCGCGGCGCGGTCTACGCCGTCGTGACCGATGTAGATGTAATTTATTACGTCGATATGACGTTCCAGCTTCCCGTTTATGAACTCCTTAAGCATGGACACGGAGCCCTCTGCCGTAACATTCTGCGGCGTCGCGGGCTCTACGCTACCGCCCGTCGTTTTCAGCGGCTCGAAATCCACGATATATTTTACTCCCGTAACGGGGATCTCTCCCGCCCGGTATTCGTGACCCTGCTTTGCGACCTCCAGCGTAAGCTGATGTATCCGCTGATCGCTGAGAGCGTAAAAAGCCTCGTTGGTATCACGAAAATGCAGGGTCATTTTCATGGGCTGAAATTGGCATAACGCTCCATGCTCAACATCTCCGCACATACCAAGTCCGCTGGACGTGAACGTTTTGAACGATATATCCGGCATATCCACCTTTGCCAATCCGAGAAAATTCGCACCGTTCTCGTAAACATACGCGGCAATAGTACCTTCTATTTCCATAACTTTTTCTCCCTCCTTTACGAGCTAAACGCGGCTTCGAGCATATCCACACTGTATGTAACATGCATATCAATGCGCTGTGTGGGTATCGGAGAAGCTGCCTTTGTGTCAAGACGGATAGCGCCGTTCATAAGCTGTGTAACGGGATTGATCTCGGTAATGTATTCCAGCTCGCCGCCGTACAGCTTGCCCTCCGCCGTAAGCCCGTTCAGCCAGCTGTTGAAGCTGTTTATGATTGCGTCGCGAAGCGGAGGCGCAAGCGGCTTGTCCAGATACTGCCAATACGTCTTGATAAATGTGTTGCATATCCAGTCCTGTGTACGGTTAGTGCAGATGAACATCTTCGCAACGTCGCTTGTCTTGGGGAAGCAGCCGAGGTAGTTGCCCCACAGCGTCCAGCCGCCGTTGTTAAGCACGGTGACGATACCGTCCGTTACGGTCAGTATATCCGCCTGCGCTATTGAGATCGTGATCTCCCCGCCCTTTCCGTCGACCGCGCCCGTGATCGATATTCCCTTATTAGACGGCGATTCATACGGACAATTCGCGTTATTCATATCAACCTTTGCCATAAGACCGCAGGCAATGACGGACAGATCGAAGATGTAATCGCCGCTCCTGACCATAGGCCAGCATACCACCATATCCTCGGAGGTGTAGCCGTTGTCGTTTTTGTACTTTAAGACCTCGCCGTACTCGGTAACCTTTGCCGCGTCAAGGTCAACGACCGCCTTTGCACGGAACAATCCGTTAATGGACGGAGCCTTTGCCGCCATGACCGCCGCAACAGTGGGATTTTTCGACCAGCCCGGAGAGCAAAGCAGATCGGGAACAATGCCGATAACGCTATAACACATTTCAACAGCTTCAACAGCCATTTCAACGTCCTCGGCGGTGATAAGCGACGGATCCGCCGCGTCATACGCGACCGTAAGCGAAGCGGCACCGTAAGCCGCGCTTTTCTCCGAAAGCTCTATACAAAGGTTTTTCGACGTGTAGTACGCTTCAAAGTCGATATTCTCCACCAGAGCGTCCTCCGCTCCCGCCGCCTTAACGACAAGATTTTCATTCCCGAGCGCGTCAAGCGGAAGCCGAACGATATGATCCTCAACGGGATATTCGCTTGCTTCAACCGCTTTCTTATGCGTTTTGGGATCGTAGATATTATAAAAAACCGCGGGGCTCATACCCGCGAGCTTAAAATGCGCATATGCCGCCTGACACAAGCTCCACTTCGGCGAGCCGTCCTCGCAGCGCCATTCCGAAGAATATCCGCCGTACTCCACAGCCTCGTCATAGCTTGTACAATACTGCGGCTTACCCGCAAAGCCCTTTCCCGTGTGACACGGCCAAGCGCCGATAAAGAACGGGATACCGCACGCCGCGACCTGCACCGCGACCGAGCCGGTGTCGTCCTTGAATGTGTTGATACCATGCTGGAGCATATATTATCCCTCCTCTTCTTTCCCAAGGACAGCCGCATACGCCCTGCTGAGTCCGTTCCCGCCTTCGGCGAGCAGTTCCTTGGCGTGCGCTGTCTCGGTATCCGCGACAAGCAGTCTGCTTATCTTCGGAAGCTTCTTTGCCATTCCCGCCGCTTCGGCGTTTGCCCCGATACCCGACAGAATATTTTCCCTTGTACCCTTGAATATTCTGCCGTTGTTGACAACGCCTCTGAGCGACGGTCCGACATAAACGTACACTCTTTCGGCTTCGGGAGGTTTCACGTCCGTATTTGTGACGATCTCCTCCAAAACCGGAGCTTCATATTCCTTTTCCGATTTGATGGCTCTTGAGCCCATTCCAATCAACCTCTCTACTATAATATATTTGTCGGGTAAAACCATGACAAGCCAGTCATGGTTTACAC
>CAYWIP010000071.1:0-14391 GCA_964458395.1 uncultured Ruminococcus sp.
GGGTATAATACCGGATTTGACTTGTCGTTCCTGCAAATGGCAGAGGTCGAGTTCCACGAGGATATAAAGGTGATCGACGTTCAGGCGATGTTTATGCCTATCGCTGGCGAATGGGATTGGAAGCGCAATCGGTACAAATGGCAGAGCCTTGTGAAATGCGCGGAGTACTGCGGCTACGAGTGGCACGGAAACGCGCACGACAGCCTCGCCGACGCTCTGGCGACGCTGCACTGTTATAAGCGGCTGACAGAAAGAAAAAAATGAATATCCGTGAAAGGAGGAACACAAGTGGGGAAGATCAAAAATCTGACGCCGGAGCAAAAGAAAATACATGACCTCGCGGTCAAGCTGCGGAAATTACCCGACGAGCAGCTCGTCGAGCGGCTGGAAACGCAGCCGACTCCCGTTTGTACGGAAGAACCGCCAAACAAGGTAGAGAACTTCCTGCGGGAACTGGCGGAAGAAAATCTGCGCGGCATCGGGAAGATAACTATTAAGAAGATTGGCGAGTTCGCCAGGGAAAAGGGATACATTTAAGACTTGCAAATAAGGGGGAGAAGAAATGACGCGCGAGGAACTTGATAATTATTATCAATTGGAGGGTGCCATCCGAGACTGTGAGAATATGCTTCGCGAAATGGAGGAGGTAATATATCACTCCCCGCAATTTGACGGAATCGGCTCCTCACCGTCGCCGCGCAACAGGGTTGAGGATACATACATCGAACACGTTGAAAAGTACACCAAAATCGTTGCAGAGAAAGCAGAGTATGAGCGGCTTAAATCACGTATAGAACATTATATTGACGGAATTAACGACATGCTCACGCGGAGAATATTTGAAAAGCGTTATTTCCAGCATAAGCCTTGGCAAGTCGTCGCCGACGAATTGGGCGGCGGTAACACCCGCGACGGTGTGCGAGTAATACGCGACCGCTATCTTAAAGATCACCCAGACGGATAAAAAAGTAAAACTTGTTCGTTTTGTTCGCCATGTTCGCTTTGATATATGGTATGATATAATTGCGATAATAATATAAAGGCTCGGCAGTAATGTCGGGCTTTTCGTATGGGAGGGATCATTATGCCATATAAGGCAAAACGTCCATGCGGTTATCCGGGCTGCCCGAAAACAACAAACCGGAGATACTGCGACGAACACGAGCGGCTTGTCAATAAGCAGTACGAGCAGCGTGAGCGCAGTCCTGAAACTGCGGCGCGCTACGGAACTGCGTGGAGGATCATACGCAAGAGGTATATCGCCTCGCACCCTTTGTGCGAGGAATGCCTGCGCTGCGGTCTCGCAGTACCTGCCGAGCATGTGCATCATATCGTGCCGCTCGCCGACGGCGGAACAAATGCCGAGAACAATCTAATGGCGCTGTGTAAGGCGTGCCACTCCCGTATTCATCTGGAATTGCGGCGAGGGGTAGGGGGAGGTTAAATCTCTGTACCCCTTTTGCCTGTGCAACGGGCGTAACCCTTCACGCGCGTGAATGTGAATTCAAAGGGGGTATTAACCCCCTACTTTTGTTAGATAGGCAAACGGAGGCGGAAAAATGGCTAAAGACGGCACCAGAAGAGGCGGCGCGCGGGTTGGTTCGGGTCCGAAAACAAGTAAAATTCCTCCCCCTTTAATCAATTTTGAGGGGGATTTTGATGCCGAAAAGCAAGATTTTGGTTCCGAAACCGTCAAAAAAAGTACTTCAAAGCTCAAAAATCAAGCGAAAACCTCGGAAAAAACGACAGTGAAATCAAAAACCACGTCAAAATTGCAGAGCAAATCAACGTCGACTACTGCCAAATCTAGAAAGGCGGCTGCAAAGTCGGTCAAAAAGTCGGATAACGATGATCTTCCCGAGCTTGAGGGGGTCGACGTTCCGCCCGTTGATGAGTATCTGAGGTCACAGCAGAAGTGCGGGAAAAGCCTCCGGGCGGAGCATATCTTTGAACAAACCATGAAGTGGCTTAAAGATATCAAATGTGCCGGAGCAGTGTCAAAGCAGCTTGTCGAGCAGTATGCTATGTCGGTGGCGCGCTGGATACAGACCGAGGAACTGATATCCGAGACAGGTTTTCTTGCCAAGCACCCTACTACGGGACAAGCGATTGCTTCTCCGTATGTGCTTATGTCACAGAACTACATGAAACAGGTCAATCAGCTTTGGTGTCAGATATATCAGATCGTAAAGGAACGCTGCTCCGAGGGAATTTTGGAAGAGACCGACGATCCCATGGAGCGGCTCCTTAGAGAGAGGGGCGGTTAAAATGAAAATTATCAAAAAGGGAGATCCCGGTAGACTCAAAGCGACTAAACGCTTTCAGTGCGATGAATGCGGCTGTGTATTTGAAGCGGATAAAGGAGAGTACAAGTGCAATATGCGATACAATGAAGAGTATTTTTATTGTAAGTGTCCGTGTTGCGGAAATGCCAAATGCTTTAAAGAAATTTAGAGGGGGCACGGAAACATGAACCATATAGAGGACACCGAGCAGATACATCTTTTTGATTGGGCGGCAATGCAGTCGGGGAAATATCCCGAACTGTTATCGCTCTTTCATATACCCAACGGCGGAAAGCGTGATGCGCGTGAGGCGGCTCGGTTCAAGCGCATGGGCGTTAAAGCGGGAGTTCCCGATCTGTTCTTACCCGTTCCGCGCGGCAGGTTTCACGGATTATTTATAGAACTGAAAGCTCCCAAGGGAAAGCTCACCGAATATCAGAAGCAATGGCTTTCAGATTTGGCAGCGAGCGGCTATGCGGCTTGCGTGTGCTTCGGCTTTGACGAAGCACGGCGCGATATTATGAACTATCTGGAGGAGAAACTATGATGCCAGAATTTTCGGATGAAGAGATATTAACGCTTGATACATTGGCAGTCAAGCAGGCATATTCGTACGGCTTACAGCTTGAGGAACTTTGCAAAGGTAAAATCGACGAGAAAGCGACGATACATATCGAAATGATCGAGCGCTGGAAAGCCGAAGCGGAGACTATCCACAATAAGTTGCAGCAGATCATACATATCAGGACGAGTCAAAAAGAGTTTTGCAATCAAGTGCAAAAATTATAACATCGGTCGGCTGCGTTGTGTATCCGCGTTTGTCGGATACAGACCGCGGCCGCTCGGGACACGGAACGGACACAGAGCCAACGATTGATATTGTCTGATAACCGCCGCGCTCGTTCGGTCTGCATTATACAGTATATGCCGCTATATCAGCGGCTTTTATTATAGAGGAAAGGAGACACACGGTGGTGATGCAATGGCAAAGTACAAGCCGACTAAATTCAAGCTCAACACATCGAGATACGACAAGGAAAAAGCCGATTTTGCCGTTGAATTCATTGAAAATCTTTGCCACACCAAAGGAATATGGTACGGTAAGAAGTTCAAGCTGCTTGATTGGCAGGAGCAGATAATTCGTGATATTTTCGGTACTGTAAAACCCGACGGTTATAGGCAATTCAACTTTGCGTATGTCGAAATACCGAAAAAGAACGGCAAATCCGAGATCGCGGCAGCTATCGCCTTATTGCTGCTTTGCGGCGACGGAGAACAGGGCGCGGAGATCTACGGCTGTGCCGCCGATAGAGCACAGGCGGCTATCGTATTCGACGTCGCAAAAGAAATGGTCAAGCTCTGCCCTGCCCTGCGAAAGCGCTGCATTATATCGGAAAGCAAGAAAAGGATAACATATAAACCGACAAACAGCTTTTATCAGGTCGTTTCGTCGGAGGTCGCGAGCAAGCACGGATATAACGTGCATGGAGTTGTATTCGACGAGCTTCACGCTCAGCCGAACCGCAAGCTGTACGATGTAATGACAAAGGGCTCGGGCGACGCGCGTATGCAGCCGCTTTTCTTCCTGATAACGACAGCCGGAGACAATACCAACAGTATTTGCTACGAGGTACATCAAAAGGCAAAGGATATAATCGAGGGTCGAAAGATCGATCCGACGTTTTATCCCGTTATTTACGGCGCGGACGAAAGCGACGATTGGTCCGATCCTAAGGTCTGGGCAAAGGCAAACCCCTCACTCGGAAAGACTATCAATATCGATAAGGTTCGCGCGGCTTATGAATCAGCGCGGCAGCAGCCGAGCGAGGAGAACTCGTTCCGTCAGCTCCGCCTTAATCAATGGGTAAAGCAGGCAGTGCGCTGGATGCCCATGGAGATATGGGATAAATGCTCTTTTGCAATCGACTACAAAAATCTCGAGGGAAGAGCGTGCTACGGTGGGCTTGACCTTTCTACGACTACCGACCTTACAGCGTTTGTGTTGGTGTTCCCTCCCGAGGACGAGGACGACAAGTATCAGATACTGCCGTTTTTCTGGGTACCCGAGGAAACACTCGACCTCAGAGTGCGCCGCGATCACGTTCCGTATGATCTGTGGGCGCGTCAAGGCTTTTTACAAGTAACGGAGGGCAATGTAATTCACTATGAGTATATCGAGAATTTCATTGACGAGTTGGGAAAGAAATATAATATCCGCGAGATAGCGTTTGACCGCTGGGGCGCGGAGCACGTCGTTCAGAACCTCGAAAAACTGGGATTTACCGTTGTACGCTTTGGACAAGGGTATAAAGATATGTCGCCGCCGACAAAGGAACTTATGAATTTGGCTTTAGGTCAGCAGTTGGCACACGGCGGTCACCCCGTTCTGCGTTGGAATATGGACAATATCTTTATTCGCAAGGATCCCGCGGGTAATATAAAGCCCGATAAGGAGAAGTCCACCGAGAAGATAGACGGCGCGGTCGCAACGGTCATGGCGCTTGACAGGGCGCTGAAGGGCGGCGGAGTTCCCGAAAAGAGCGTTTACGACGAGCGCGGGCTTATTACATTATGATAAATTGCGCCTTTTGGGGGCGCTTTTTGGTAAAGGAGTTCAAAAATGGCATTTAAGGATTTTTTCCATAACCTCTTTCGGTCGAGAGATCACCCCTTGACCGACAGCACGAGCGGCTCGGCGTATATGTTCTATCAGGGAATGAGCACGAGCGGAAAGCGGGTAAACGCGCGGACGGCAATGCAGATGACGGCGGTGTACAGCTGCGTACGAGTTCTGGCGGAGGGTGTGGCAAGCCTGCCGCTGCACGTTTACCAAAGCGCGGAGGACGGCAGTACAAAAAAGGCGGTTGACAGTCCTCTGTATTTTTTGCTCCACAATGAGCCTAACCCGGAAATGACGAGCTTCGTATTCCGTGAAACGCTTATGACACATCTGTTGTTGTGGGGAAACGCATACGCGCAGATCATACACAACGGGCGCGGTGAGGTCGTGGCACTGTATCCGCTTATGCCCGACAGAATGACGGTCGACCGTGACGATAACGGGCGCTTGTATTATGAGTATATGACAAGCTCCGACGACGCGAAAACAATGCCGAGCGGAATTTATCGCTTATCGCCGCGCGACGTTCTGCATATCCCCGGGCTTGGATTTGACGGGCTTGTCGGATATTCGCCGATCGCAATGGCAAAAAACGCCGTCGGAATGGCTATCGCGTGCGAGGAGTTCGGTGCGCGGTTCTTTGAAAAGGGCGCGGCTCCCGCGGGAGTTCTCGAACACCCGGGAACAGTTAAAGATACCAAAAAAATACGCGAAAACTGGCAGAGCGTTTACGGCGGCTCGGGGAACGCGGGAAAAGTAGCGGTGCTAGAGGAGGGAATGAAATACTCCCCGATCTCCATACCGCCCGATCATGCGCAGTTTATCGAAACACGGAAATTCCAGCTTGACGAAATAGCGAGAATATACCGCGTTCCGCCGCATATGATAGGCGATCTTGAAAAATCGACCTTTTCCAACATCGAGCAGCAGTCGCTTGAATTTGTCAAGTATACGCTCGACCCGTGGATAACGCGTTGGGAGCAGGCATTGGAGCGTGCGCTTCTGCTGCCCTCGGAAAGGCGCGACCACTTTATTAAATTCAATGTGGACGGGCTTTTGCGCGGCGATTATGCGAGCCGTATGAACGGTTACGCCGTCGGAATAAACAACGGCTTTATGTCGCCGAATGACGTTAGGAAGCTGGAGAACCTCAATCTTATTCCCGATGAATTGGGCGGCAATCTGTATCTGGTAAACGGAAATATGTGTCCGCTGAATATGGCGGGAGCGGCTTATAATAAAGGCAAGGAGGATAGTAACGATTGAAGAAATTCTGGAACTGGAAAAGCGTTAAGGTAACTAACAGCGAAACGTCCGAGGAAACCGTCGAACGCACGCTGTACCTTGACGGCGCTATCGCGGAGGAAAGCTGGTATGACGATGACGTCACGCCCGCGCTTTTCAAGGCGGAACTGGAGAACGGCGGGGGCGACGTTACCGTGTGGATAAATTCCCCGGGCGGCGACTGCTTCGCGGCGGCGCAGATATACGATATGCTCAGGGAGTATAAGGGCAAGGTCACGGTAAAGATCGACGCTATCGCAGCTTCGGCGGCGAGCGTTATAGCAATGGCGGGTGACGTTGTGCAGATATCGCCCGTCGGTATGCTGATGATACATAACCCGTCTACCGTATCATGGGGCGACCACAAGGAAATGCAAAAAGCGATAGATATGCTTAACGAGTGCAAGGAAAGCATTGTCAACGCTTATGAGATCAAGACGGGACTGCCGAGGAACCGTCTGTCCAAGCTTATGGACGAGGAAACGTGGATGTCCGCCCAAAAGGCTGTGGAGCTTGGGTTTGCGGATGAGATCATCGGCGACAGCAACAGCTCCGCCGTAAATTCGGCAATGTTCTCGCAGAAAAAGGTAAATACCGCGCTGGTGAATAAGCTCTGCGCGGAAGAGAAGCATAGCGGAAGGCGCGTTGACGAGCTTTCCGAGCGGCTTGATATTATCAAGAAACTATTTTGAGTAGGAGGAAATCAACTATGACACTTAATGAAATGCTGGATAAGCGCGCGAAGCACTGGGACGCGATGAAAGCGTTCCTCGATTCGCACAGAACCGACAACGGAACGCTGTCCGCCGAGGACGACTCCGCATACGCCAAAATGGAAACGGAGCTCGAGGCATACAACAAGGAGGTAAAGCGCCTTGAACAGCAAGAGAAGATCGACGCGCAGCTTGCAAAGCCGACAAGCACGCCGATTCTGACTGCGCCGTCCGCGCAGAACGCTCCCGAGAAAACGGGCAGAGCGTCCGACGAGTATAAGGCGGCAATGGTGGGCGCGCTCCGTTCCAACTTCCGCGAGGTATCCGATATAATGCAGGAGGGCGTCGCGGCGGACGGCGGATATCTTGTACCCGACGAATGGGACGCGAATCTTGTCAAGGCGCTTGACGAAGAGAACGTAATGCGCAAGCTCTCGGGCAATATCAAGACGAGCGGCGAACACAAGATCCCCGTCTGGACCGGTAAGCCCGCTGCCGCATGGGTTGACGAGGGCGAGAAGATCGAGTTCGGCGACGTTGTGTTAGACCAGAAAACGCTTGACGCGCATAAGCTCGCCGTTGCTGTAAAGGTCACCGACGAGCTGCTTCAGGACAACGCATACGATCTTGAAAGCGAGATCACAAACGTTTTCGCTGCGGCTGTGGCAAACGCCGAGGAGGACAAATTTCTCAACGGAGACGGTACAAAGGGTCCGACCGGTATTTTTGACGAGACAAACGGCGGTACCGTTGCGATAACCTCGACCGCGAAGAATATCACTCCCGACAATATTTTCGACCTTATTTACGCGCTTAAGCGCCCGTACCGTAAAAATGCTGTATTTGTCATGAACGACAGTGTTGTTGCCGCCGTGCGCAAGTTTAAGGATGGCAACGGCGCGTTTATGTGGCAGCCGGCTCTTACGGCAGGCGAACCCGCGACGCTTGCGGGGTATGAGGTGCATACCTCGGCGCTCGCACCTAAGGACAAGATCGCGTTCGGAGACCTCAGCTACTACAAAGTCGGCGACCGCGGCGTACGTTCTATCAAGCGTCTCGGCGAGCGCTTTGCGGACGAGGGCATGGTCGGCTTTATCATGCAGGAGCGCGTCGACGGTATTCTGACGATACGTGAGGCTGTGCAGATACTGAAATTCACTCCCGCAGCGGAGGTAACTGATTCTTAACCGCGGAAAGGAACGGCAATGCTTATTGAACTCGAGGAACTGAAGAACTACTTGCGGATCGACGGCAACGACGAGGACGAGTTTCTGACGCACCTCAACGAGGCGGCGGAGCGACTTTGCCGCGATATTGCCAGAATAGACGGCGAGCTTGACGAGCACGAAGCCAAGATGATGAGAATGGGCGTGCTGTTCGCGGCGGCTTATCTGTATGAGCACCGCGAGGAGGCGGATCACACCAAACTTACGCTGTCGCTTCGCTCTCTGCTTTTCGGGATCAGGCGGGGTGATTATTTCTGAAGCTCGGAAGAATGAGATACCGCGCGGAATTCCAACGGTACACAAGCGATAAAGACAAGGACGGTTTTGTTACCAAACAGTGGCTGACCGTCTTTTCTGTCTGGGCGGACGTTACCGCCGTTTCGTCGCGGGAATACCTCGCGGCAGACACGGAAACGGCGGAAACGACCGTCAAAATATTTATTCGGTATAATCCGAAGGTCAAAAACGCAATGCGCGTGGTGTGCGGCGGGAGCGTCTACGAGATAACGTCGGTGCTCAACAATCGCCGCGATAACATAACGACGGTCATGGCAAAGGAGTGGACTAATGGCGAATATGACGATAAAGTTCCCGGAGGAAACGCTGAAGAAGCTGGAAAAGCTCGGGAGCAATTATGACGGCATTGTACAGAATATGCTCGCCGACGGGATAGAACCGCTTCAGAAGCAGATCGAGAGCAATCTCGCGGCGGTCGTCGGCAAAGGCACAAAGATAAAATCGCGCTCTAAAGGCGATCTGGTGAAGTCGGTCAAGGTCACGAAAGCGTATCAGGTCGCAAACGGCGACTGGCATATCAAGGTCGGAATTTACGGCTATGACAGCGAGGGCGTTCCCAATGCTTTAAAGGCTATGGTTCTGGAGCACGGGCGCTCTAATATGGCGGCAAAGCCGTGGCTCAAGCCCGCGATATCGAAGTCGAAAAAGGCTTGCGTAAAGGCTATGTCCGACAGACTTGACAAGGAGCTGAAAAAGCTATGACACTGAACGAACGCGTTATTAAAGCGCTAGCGCCGCTGAACGTTCCGGTCACCGTTGTGGAGAACCCGACGGACAGCGGCGCTGATGATAAATTTATTGTGATAATCCCGACAAGCGACAATTTTGACCTGCACGCCGACGATAAACCGCTGGCGGGTACGGAGGAGGCGGAGCTCGCTCTGTACTGCAAGGGCAACTACCTTGCTTTTCGGGATAAGGTCACGGAGCTTCTGATCGCCGCCGATATTACTATCACAAGTCGGCGGTATCTGGAGTTTGAACAGGATACGGATTACCACCACTACATCATAGAGGTGGCGCACACTTAAAATTGGAGGTATTTTATGGCAACTATTGGTTTGAGAGATTTGGTCTACTCGAAGATAACACTTGATCCCCAGACGGGATATGAAAGTTACGGCGAGGTTAAAAAACTGGCAAGGGCAATAACCGCATCTTTATCCGTAGACGTTGCGGAGGCTACGCTATATGCAGACGACAGCGCCGCCGAAACGGCAATGGAGTTTGCGGGCGGTACGCTGTCGCTCGGTGCAGACGACCTCGCGCCCGATGTGCAGGCTGACCTTACCGGTGAAACAAAGGACGGAGACGAGGTCGTTTCCTACGGTGAGGATTCGGGCGGTTATGTTGCGGTCGGATTCAGGGCGAAAAAGTCCGACGGAACATACCGCTGTATGTGGCTGCTTAAAGTCAAGTTCGGCGCTCCCTCCGAGGAATACGAGACTAAAAAGGACAGTATTGACTACAAGACCCCGACTATCGAGGGAAAAATCATGCAGCGCACAAAACCCGATACAAATGGAAAGCACGCATGGAAACGTTTCAAGGATTGTGATGAAACCGAGGCACAAGCGTATCTTAAGAGCGTGCCCGGAGAGGCAGCATAATTGGGGAGGTACTTATGAATACGGAATTTGAAAACGAAGCAAAGATCACTCTCGGCGGCGAGGATTATCCCTTGCTGCTGTCGACCCGCGCGGTCAAGGAGATAGGAAAGAAATTCGGCGGTCTTGAAAAGCTCGGCGAATCCATGACAGCGAAAAAGGACAGCGATGAAGCGCTTGATACCGTAATTTGGCTTATAACGCTGCTTGCAAATCAGCCTATCCTGATCTATAACCGCAATCACGCAGGCTCGGAGAAGCCGCTGCTTACGGCTGACGACGTGGAGATAATGACAACCCCCGCCGATCTGAACGCCGCGCAAAATGCGATACAGATAGCGTTGTCTCGCGGAATGTCGCGCTCTATCGTTTCCGAGAAGTCAAAAAACGCGTAAGCCGTACCGCCTCGCTGTCCGACGAGGCGGTTTTCGAGCGGCTTATATTCTACGGTGTGACCCTGCTCGGGCGCACTGAAGCGGAAGTGTGGGAAATGCGGATCGGACATCTGCTCGATCAGATAGAACTGTACAAGCAGTTTAACGGCTTGTCGGAACCGGTGGTTGAGCATTTTATTGACGATATTATACCGGACGGGATTTAAAAAGAGGTGGGATTTTGGCTGAAGATGTTGGCGTAAAGATTGGCGTTGAGGGCGAACAGGAATTTAAAAAGTCAATAAAGGACATCAATCTGCAATTCAAGGAGCTTGCGTCGGAAATGGCGCTCGCGACTTCGCAGTTTGACAAGAACGATAAGTCCATTGAAGCGCTTGCTGCGCAGAATCAGGTGCTCAACAAGCAGATCGACGCGCAGGCAAACAAAGTAGAAACGCTGCGCAAAGCTTTGGAGAACGCTTCGGAATCGTTTGGCGAGAATGATAACCGCACAAAGGCATGGCGCACTCAGCTCAACAACGCCGAGGCGGAACTGAACAGTATGCAGCGTACTCTCACCTCAAACAACAAAGCTATTGAGAACGCGGGCAATGCTTTTGACGACGCCGAGGACGATGTTAAGGATTTCGCGAAGGAGACTGAAAAAGCCGCCGATAAGGTTGAGAAATCGGGCTCGGGGTTTGAGGGCTTGGGTAATGTGCTAAAAGGCGTGGGAGCGGCTGTTGCGGCGACGGCTGCGGCGATAGGCACATCCGTTGCCGCCATCGGCGCTTCCTGCGTTGCGGCAGGTAAGAAAATGTGGGAGCTGTCGAATGATGTAGCTTCGGCAGGCGACGCTATTGACAAGACCTCTCAGAAAATCGGTATCAGTGCCGAAAGTTATCAGGAATGGGCGTATGTGTTTGAGCGAAGCGGTGCTGAGGTTGATAATCTGAAAACGGGTATGAAAACACTCTCAACGGTAATTACGACAGCAGCAAGCGGTGCGGGAGCGTCTGCGGAAACCGCAGCGGCAAAACTCTCGGCTATCGGATTGTCAATTGAGGATCTGGAAGGCAAATCACAGGACGCGCAGCTTGAAGCTGTAATCACTGCGTTACAAGGAATGGAATCGGGTGCGGAACGTACCGCAGCGGCGACAAATCTGCTCGGAAAGTCGGCTGTTGATATGGCGGCGGTGCTTAATATGTCCGCCGAAGATACCGCCGCGCTCAAAAAAGAAGCGCAGGATTACGGTATGGTGATGAGCAACGATATCGTAAAAGCAAGCGCGGATTTTGAGGATAGTCTGACGCGGCTCAACAACACTATGAGCGGCTTGAAAAACCGTATGATCGGCGAACTGCTGCCCGGGTTCAATGATATTATGACGGGTCTTGCCGATCTGATAACAGGCAACGAGCAAGCGGGCGCAGAGATAGAAAAGGGCATACAGGGCGTTATTGACGCGTTCGGGGATATCGTTCCGCAGATAACTACGCTTATCACGACGATAGCCTCGGCAATGGCAAAAAGTGCTCCTAAAATAATTACTTCGTTAGCAACGGGAATTTCGTCCGCAATACCGCAATTAGCGCCGCAAGCATCCGAAATAATCGGACAGATCACTTCGTCACTGCTCGATTTAATACCGCAATTTTTCGACGTCGGTAAGGAAATACTCGGAGGTATCGTTTCGGCGATATCCGGGAATATCTCAAAGATCGCCGATATCGCTAAAGAGATAATAGGGCAGCTTTCGGACGGGATATCCGAAGCGTTCCCCGTTCTTGCGGAAAGCGCGGGACAGCTTCTCACAGCAATCGTTCAAGGAATAACCGACAATCTCGCGGGAATTCTCGAAGCAGCTATGCAAGTGGTAATAACTCTCGCCGACGGTATCGCGGACGCACTGCCTGAGCTTATCCCGACGGCGGTCAATGTGTTGTTGTCTATCGTGCAGGCGCTTATCGACAATGTGGACGACCTAGTCGCGGCGGGAATGGATATAATTGACGGGCTTATACAAGGTATTCTGGCGGCACTGCCTATAATCACGGAAAAACTTCCCGTGATAATTAAAGCAATCGTTGATGCGTTGTCAAATTCGCTTACCGATATTCTGCAATCGGGAACGGAGATAATTAAGGCGCTGATATCGGGGCTTCAAACGGCTATCCCGGAACTACTGAAAATCCTGCCGACAGTCATTCAAGATCTGATCGGCGCGTTTACGGAAAATCTTCCGGGAATAATCGATCTTGGCGTTACGCTTCTGCTTGCGCTTGTCGATGGTTTGACACAGGCAATACCCGTTATTGTTGAGGAAATCCCCAGAATAATTGAAGCGATAGTTAATGCGTTATCAGAAAATTTCGACGCAATTATGGAAGCAGGTATCACAATACTTAACGCACTTATTAACGGCTTGACGACTGCTATACCTCAACTTGTGGCAATGCTTCCAACGATAGTGCAGACAATTACCAACTGCATAGTCGAAAATCTTCCGACGATCTTACAGCTCGGAATCAATCTACTTATGGAGTTAATAAACGGCATTGTATCAGCTATCCCACAGCTTATAAGTATGCTGCCTTCAATCATTACCAGTATTGTGACAATAATAACCGATAATCTGCCCGCGATAATTGAGCTTGGAGTTCAGCTCCTTTTGCAGCTTATAGATGGTATTATTTCGGCGATACCACAGCTTATGGAAGCTTTGCCGGAAATAATCACAAGTATTGTCACGGCTCTTACGGATAATTTGCCCGAGATACTTGATATGGGACTTACCATTTTAATGGAACTTGCAAAGGGACTAATTGATAATATCCCAAAACTCGTTGCAAAACTTCCCGAGATTATAACCGCCATTGTGGATGGCATTATCGATGCAGGTTCTAAACTCCTTGACGCAGGCAAAGATTTGATTAGGGGCTTATGGGATGGAATCAAATCCATGGGAGAGTGGATAGGCGAAAAGGTGAGCGGATTCTTTGGCGGGATAGTGGACGGAATCAAGAATATGCTCGGAATACACTCGCCGTCAACGGTTTTCGCGGATATTGGCGATAATATGGCGCTAGGTCTCGGCGAGGGCTTCGAGGACGCTATGGGCGACGTTGGAAAGCAGATCGAGAACGCCGTGCCTACGGATTTCGACTTCAAGGCGAATGTAAACGGAATGGTCGGCGATATGCAGTCCGCCGCGGCTATGCCACGGAACAGCGCTCAATATAACAATATGGCAGCGGTTCAGCCTGCTGTTGAAAAGTCCGACGAGCCGCAGCCTATCGTGCTGAATGTCTATATTGACAATAAATTCTCGCAGACTACGGTCGTGGAGAATTACCGTCCGAATGAGGCGGTTGATTTGTACGTTACCAACGGAAAGGGATGATAAGCAATGCTGACGCTTCTTAAAATCGGGAATACTCCGCTTAAAAAGATTCGCGATTACAGCTTCTCGCTGACTAAGGTCGACGGCGGAGGAGGAGGCATTACGGAGAGCGGCGACGAGGTTCTTGATTACCGCCAGATAGACAAGGCGGTCATTTCAGTGACCTTCGCAAATCTGACGATGAAAGAATATACCGAGCTTATGCAAAGGCTGAATGTGAAAACGCTTGACCTTACCTATTGGCGCGGATATTACAAAACCGTAACGGTCAAGATCGGCGATATCAACAGCGAACTTCTGAAAAGCGAGAATTATCCTAATACCGAGAAAAACAACAAATGGAACGTCAGCACGACGTTCACGCAGATAAGGTTCGGGTGATGTGATTGTTTAGTGTAAGCGAAGAATACAAACAGGCAATTGCACTGCCCGACCGTGAATTTATGCTCACAGTGCGCATATATCTTCGTGATAAGACGATTCTTTCGCTCGGTGACGAAGATTTGCCGGACACCTCGCAAAGCGGCGACCGCTACGTCAAGGGCGACGTCAAGATCGAATCGCAGATGATGTCCGGGA
>CAYWIP010000072.1:0-13852 GCA_964458395.1 uncultured Ruminococcus sp.
GTATATCGACGAGCAGTACAACTCCGAGAGACTTACGGGTATCCTCTGCGCCGTCACGGAGAGGATCGGCGCGACCGTCCTCAATATTTCCAAGCAGGACTACGAGCCGCAGGGCGCGTCCGTCGACGTTATGTTCGCGGAGGGCAGTATCGACCCCGAGCATATCGACGGCTCCTGCAACAAGGGCTTGAACTACTTTCAGTCCGCGGGCTGTTCGGTGAACGCTCACCTTGACAAGAGCCACATTACCGTGCATACGTTCCCCGAATATCACCCCGACAAGGCTATCTCTACTTTTCGGGTGGATATTGATGTTGCGACCTGCGGGGAGATATCTCCGCTGCAAACTCTGGATTTTCTTATCGGCAGCTTCGACTCCGATATTATAATTATAGATTACCGCGTGCGCGGCTTTACGCGCGACATGGAGGGCAGAAAGTGCTTTATGGACAACAAAATGTCCTCCATTCAGGAATTTATCAACCCCGAAACATTAACCAAATACGACGCAATGGACGTTAACGTTTATCAGTCCAATATTTTCCATACCAAAATGCTTATCAAGGAGATAGAGCTTCAGAATTATCTTTTCAACACCGACGTGTACGAGGTTCACCCTCAGGAACGCCTTGCGATAACCAACAATCTGCGCCGCGAGATGATTGAGATATTCAGCGGAATGAACATTTACTGACGATGAGAACATATGTATTTGAGCAAGACCGCGCCCCTTTGCTGGACGCGATGAACGAGTATCAGACCAACCGCGTGGTAAAGTTCGACGTGCCGGGGCATAAGGGCGGACGTGGAAACAAGCGGCTTTTGGACTTTCTCGGCGAGAGCTGTCTGAAAAACGACGTGAATTCGATGAAGCCGCTTGACAACCTTTGTCACCCTGTTTCGGTGATAAGGGAAGCTCAGGAGCTGGCGGCGGACGCTTTCGGCGCGGAGAACGCGTTCTTTATCGTGAACGGCGCTACGGGCGCGGTTCAGGCTATGGTGATGAGCGTGTGCAAGTCGGGCGAGAAGATCATCCTTCCGAGGAACGTTCACCGCAGCGCCATAAACGCGCTTGTGGTGTGCGGAGCCGTGCCCGTTTACGTTAATCCGGGAATAAATAAGGAGCTTGGAATACCGCTCGGAATGACCGCGGACGAGGTTGAGCGGGCTATTCTCGAAAACCCCGACGCTAAGGCGGTTCTGGTGAATAATCCCACCTATTACGGGATATGCTCGGACTTGAAGCGTATCGTCGAGGTCGCGCATAAGCACGGGCTTCTGGTGCTGTGTGACGAGGCTCACGGAACGCACTTTTATTTCGGAGAGGATTTGCCCGTGAACGGAATGGCGGCGGGCGCGGATATGGCGGCGGTGTCGGTTCACAAGACGGGTGGCTCGTTGACGCAGAGCGCCATGCTGCTTATGGGCAAGGGCGTGAACGCCGATTACGTCCGTCAGGTGATAAACCTTACGCAGACTACCTCGGCGAGCTATCTGCTTATGGTGTCGCTGGATCTGGCGCGGCAGAATCTCGCGCTGCATGGTCGGGAATTTTACGCTAAGACCGTGGAGTATGCCGAGTACGCGCGGGGGGAGATAAACGCGATCGGCGGCTATTACGCGTTCGGCGAGGAGCTGTGCAACGGACGGGATTTCTTCGCGTTCGATAAGACCAAGCTCTCGGTGCATACGCGCGCAATGGGCTTGGCGGGGATAGAGGTGTATGACCTGCTTCGCGACGAGTACGATATTCAGATAGAGTTCGGCGATATCGGAAATATTCTCGCGATAATTACGGGCGGCGACAGGGCGCTTGAGATCGAGCGGCTGGTGTCGGCGCTTTCGGAGATAAAGCGGCTGTACGGGCGTTCTCCCGCGGGGCTGTACGATCACGAATATATTAACCCGACGGTAGATCTGCCGCCGCAGAAAGCGTTCTACGCAGATCGGATCTCGCTGCCTATCGGGGAGACGGCGGGACGTATCTGCGGCGAGTTCGTGATGTGCTATCCGCCCGGTATACCGATACTTGCTCCCGGTGAGCGTATTACACGGGATATTCTTGATTACATAGCCTATGCCAAGGAAAAGGGCTGCTCGCTGACCGGTCCGCAGGATATGAACGTCGAGCGGCTTGAAGTTGTCGAATAATGGGCAGAAAGAACAACTCGCGCACCCAAAAGCGCAATTACAAGCGGAAAATGCGCGAATACAACAGCCGCAGTAGGCTGTTCAACGGCAACGTCCGCAGCCCCGGCGAGTTTATATTCATCTGGGCGCTGATATTGGCGTATATTGTCGGAATGTGGATTTTCCTGTTGAACCTCGGGCTGAACAAGCGTGACTATGTGCAAGCCGAGCTTGTCTACGAAGGCTCTTACCGTAAGGAAGACCGTATTGTGCTGACTCTTTCGGGCGGGGAATACAAGGCTTGGGCGTCGCTGTGCGACCTTGACGGGATATACGCGCTGAAAGGCGGCGAGCGGCTTTCGGTCATTACCGCTAAGGAAGAGGTTATAAGTATCAGATATTACGATAAGGTGCTGCTGTCGCTCGAGGACTGCGAACGCGACGACGCGGAGGGCAAGCGTAACGTGTCGATAATATTCGGGATATTCGCGGCGGTTTGGGCGGCTTTTGTGGCGGTTTCGGTATGGGTGATGTGCAGCGCGCACAGGCTGCCGCTGTGGCTGGTAAAGTGGTTTGTAAAGCCGAACTACCTTACAAGACCGCCGAAATAACAATTTATCGGGAGAATTTTCTATGGAAAGCTATGTTAAGCAATGGGACGATTACTCGATAGAGTTCAACAAAAAGCTGGTGTTTCAGTGCCGCGGCGACTGGCGGCAGCTCGACCGCGACGAACAGGAGATCGCGGCGCTCTGGAAGCTGGTCGTGGATATGTACAACGGCGGCTTTGAGCAGTTCTTCTGCAATTGGGGCTACGACTGCTATTGGTGCGCTATGCGCGGTATTCAGCGAATGGGCTTTAACGAGCTGCTGGAGCTGCTTCACGGAACGTACACCGACGTCTTCGACAAGTTCCGCGAGGACAAGCGTCTGAAAGCGTATTGGGATATCCCGCAGTACTTCACCGACGAGGATATAAAGACGCTCGAGGAGACCGACAACGCTTTTTATGACGGTCTTGGCGAAGCGCTCTGCGAAAAGGCTTGCGAATTCTACCGCGACGATATGAAAAAGACGATCGAGTTTGACTACATTAAGATGTGGGACGGCTTGGCGGGCGGCTATTATTTCGAGCTGGAGCGCAAATATAACGGCGACTGGAACGCGCTTTCGGAGCAGGGACAAGAGATCGCGGCGCTGTGGAAGCTGTTCGACGATATGGGGAACGGCGGTATCGAGAGGTTTTTCGGCAGCGGCGAGGTCTGCTGTGAAAATGCCTTGCGCGCTCTTGAAAAGGTCGGCTGCAAAAGGGCGGAGGAGCTGTTTCACCGCGCTTACGACGGGCTTTTCGCGAAGATAAATTCACATCAAGCGCTTGACGGCGAGGACGGAGAGCTGATGATGGATACGGATACGACATTCTGGGAGGGGCTTGACGCGGAGCTGGCAAAGGCGGCGTTTGTGTTTTACTATTGATTTTTATGATTATTGGGAGGTACGACAATGGAAGATTTTGACGAGTTGTGGGATGAATACGCGGGAGAGTTCAACAGCAAGCTTGAAGAGGAAAACGGCGGCGACTGGACAAAGCTTGACGAGATCGAACAGGAGATCGCGACGCTCTGGAAGCTTGCGGCGGATATGTACAGCGGCGGCTTCGACGAGTTTTTCCTGAATTGGGGCTTTGACTGTTATGATCGTGCAATGCGCGGTATAAAGCGTATTGCGGATGCGAATTCGGGCTTGAAAAAGATCGGCTGCAATAACGTGTACAAGCTGTTTGAGAACGCGTATACAAAGGTTTTCGCGCGTTTTGAGAACGACGAGCGGATAAAAGAATACGCGGATATTTTGCAGTATCTTACCGAAAAGGACGAGGAAATTCTTAATAAAACGTATGAGGAATTTGATGAAAAGCTCGGTCCGCTGCTTTGCCGGAGGGCGTATGAGTTTTACTGCAAGAAGCTGAACAAGACGGCGTAACATTTGGAGAGATCAACATATTACGGTCGCAGCGGCAAAAGTCGCAAGCGAGCAGTATTGCCGCAGTGGAGCGAGCGAAGCGAGTGGAACGAAGGCAATGCTGCTCGGCTAGCGAACGAAGTGAGCGGTGCGAGCTTTTGCCTTTTAAATAAGGAGATAAAATGGAGCTGTGGTTTACGGAAAATCACACTGACAGCGTGCGGTTTTCGATCAAGATAAAGCGGCACTTGTTCTCGGAGCAGAGCGAGTTTCAGAAGATCGACGTGCTCGAGAGCGAGGAGTTCGGGAGAATGCTCGTGCTTGACGGTTATCTTATGCTTACCGAAAAGGATGAGTACATCTATCACGAGATGATAACGCACGTTCCGCTTTCGGTGAATCCCGGAATAAAGAAGGTGCTGGTTATCGGCGGCGGCGACGGCGGAGCGGTTCGCGAGCTGTGCAGATTCAAGAACGTCGAGCATATAGATATGGTGGAGATAGACAAGCGCGTTGTGGAGGTCTGCCGCGAGTATCTGCAAAAGACCGCGTGCAGTCTGGACGATCCGAGGGTTCATCTGTATTACGAGGACGGCTTGAAGTTCGTGCGGCGCGCGGAGAATGAATACGATCTGATAATCGTCGACAGCACAGACCCGTTCGGTCCGGGAGAGGGCTTGTTCACCAAGGAGTTTTACGGGAACTGCTATAAGGCACTCAATGAGAGCGGAATTCTCGTCAATCAGCACGAAAGCACATTCTACAACGAATACGCAAAGGCGATGAAGCGCGCTCACAGCCGCATAAAGAGCTTTTTCCCGATAGCGCTGGTGTATCAGGCGCATATCCCGACTTATCCGAGCGGACACTGGCTGTTCGGGTTTGCGTCGAAGAAATTTCACCCGGTGAACGACCAGAACGCCGAATGGTGGGTGGAACAGGGTCTGAAAACGGGCTACTATAACAGATTTGTCCACAGCGGCTGCTTCGCGCTGCCGCAGAATGTCCGCGACGTTTTACGGGAAACGGCGGCGGAAAAATGAAAAGAACGATCGCGTTAATTATAGTGGCGGTGGCGTTTTCGGGTTGGACACTGTATAATCTTATCACGGGTATCGCGGGGCTGTCCAAAAGCGGAATATCGCAGCTTTCGCGTTCGTCCGAGACGGGTACGCGCTGCGAGGTGACGATAGACCTTGCAATGGAGGTTTACGAGATAGAGCACAGGATCAACGGACTGATACCGGCGGGCAGCGAGCATTTCTATTTTGCGGTTTCCGGGGACGAATTTGTTCCGCTGCTTATCAAGGCAAGTCCGTCGTGGTTTGAAAAAAACTTCGACGAGAATGGCTTGGCTAAGGAAACGGTAACGGTGATGTGCGAGGTCGGCGATTTTGATTCGGATTCGAGGCACAAGCTCAGCGAGTTGAACAAGCAGTTATCGGAATTCGGCGGGAGTATCAGCACCGAAAAGTACCTGAATGCGAACTACCGGACTATGTACATATTCCGCATTGCAGCGGGAGCCGCGTCTGTCGGAGCGGTCGCGGCGGTTATCGCGCTGCTGAAGCTCGGCGGCAGATCGGGCGCGGCGGCTAAGGCGGCGACGATCTTTCTGATCGCGGCGGTTTTATTTTGTTTAGCGGACCTTTTGGTTTTTGAACATTTATAATTTATTATGGAGGTACTGTTATGCTTATTGATTTTGACAAGATCGTTCATTCGACTATCGAGAACTTTCGCGGCGGCGAGAAAAACACGCGTATGGCAATGTATACCGACGACGTGAACCGTATTATGAAGGTAACGCTTCGCCCGGGCGCGTCGATAGGTCTGCACAAGCACACCACAAGCTCGGAGATAATTTTCGTTATTACGGGCAGCGGCGTTATGACCTGCGACGGAGTTGAGGAGGAGCTGCGCTCCGGATTGTGTTCGTACTGTCCTATCGGAAGCGAGCATACGCTCCGCAATTCTGGTCAGGACGAGCTGGTGTTCTATGCGGTAGTGCCCGAACATGACGTGGATTTTGAGGAGATAAACGTGGAGGATAAACAATGAGCAGAGCTTTAATTATAGGCGCCGGCGGCGTGGCAAGCGTCGTTATCGCAAAATGCTGTCAGAACAGCGAGGTTTTCACCGAAATTATGATAGCGAGCCGCACTAAGTCCAAGTGCGACGCGTTCAAGGAAAAATTACAGCCGACCACAAAGACGGTTATCTCGACCGCGCAGGTGGACGCGGACAACGTTCCCGAGCTGGTCGCGCTTATCAAGAGCTATCAGCCGGAGATCGTCATCAACGTTGCGCTGCCATATCAGGATCTGCACATTATGGACGCTTGCCTTGAGTGTAAAGTTGATTACCTTGACACCGCCAACTATGAGCCAGAGGACACCGCGAAGTTTGAGTACTCGTGGCAGTGGGCGTACCGTGAGCGCTTTGAAAAGGCGGGTATCACCGCTATTCTTGGGTGTGGTTTCGACCCGGGAGTTACAGGCGTATTCTCGGCGTATGCGCAAAAGCATGAGTTCGATGAGATAGACTATATCGATATTCTTGACTGCAACGGCGGCGATCACGGATATCCGTTCGCGACTAACTTCAATCCCGAGATCAATATCCGCGAGGTATCGGCTAAAGGTTCCTACATTGAGGACGGCAAATGGGTCGAGACCGAGCCTATGGAGATAAAGCGCGTTTACAACTTCAAGGACGTGGGCGAAAAGGATATGTATCTGCTCCACCACGAGGAGCTGGAGAGCCTCGCGCTGAACATCAAGGGTATCAAGCGCATACGCTTCTTTATGACGTTCGGGCAGAGCTATCTCACGCACCTGAAATGCCTTGAAAATGTTGGAATGACCTCGATTAAGCCCATTATGTTCGAGGGTAAGGAGATTGTTCCGCTGCAATTTCTGAAAGCGGTGCTGCCCGACCCGTCCACGCTTGGTCCGAGAACGGTCGGCAAGACGAATATCGGCTGCATTTTCCGTGGCAAAAAGGACGGCAAGGACAAGAATTACTACCTGTTCAACGTCTGCGATCATCAGGAGTGCTACAAGGAGGTCGGCTCGCAGGCTATCTCCTACACCACCGGCGTGCCCGCAATGATCGGCGCGGCTATGGTGCTGACGGGCGAGTGGAAAAAGCCGGGAGTGTTCAACGTTGAGGAGATGGATCCCGATCCGTTTATGGACGCGCTGAACAAGTGGGGGCTGCCGTGGCAGGAGGATCGCGATCCTGTGTTGGTTGACTGATCGTGAGGTGTGAAATGACGGAGCAGAAATTTAAAACAAAGGCGGTCGGACTGGTTAAATCAATTGTAAATAATATTGCCGCAAAAAAAATGTCGAGCTTGCGTCTGTTGCCCGAATTGATTCGTCTTGGGTCAAACCGGGGCAGACACGGGAACAGGCATTTTCGGATTTTGGTGAATGGCTTGACGAACAGCTTTCCATGTGGGAAGAGGACGAGGAAAGAGAGTTTGTTGTCGACGGGTTTGATGAATCGTGCTTAGGCGATATTGAATTGGAGGAGGATAACACCTCTTTTACTACCTATAACCCGACAAGTTTCGGAGAAGAGTTGGATATTTGGTTTGAGATCAAATTCGTTTTGGATGAAAACGGGCAGATAACGGCAACGTTTAATGTGAATTACTGATCTTGTACGAGGGGAGACACAAGTCAATGACCGAACCAAACATCGAAGATCATATTCTCAATGAATTATCGGCTGACGACCGCGATATCGCCTTGGATTTCATAAATTATCTTAAGGACAGCCGTCTTACATTTTATAAGGATAACTGCGAATGTTGGAAAGACAAAATATATTATTGGGTAAAGTGCGGCGACAAATGCGTCTGCTTTATCGCGATAAACGATCCGGATGAAAAGGACAACCGCTGGACGGTCTGGTCTGACGATATGGAGCTTCCCGAAAAATATCCGGTCAGCGACAGCATTAAGGAGAGCGCATGGCGTCATATAGATCACTGCGGCAATTGCGGCTCATGCGGCGGCGGACGGAGCAAAGAGGTATTTGGCAGGGTGTTCGATAATGTGTGCGGATGTACGTTCAGGGTAGATAATCCCGACATTGACGACTTGGCGTTTCTGAAAGTGATGGTTGATATTGGAATAAACGCGGAGGTTATCAAATGAAAAGAGAGCTTGGAATAGCGCGGTGCGGTCTGGCTTGCTGCTTATGCTCCGAAAACGAGAAATGCGACGGCTGCGCCTCCGGCGAATGTCCCGACAAGGATTGGTGCGAAAATCTGAAATGCTCACGCGAAAAGGGAATATCAAACTGCTTTTTGTGTGAGGTCGACCGTAGGTCGTTCGGCGACTGCAAAAAGGGACTTTTGTCGAAGATAAAGCCGTATGGGTTCACGCTGTTTGTCAAGCGTTATGGTATTGAAGCTCTGCTCGACTGCCTTGAAAGAAACGAGAAAAACGGCGTTGTATATCACCGCGAGGGGATATACGGCGATTATGACGATTTCGATAACGCTGAAGAGCTTATCGAATTTATAAAAACGGGACAGCGGTAATGCAATTCCGCCGTGAATGTGAGGTCGGCTAATGGATTGGATAAACAAAGTCAACACCCCGTGCTACGTTATTGACGAGCGGCGGCTGAGGGATAACCTCGAAATACTTGCCGAGGTGAAGCGGCGCGCAGGGTGTAAGATATTGCTGGCGCAGAAAGCGTATTCCGCGTTCGCGACTTATCCGCTTATCGCGGAGTATCTCGACGGCTGCACGGCGAGCGGACTGTACGAGGCTCGGCTCGGCTATGAGGAGCTTGCGAAGCCGTTCGGGCGCGAGAATCACATTTTTTCACCCGCTTACCGCGACGAGGAGTTTGACGAGATCGCGGAAATTTGCGGTCATATCATCTTTAATAACGCGCGGCAGTACGAAAAGTTCAAGGGCAGAGTGAACGGCGCGTCTTGCGGGATACGCGTAAATCCCGAACACTCCACTCAGGAGCATGGGATCTACGACCCGTGCGGCGAATTCTCGCGGCTCGGCGTTACGGTAAACAATCTGATCAGGCTGCCCGAGGGAATAGAGGGTCTGCATTTCCACACGCTCTGCGAACAGAACGCGGACGCGCTTGTTGAAACTCTTGCGGCGGTCGAGAAAAAATTCGGCAGGTTTTTCGATCGGATAAAATGGCTGAATATGGGCGGCGGACACCACATAACGCGCCCCGACTACGACCGCGAATTACTTATAAATACCGTTGTAAATCTGCGCGAAAAGTACGGCTTTGAGGTGTATCTCGAGCCGGGAGAAGCCATTGCTCTGAACGCGGGATATCTGGTAACGACGGTGCTTGACACGTTCAGAAACGGTATGGATATCGCGATAACGGACGCTTCGGCTGCCTGCCATATGCCGGACGTTCTCGAAATGCCGTACCGTCCGAATATCCAAGGCTCGGGAATGCCGAACGAGAAAGCGTTCACGTATCGACTCGGCGGAAACACCTGTCTTGCGGGGGATATCATCGGCGATTATTCGTTCGACCGCGCTCTTGTCGACGGCGACCGCCTTGTTTTCGAGGATATGGCGATATATTCTATGTGCAAAAACAACACGTTCAACGGAATAGCGCTGCCATCTATATACTTGCTCAATGAGAACGGGGAGCTTAAGCCGATAAAGGAATTCGGCTACGGGGATTTCAAGGGAAGATTATCATGATCGGGGAGTGAGAGAATGGCTGTCTTGTACAATGTCGAGCCGTTCAAGGCTATGAAAATACTGTATCAGGGAGCTGTCGACGGCTTTCCCGAGGAGGACTTCGCGCGCAACGAAAAGGGGCGCGGGATAGTTCTGCCGCCGATGCTGAAGCGGTTTCTCACGGACTACGGCTACATGACCGTGAACAGGCTTTCAAGCAGCGTGCGTATGCTCCACCCGAATATTATGACGCGGCGCGTTTTCCGCTACGGCGGCGACCGCGAACTGCCGCTGCTGATAATCGGTAGAGTGGGCGGTTTTCAGGTCGCGATATCGAATGAGAGCGCTGCCGATCCCGAGATATTCCTGTTAAGGCAAACCCCCGAGCAGACGCAGATACTGCCGAGCGACGATACGATCTCCGAGCTGTTCAAGGTTATGGTTTGCGGAGTTTTGCTGAAATGCGAGGGCGCGGTGATCGCCGACGATCCGCGGCTGGCGGTAAGGCTGCTGAAAGAAAACGGCGTCGATCTGCTGAAGATCACGTTCGACCCGAAGCTGCGGCGCGAGTATTCGCTTTGCTTCAGCGAGGAGCTGCGGACGTTCACGGCGGCGGAATTCGTCGAGGGTGAGCTGGCGAGGTTCTTTTTTGTGAGATCGGAGAAGTTTATCGCGATAAAGTGAGGATACATATATGAAAAAGTACGGTCTTTCCCTTGCCGCGGCGGCGGTCGTTTGCGCGGCTGCGTTGCTTGGCGGCTGCACGGAGTACGGCTTTTACAGAGAATCGGACAGCTCCGCGAACGGCGAAAGCTCGTCCGCGCCCGACAGTCCGTCCGCCGAAAGCGTTGCCGCAAAGCCGCTGAGCGCCGGCGAAGATCTGCTGGAAACGGCTTACTCCAATATGTGCTTGACGATGTACGCCGACGGCAGCTTCAGCGGCGGCGTTTCCGTTGAAGAAGCCGAAAAGACGAAAGCTGTCTGCGCGCTGAGGCAGATGCTCAGCGACGAGAGCTACAAGGCGGTAAAGTCCGTGTACGATATTTTCCCCACTAAAGAGGATTATGTCAAATCGGTTCTGGAGCTTTACCCGGATATTGCGGAGCTTTTTGATGAAAGTGGCGGACTGAAGACGGAAATTACTCCCGCGCTTTACATAGTTTTCGACAAGTACGAGCCTTATGATGAATATGACTATGATGAGAAAGAGGAGCCCGATCCCGAAGCCGAAAAGCAGGCGTTCTTCCGCACCGCTGACTGGGTGATCGGCAAGCTTGATGACAAGGAGCTGCGAGGTTCCGTCGTCAAACATATGAAGAAGAACGGATACGCTTCGGGCAGTGTGGATTACTGCTTTGACGAAGAGGGCGTTATAGACGTGTGCGCGCGTATTGACGCGGAGGACGAAACCCATGTGCTGCGCGAAAAATTCCATATTAGCGGCAAGCCCGGCTTTGAGTTCGGCGATACGTTCGTGCTTTCCGATACGGAAAAGCTGGTGCTGAGCAGCCGCGACCGCACTACGCTTTCAATAGCCGCGGGCGGCTTTATCCCCGAGGGCTGCAAGCTTGTCTGCCCCGAACGGGATCTCTCCGGCGGGAAATACGATCTCGCCGAGATAGCGGAAAAGCTCCCCGGTCTTAAGGAGCTGCATATTTATCAGGCGGACTGCGATAACCGTGACGCCGTCGCGGATATGAAGAACCTTAAGGCGCTGTCGTATTATGTTCTGGGCGAGGCGACAAACGACGACTTCGTTCCCGGAGCGGTGGCGGACTGTCCGTTCAAGGGACTGAAAAAGCTGAGATCTCTGCGTATCTACGCCGATTACGGGGACTATTCGTTCCTTAACGAAATGCCGTGGCTGGAGGATATCCATGTTGACGTGGGCAAGACCGATGCGGGCTTTGAGAGCCTGTTCGACTGCCCGGGGATAACCTCGCTGGAGATAGACGGCTGGTTCTCGGATATGAAATACGACCTTGACGGCATTGAAAAGCTGGATCGTCTGAAAAATCTCCGCGTGACCTGCGAATCGCTTGACTTCACGCCGCTCGGAGAGCTGCCAAGCCTTGAAGATCTGTATGTCCGCTGCACATACGCGGCGGTGAATGTTGAGAAGCTTTCCGGCGCGCCGAAGCTTTCAAAGCTGTTTCTCTCCGATTTCAAGTATGTCGAGGACTGGAGCTTTCTGCAAAGAATGCCGAGCCTTACCGACCTGACGCTCTACTATGTTCCGAAGGTGAAAAATTCCGATATTGCGCCGCTGGATCGGCTTACGTCGCTTACCCTGAGCGACACGGGCTGCAATGTTGAGGTTGCCGCAGAGCTGCCGAATCTGGAGAGATACACCGAGATCATGAGCGACGGCGGCGATTTCTCGGTTTTTGAGCGGTGTACAAATCTTCGGGAGCTTTATCTTCTGGGCTGCGCCGACGGCGTTATGGACTGCGCGTATGTGCGCGGTGCGCCGCTGGAGGTGTTCTGCTGCAACGGCACCGAGGTCGCAAATCCCGAGCTTCTCGCGGAGGTCAAAACGCTCAAAAGCATTATCATAGCGACGGAGGAGGGCGGTATAGACTGCGGCGATCTGCTTCGCGAGGCGCTTCCCGACTGTGAGATAAACGTTGATTCGCCCGCGTTCTATCACAACAACGTGTAAATGGTTCATAACGATTTTCGTGAAAGAAACCGGAATATTCGGAGGTACACATGGCTGTATTGTACAATCTCAGCCCGTTAAAGGCAATGGAGCTTTTCTATGACGGCGAAAGGCGCGGTGTCTGGAAGGGCGACTTCATCAAAAACGAAAAGGAGCGCGGACTTGTTCTGCCTCCGGAGCTGAGGGAGTTTCTGGAAAATTATGCCTACCTTGAAATCAACGAGGGAGGCGAGGGCAGGTTTAAGCTGTTCCACCCGGACGGTATCGGAGGCGTGCTGCTGGAGGACGACGAGGAGGGCGAAATTCACCTGCTGGTAATCGGCGTGCTGAACGATCTTTGGGTAGCCATCCGCATGGACGAGTGCGACTATATGCGGATAGTTTTCGGGGAGAAGTCGGACGATGGCGTTATGTGGACGCCCTCCGACAACGGAACGCTGGAGGGAATGTACGCGGTAATGTTCTGCTCGCAGCTTTATCGGTCTGCGGACACATTTGTTTTCGAGGATTCGCCCGAGATCGACGCGGTGCTGAAAAAGCACGGCGCGGACAAGTCGCTCATACTTCCGGGTGATGGGAGCGTTCAGCGCATTTCGATTTGCTTTGACGAGGACAGCGGCGCGTTTATTACAGCCGATTTTTCGGAGGATGATGAGATCGATATGCTGCACGTTGTTCCGCGAAAGACCTATGAGCAGCGCAAGGCGGAGAAGTATGCCACGGTTTCGCTCGACGAGCTTAACGTTCTGTTCGACGGGGAGTTTTTCGGAAACTCTCTGCACTGCGATTTTGAACACGCGCTGGAAATTAAACTTGAGATCATCAAGCGTCTGGAGCAGTCGGGCGCGGATGATCCTGAGCTGTACGAGAATTACAGGCATGCGGGGCGGTGCTGTTGGGCGCTGAAACGTCTTGACGAGGCTCTGGAGTGGTACGATAAGGCGGGAGCGGCAGTTGAACGGCTCGGCGATCCCGAAAAGCAGGCGGAGTATTATAACACGCTGGCGAATTTCTACGCCGACAACGGGCAATGGGAAAAGAGCGGCGAGTTTTACGACAAGGAGCTTGATGTTCTTCGGAAGATCTCGCCGGACGACGTTTATAAGATCGGTATGAACTACCTGTCGCGCGCACAGTTTCTTGACGGCGCGCAGGGTGATCCGGAGCGCGTTATCGAGCTGTGCAATCTCGCGCTGGAGCAATTTCAGCAGAACCCTCACGACAGCGGCTGCAAGTATGAGACCGCGCGGACTCAGCAGCTCCGCGGCGGGGCTAAGCGCCGAAAAAAGGAGCTTGACAAGAAAAAGAACGCGGAATGAGGCAGTTCAAGTGTGGGGGCTCTGTCCCATATGCACTAACTTAGCCTCTTGCCAAATCAATAAAAATATGCTATAATAAA
>CAYWIP010000073.1:0-13149 GCA_964458395.1 uncultured Ruminococcus sp.
GACCGATAACGCCGAGCTTCTTGCCCATGATCTCGGGACCTACGAACTGGCTCTTGCCTTTCTCGACCAGCTTGCCGACCTCGTCGCCCTTGCCCTTGAGGGTCTTGATCCACTCCATGGAGGCGGGGATCTTACGCGAGCTGAGCAGCAATGCGCAGATAATCAATTCCTTGACCGCGTTTGCGTTTGCGCCGGGGGTGTTGAATACCACAATGCCCTTTTCGCTGCACTTGTCGATCGGAATATTGTTTACGCCTGCGCCCGCTCTTGCGATAGCGAGCAGATTGGAGCCGAGCTCCATATCGTGCATTGCCGCCGAGCGCACGAGAATTGCGTCGGGGTTTGCTATATCGTCGCCGAAAGTGTATTTGCTTTTGTCGAGCAAGTCCGTGCCGCAAGCGGCGATCTTATTCAAAGTTTGAATATTGTACATTGGTAAAATCTCCTTATTTATTTTCTACCGGGGTAACAACAGGCTTTCCGTCCTTGTCAAGCAGCGGGGTAAGTCCACCCGCATAGCCTGCCTGACAAAATACATAATTCACGCCCGTTACTTTATCGACATATACAACGATCTGGCTTGATGTAAAACCGTTACCCTGTGAATAAACCTTTACAAATCTATCGTCAGCCATTTGTTACCTCTGAAAAAATCAGCCGTTCTCTTCCTCGAACTTCTTCATGAACTCAACGAGCTTCTCAACGCCCTCGATAGGCATTGCGTTGTAAATAGAGGCTCTCATGCCGCCGACGGTTCTGTGACCCTTGAGGTTCTCAAAGCCCGCAGCCTTGCTCTCCTTGACGAACTTCGCGTCAAGCTCCTCGTTGCCGGTAACGAAAGGCACGTTCATCATCGAACGATCCTCGGGGCGAACCGTGCCCTTGAACAGCTTGGACTGATCAAGGAAATCATACAGGATCTTAGCCTTCTTCTCATTGTGAGCCTTCATAGCCTCGAGACCGCCCATTTTCTTGATCCACTTGAATACCTTGCCGCAGATGTAGATAGCGTAGCAGTTGGGGGTGTTGTAAAGCGAATCGTTGTCCGCCTGGGTCTTCCACTTGAGCATGGTGGGAGTGCCAGGGAGAACATCGTCGGTAATGAGATCCTCGCGGATAATGGAGATAACCAGACCCGCGGGTCCTACGTTCTTCTGAACGCCGCCGTAGATAACGCCGTACTTGGTAACGTCAACCGGCTCGCTCAGGAAACAGGAGGAAACGTCCGCAACGAGGAGCTTGCCCTTGGTGTTCGGCAGCTTCCAGAACTTGGTGCCGTAGATGGTGTTGTTCTCGCAGATGTAAACGTAGTCGGCGTCCTCGGGAATATCGAGATCGGAGCAGTCCGGGATATACGAGAAAGTCTTGTCCGCGGAGGACGCGACTTCAACAGCCTCGCCGTAGAGCTTAGCCTCCTGGAACGCCTTCTTCGCCCACTGACCGGTGATGATGTACGCAGCCTTCTTGTTCTTCATCAGGTTCATCGGAACTGCCGCGAACTGCTGAGAAGCACCGCCCTGCAAAAACAGCACCTTGTAGTTGTCGGGAATGTTCATAATCTCGCGGATATCCTTTTCCGCGGTCTTGATGATGTCATCATATGCCTTGGAACGGTGAGACATCTCCATAACGGACATACCTGTGCCGTTGTAGTCGAGCATTTCGTCTGCCGCCTCTTTCAATACTTCCTCGGGCAGGACAGCGGGTCCCGCGCTGAAATTGTAAACTCTCATTGGATTTCCTCCTGTAAATTTTTACCAATATATTCGGACTTTAATACAGCCCACTGTTTCTATTATATGACATTTTACGCGATATGTCAAGATATAATTGGGCAGTATACGAAAATTTTTGTTAATTTTTTGTTAAGCCCGAAAACAACGTGCCCCGTTCGGGCAGTACGCCTTTCGCGGGACACATTAAAATATCATTGTGATTGTGCGAGAAAACCGTACAGCATTTCATCAAGCTCTTCATACGTGGGCAGAGACGCCAGCTCTTTTTCCGTCTCCGAGATCGCCAGCTCATATCCTTGGATTGATCTGAGGTCTTCCTCCGACGGGTCTCTTTTTTGGGCGAGCTTGTTTTTTTCCTTTTCCAGAGTGTCTATCATCGAAAGAAGCACACCTACATGTGTTTGCATATCAATAATGCGGTCACACTCCTCCGGCGATAAGCTCGGATCGGTCGTCCGCAGCACCTCCGACGAGTTCGCGTCTCCTATTCTGCCCCCGTATTGGATAAATGATATGCCCATAAACACGGCGGTACAAGCAGCGAACGCAATTATTGCTGTTATTGTTTTTTTCATTGGTATCTCCTGTCAAAATCAGATGTGCGATCATTTGACCTGTGCGGGATATGAAGGGCAAAATGTTGAAACCGTAGTAAGATATTTTCCGTCCAATCCGTATATTTCAAGACCGCCGACATAAGCAGAACGAGCCCCATCGCCTGTAAGCGTGTAATATTTTACGGCATTAAGCCGGCTGTTAAAGCCGTTCGGCGCAGCAGATACACCGCTGAATTATTCGTGGGTGCGTTGTTCCGTTAATATTATTATACGACTGTTTACTATAAAAGTCAACAACATTTTATTGCAATAGTGTGGCTTTTTTCAATTTTAAAGGAAACAAACCGATTTATTTACAAGAATCGCTTTACATTAAGTAAAAAGACTTTAATTAGTTCTTTTTTTTGCTGAATTTATAACTTAGATCTAATTGGGCGGTATGAGAATTTTTTTGATAAAGCCAGCAAAGGGTAACGCGCCCCGGCTGCCCGGGACGCGTTGAAAAATATTGGAGAAATTTACTTTTTCTTTTTTGAGATAATAACGACCGCGCCGACAACGACAGCTATCGGAAGAACCGAAACGGCTGCAACACCGGTCGAGGGATTGGGGGTTTCGGGGGCGGAGGTGCTGCTCTCGGCAGGATTGTTGGCTGTAAGATCGTCGGGCGAAATTACATAAGTGCTGAAATGCGTTGTATCAAAGGTGACTGTGCCGTTCTTTACGGTCGCTTCAACCCTTGTGTATTTCCCGTCGAGGTAGTGGAAAACCTTGAGCAGGTTTTCGTTAACGTTCTTGAACTTGGGCGGTACGGGAACGGATACCGTAACCGTCGCACCGTCCTTGGGCTGAACAGAGGTGCCGTTAAGCGTAAAGGTGATATCGAGCGCGAACGCGTTATCGCCCTCAACGGAATTGTCCTTTTTAACGGTAAGCGTAGTGCCCGCTTCAAAAGCAGCCTCGGGAGCGGAAACCTTTATCTCGGCAATAACCTTTGCGGTCTCCTCGTCAACGGTCTCATCAACAACAGGCGCGGGAACGAATTCGGCTGTGTTGTCGGGAACGCTGCTTGTATCGTCCGATGTGGTATCGGAGTTTTCGGGCGTACTGCTTGTATTATCGGAGGTGGAGGTATCCGATGTGTCGGAAGTGGACGGGGTGCTGCTTGTATCGTCACTCGTATCGGGCTCGCTTGTGTCCGGCTCGGAGGTATCGGGATCGCTTGTGTCGGGATCGCTTGTGTCGGGGTCGCTTGTATCCGGCGCGGAGGGAACCTTCGCCTTGCCGCTGCCGTCAAAGCTTATAAGCACATTGTCCGCACTGTCCATAACGTCTACGTTTGTGACTTCAAGACGGGTAATATTGCCGCTCCATTCAGTAAATTGAAACTGCATGCAGCCGATATTCTTTGCATCGCCGTTTGCAAGCGGATTGGCATATTCGTTTGATGTCAGCTTGTATGTATAGTCGCCGACCTTTTCGGCAACGATATCCTTGTCCGCTGCAGGCGCATCAAATCCAAGTTCTTCATCCGGCGCGCCCCACCATTGCTGTGACGGCCAATTATACTTATCCATCAACGGGTGACTCTTTTTAATCGGGATCTTCTCGCCATTCTCGTCAAGAACAAAATCATATACATATTTGCCGTTTTCGTCCTTGACGTAATTGCCGTCTTCATCTTTAACTTGCTCGGTTCGGTAAACTATATCGCCGTTTTCATCGGTTTCGTATACGGGGTTTCCGTTTTCGTCGGTTTCCCACATAGGAATATCTCCGCCGTTTATGGACAAGGTAAGTGCGCCGCCGACTTGTCCGTCCCAAAAGACCCTGTCTTCCTCTAGGACAGTAAAGGTAACGGAACACTTTGACACTTTAGAGTAATCAATGCCGTAATCGGTTGCCGGCTTGCCATCCGCCTCGTTGCCCACATTGTAAATCTGAACGAGCCACGAATTCGTGCCGCTGCTAAGTCCGGGTTCGGGGTTCTCCACTTTTACCAGCTCGGCGCTTGCCGTCGCCGCCACACTTCCGGCGACAGCCAATGCCATAGCCGCCGAGAGCAATTTCTTAAATCTCATAATGATCTCCTCCTGAAAAATATATTTGATAAGATTTCCGCTTTATATTTTATCACATTTTTATCACAATGTCAATATATTTTTTAAAATTTTAGTACTTAATCGGTACCGTAATAAAGCTAGATAATTTCTGCAGAATTATGTACCATTTTAGTATGGGGGTGGTACAAAATGAGTACGGTTTTCTTTAATCTAAGAATTGACGAAACGCTCAACGAACAGCTTATTAAAATTGCCGAGGAAGAGGGGCGGAGCAAAAACAAACAGATAGAGTATATTCTGAAACAGTATGTCAAACAGTATGAACACAGCAACGGCGCGATCTCTATCAACCAAAACAGCAACGAAAACTCGACCGTCAATTTTAAAAAATAGAAAGCTCCCCTCACAGCGAGGGGATTTTTTTCAACATATTTTCAACAAATATTCAACATTTTTTGACAACAGCCCCCTCTCCGCGCGCAGAATATTCCGCCTCAAACATCGCAAAATCCCGATTGTTATCGCATTTGCAAACTATTGGAAATTTTTTCCAAAAATTTCGGAAAACCTATTGCAATAATTTCCAAAATATGGTAAAATAAAATCACACCAAAACAAAAGGTGACGAAAACATAACGCGGACAAGCCGTGCTTGACGTGTAATGAAAATTGGAGGAATTTAAATGACAAATCAGATCAAGGTACTTATCGGAAACGACGCCGCGGACTGCGGAATGGCTTGGGCGGGCGCGCTCAAAAACGCGGGAATGTACGCTATTACCCGCCGCTGCGACGGAAATTCCGTGCTTAATTCCATAAAGTCCGAGGCTCCCGACGCGGCGGTGCTTGAAGCGAAAATGCCGTTCTGCGACGCGATAGAGGTGATACGCCGTCTTAAGGTAGAAAAGAAGTATGTTCCGAACGTGATAATCGTTTCCAATAACGCCGATCCCGTTCTCGAACGCGAGGCAGCCGCTCTCGGCGCGTCGTTCACGCTGAAGCCCGTCGATCCGCAGTTCCTTGTGGACAAGATAAACCGCCTTTGCGGAGTCGCCGAAAAGCCGTCAGATACTCCCGACGAGACCGATCTGGAGTGCGCCGTTACCGAGATAATTCATCAAGTGGGAATACCCGCGCATATCAAGGGCTATCATTATTTAAGGACCGCGATAATGCTCTCCGTCAATAACGACGAGATGATAAACAGCATTACAAAACTGCTTTATCCCACCGTCGCGAAGCAGTACGACACCACCTCCTCGCGCGTTGAACGCGCTATCCGTCACGCTATCGAGATTGCGTGGGACAGGGGCGACATAGACGTACTGACAAAAATTTTCAGCTACACCGTACATACCACCAAGGGCAAACCCACCAATTCGGAATTCATCGCGCTTATCGCGGATCACCTCCGCCTGAAATTCAAGCAGAACGCAAACAAAAACGCGCTCGCGGCGGCTTACCGTTAATTTGTATACATAAATATTCATTTGCCCGTGCGGAATGACCGCACGGGCTTTCCGCGCATTTCGGGGGGATTGACAAATTCCGGTTTTTATTGTATATTAAATGTATAATAATTCTCATAAAAGGACTGACCGATATGAACGAAAAAATTCTTGTCGTTGACGACGAAAAGGAGATCGCGGATCTTGTCGAGGTCTGCCTGAAAAATGAGGGCTATTCCGTGCGCAAGTTCTACAACGGCACGGATGCTCTGAAGTATGCCGAAAACGGCGATATCTCGCTCGGCGTTCTGGACGTTATGCTGCCCGATATCGACGGCTTTACGCTTGTCCAGCGGCTGAGGGAGCGATTCGTTTTCCCGATAATTATGCTTACCGCCAAGGTCGAGGACTCCGACAAAATAACCGGGCTTATGCTCGGCGCGGATGACTATATGACCAAGCCGTTCAGTCCGCCGGAGCTTGTGGCGCGCGTAAAGACCCAGCTCCGCCGTTATACGCGCTACAACAGCGGCGAGCTTAACGACCACGACAAGCAGAAGCCGCAGACCGAGATAGACGTGCGCGGACTGAACATCAATCCGGAATGTCACCGTTGTACTCTCAACGGCAAGGAGATAGTTCTCACGCCGATTGAGTTCAACATCTTATGGTATCTCTGCTCGCGCAGGGGGAACGTGGTGTCGGGCGAGGAGCTGTTTGAAGCTGTCTGGGGCGAGAAGTACCTCGACAGCTCCAACACCGTAATGGCGCATATCGCCAGACTGCGCGAGAAGCTCGGCGAACCGCCCCGCCGTCCGCGCTATATCAAAACGGTGTGGGGCGTGGGCTACACCATTGACTGATTATCGGGAAGTGAACAAATGAAAAATATCAGACGAAGCCATGTTACCCGCCGGATAATTTTGCAGTACGCGATAGCGCTTATCGTCTTTACGCTGCTGTTTGTGGGCGCGGTGGCGATATGCGCGTACATTTGTTATCAGCTCGAATGGTACCCAGAGGATCCACTTTATCGGCTCCTTAACTTTATACGGAATAATGTCGAGGTCGTATGCGCGGTGCTTATACTGCTAGGGTGGATCGTGATAACATATTTTTTCATCCGGCGTCCGCTGAATTACATCGACGAGATAACGGACGCGGCTAAACGGCTGGCTTCTCCGAGCGAGGAGGAGATCACGCTCGACCGCGCGCTCTACGAAATGCAGTACGAGCTGAACACCGTCCGCGAAAAGGCTCTGCGCAGCGCCGAGCTTGCCCGCGAGGCGGAAAAGCGCAAAAACGACCTTATCGTCTATCTCGCGCACGACCTGAAAACTCCGCTCACAAGCGTTATCGGGTATCTTACGCTGCTGAACGACGAGCCGGATATATCCCCCGAAACACGCGCGCGTTACACCGGGATAGCTCTCGAAAAAGCGGAGCGCCTGGAGCAGCTTATCAACGAATTCTTTGACATAACGCGGTTCAGCCTGACGACGCTTACGCTCGAGCCGGAGCGCATCAATTTCAGCCTTATGCTGGAGCAGACGGTCAGCGAGTTCTACCCCGTGTTCGCCGAGAAAAATCTTGCCTGCAAAGCCGATATTCAGCCGGGCACGGAGCTGCTCTGCGACCCCGACAAGCTGGAGCGCGTGTTCGACAATCTGTTCCGCAACGCCGTGAATTACAGCTACCCGAACAGCGAGATAAAGCTCTCAATGACCGCGGATAACGGCGAGGTCACCGTTGTCGTCAGCAACCGCGGAAAGACCGTTCCCAAGGAAAAGCTCGACCGTATCTTCGAGCAGTTCTTCCGCCTTGACAGCTCCCGATCGAGCGGCACCGGCGGAGCGGGGCTGGGTCTTGCGATCTCAAAGGAGATCGTTGATCTTCACGGAGGGAAAATTTTCGCCGAAAGCGAGAACGAGAGCATAATTTTTACGGTAGTTTTGCCGCAAAACTAAAATTCATATTCGTAATAATTTCGTTAGAATTTTCGGAATGTAAACTTTTTCGCTTGATTTTTTTCACGAAATGTTGTATAATAAGTATGATTTTGAAAAAGAAAGGGTAACTTATGAAAAGAAAAATAATTGCGGCGATACTGTGCGGCGTATTGACGCTGCCGTTCGCCGCGTGCAATAAGACAGACGAACGGATAAGCATTCCGGAACTGCCCTTGGGCACGGGCGAGAGCCTTCCCGATACCAAGCTGCCCGAAAAGCCCGTTGTAACGCTTGATTCGCTAATAAAGCCCCTGTCGGGACTCGACGTTTACAGCGAAGGCGTGTATATGGTAAATCTCGAAACCGATACCGTCGTCGCGTCGAAAAATCCCGACAAGAAGCTCTACCCCGCCTCCACAACAAAGATAATGACCTGTCTTGTGGCGCTTGAAAACGTTAAGGATCTCAGCGAAAAGGTGGAGTGCCCGTATGAATGCTTCGACGAGTTTTACGGCGACGATCCCAATTTTTACGACGCGGCGTCCGCGGGGCTTGAACCTCTCCAGGACAACCTTACATACAAGGACTGCCTTTACGGGCTTATGATCGCGTCGGGCTGCGACGCGGGTAACGTGATTGCCTACAACGTATGCGGCGGCGATATCGAAAAGTTCGTCAATATGATGAACGAGACCGCCAAGAAGATCGGCTGCAACGGCACGAATTTCACAAATCCGCACGGTCTGTTTGAGGAGGAGAATGTCACCACCGCGCACGATCTGTATCTGATAACTCGTTACACAATGGACAAGTATCCCGATTTTATGAAGATATGCAGTACATATGAATACGAAATGCCCGAGAACGAAACCTTTCCCGAGGGCTACACGATAATTCAGTCAAACGCGCTTATGCGCGAGGACAGCGAATTCTACCGCAAGGAAGCAAAGGGCATAAAGACCGGGAGCATTTACGGGTACTATCTTAAAGAGGACGGCGAATGGGATCTCGAAAACGAGATACTCGGCTTTACCTCGCTGGTGTCGACTGCTGAAAAGGGCGGCTTGTCGTATCTGCTGGTGACCCTCCAGTCGCCGTACAGCAACGAGGAGGACGAACACGGAATGCATTTCGCCGACCACAACGAGCTTTACGATCTGGCGTTCGGCGAGTATGAGCAGGCAAAGCTTATCGAAAAGGGCAAGGCGGTCGCGGAGATCGAGGTCCTCGGCGGAGAAACGGAAACCGTGCAGCTTGCCGCCGCCGAGGATTACAGCACGATCATACCGAAATCGCTGGAGATCTCCTCAATAGGACGGAAGATCACCAAGCCCGAAGCTCTTGCCGCGCCCGTTAAAAAAGGGCAGACCGCGGGGTATCTGGAGCTTACGCTGGACGGCAGGACATTCGCGGTGATAGAGCTTACGGCGGCTGATGACGTAGCGGCAAATTAACGTTAAAAAACGCGGCTTTTGACTATCTGCAAACGCCGCGTTTTTTTAAGATCGATTTGATTCCCTTTCCATATCAAGCCCGGTCTGACGGTCTGTCTCGTCGAGAGTGCCGAACCAATTGTCAAGCTGTTCGAGCGGCAATAATTCTCCGTTCTGATACGCCGAGACCTCCGCGCCCGCTTCAACAAGCGCGCCTATCATTTCGCGGAAGCTCTCTTTTCGGTCGATATCGTTCAGCTCGTCCAATACGTCATACTCCTCCGTGTCAAAGCCTATCACGAAATCGTTTGATTCGATTTTCCGTTTGAGGTCGCCCATGGATAAGGAGCTGTCAAATTCTCTTATCAGCTTGATATATTTTATCACCGACGCGTCCTTTTTTATTTTTAACTGTATCAAGTCCATATGAGTGTCCTTTCATTTATTCCATTTTCGGTTTTCAACGGGCTTTCCGTGACCGAAGTATATCGTCCGCCTCCCGAGGGAGGTTATCCGTTCGGCGCTTTTCAGCATTTCCGCTTTATCGTGAAAAATCATTGACGTCGCGGGATAGAACATATTCATCAGCGCGTCGCCGACGAACAGATGCTCCTCCGCAACGTCAACGGCTATCGAGCCGTCCGTGTGGCCGGGGAGGTGAAGTATCCGTGCGGATATACCGTATTCATCGAGAGTACTGCCCTCGTCAAGCAGTATATCCGGCGTGAACGGCGGTATCTTCTCGGTTCCGAAGCTCTTCAGCGACACGTTCAGCACAATCTTTCCGAGAAAACCCTCCGCCAGCAGCGGCTGCGAATTGTTGTCGGCGAGCAGCTCAATATCGGCGCAGTGCATTGCCGTCGGCGCGTTAAGCGCTTTTGAAAGCGCCGCGGCGTTCTGCGCGTGGTCAAAGTGTCCGTGAGTAAGCAAAATAAGCCGTATGTTGTACGGCTTACAGATATGTAAAATTTTATCGAGCGAATCGGATTTGCAGGTATCGATCAACACCGCGTTTTCGTTTTCGGAAACGACATAGCAGTTTCCGTTGCCGCACTTTATACGCTTAACCTTTGGCATCGTCGTCCTTTTTCTCATGAGAGGGGTGAGCGGAAATCACATCGATAGCGTTCGCTACTGCTACGTTTATATCGATCGTGCTCTGGCGTACCGTTGCCGCAAGCTTTGAGAACAGCTCGCCGTTATGCGTGCTGACATATCTCGCGGGGAGCTGATTGAGCGCCTTTGCTTTCATATCCTCAAAGCAGCGGTCGCATTTGCAGCAGTCCTCGGCTTCAAGCATACGGTGTAATTTTTCTTCAACGATGTTCTCCATTACATTTACCAGTGCCATAATATCCTCCTGTGGATAATCCTTGCCGCCCCGATAACTTGCCGCGCCGGCACGGAAATTTTTGCGAACCATTCCTTTATATAATATATTGTACAACAAAATGTGCGGTTTGTCAAGAGTTTTTGTGAAAATGTTTCAGCGGCTTGTCATATTTGTCCGTGAGGGCGCATAACAATAGAGCAACAACGATCATTTACGGAGGGAAAATATATGAGAGCTATAACTTTCACCAAAAAACAGATCAAGCGCATTGCGGCTGTCGGCGCGCTTGCCGTCGTTACTGCGGCGGTGGGCATTACGGCGGCGGTGACTTCGGTCGGGACGCGCGCTGAACAGCGGCAGCTCCCCATTTACAGCGTGGAGCGCGGAGACAAGAAGATCGCGCTGACGTTCGACGTGGCATGGGAGAATTCCAATACGCGGGAGCTTATCGACATTCTTGACGAGAACGGCGCAAAAGCTACTTTTTTCATTACAGGCGACTGGTGTGACCGTTATCCCGACGACGTAAAAGCGTTTCACGACGCAGGTCACGAGATTGAGAACCACTCCGATCAACACCCGCACGTCGAGGGCATTAACGTCAACGACCTTATCAACGACACCAAGGAATGCAGCAGGAAAATCAAGATGATCACCGGAGAGGAGCCTTCGCTTTACCGCGCGCCCTACGGCGAATTCGACGACAGCCTTATAACCACTCTGGACGGTATGGGAATGAAGGTTATTCAGTGGGATGTTGAAGCGTTGGATACAGATGGGAAGCCTAATAAATAAAGCCCTCGCGGAGTGCGGGGGCTCAGTCTGTAGATAATTCCCGATTTCCAAGCGAAATCGGGGATTGAAATTTTGTAAAATTACACAGGAACGAGAAAACGGCGTGAAAAGAAGAAAAACGCACAATAGACGCAGCTATGCCACTTATGGATGGCATATTTTTTGAGATTCATGGCAGCGAACTTAAGCCTGACCCATCCAAGATTACGGGTCAAGCCACGCAGATGTGTAAACCGCATAGCACATTTTTCTTTTGCGTCCGCAAACACGCGTTCGATTGTTTCTTTGCGGTGTTCGTAAAGCTTGCGCAGGGGTGGAGTATGCCGATAGTACTCAACAAGTTCAAGATAGTCTGTCCAAATGTGCTTCTCAACGGTTTTTACGCATTTTTGGTTTTCGGTGCATTTGTATCTTGACGGGCAGTTTTGGCAGATGTTGGGATCACTTTTGAATTGGCGGTAACCCTCGCGGGTAGTCGTGGAGTACTTTAAAACTTGGTTTTCGGGGCAAAGAACGCAGTCGAAATACTCGTCATAAATAAACTCATAAGGTCTGAAAAAGCCGTCTTTTCCCATCGGACGCTTGTACGGAAGAACAGGGTATCTGCCATCATCGATTACTCGTTTGGCGATCCAAGGTGTTTTGAACCCGCTATCCATAACCAGATATTCCATTTTGGGGAATTTCACGCAAAGCCTGTCGTAAAGCCCATCAAAAGCAACACTGTCGTGAACATTTCCGGGATTTAACGTGACATCAAGCACATATCCGTTCTTGTCACAGGCGGTCTGTGCGGCATAGGCAAAGCACTTCTTGTGCTCACCTTTATGAAACACTCCGCACTCGGGGTCGGTCGTGGATTCGTTCACGATTTTCTCCTTTGGCGGCTTGTTGTCGTCAAATGGCTTCTTGTCGTGATTTTCGCGGTCTTGATTGATCTCCTCAAGAAGCAGCTCTCCGTACACCTTCGCCGCTTCGGGAATTGCTTTTTTGACTGCCTTTTTCAAATTTGCACTCGCCTTAATGTGCGTTCCGTCAATAAAAACAGCTTCCGGCGACAGGTATCCGGCTTTGTTTATTTCGCTAAGTATCCAATTGAACACACTTTCGACTGTTTCTTCTGTAAACCGATGGCAAAAGTTATTGCTTAGCGTTGTGAAATGCGGTGTTCTTTCCATCAGTGAATACCCCAAAAACCACCTGTACGCAACGTTCAGGCTGATCTCATCAGCAGTCCTGCGCAACGACGATATTCCGTACAAATGCTGTATTATTGCTACCTTGAACAGCACCACCGGGTCGGTGCTCGGTCTGCCGTTATCCTTGCAATACAGCTCCTCAACTATCTCATATATCTTTGTAAAATCTATCGCCGCATCTATTTTCCTCAATAAGTGATTCTTTGGTACAAGGTCTTCTATGCATACGATCTCACTTTGAATTCGATTTTCGTCCCGTTTCGCTAACATCTTCATCACCCTATTATATTATACCACATTAAATAGAAAAAGTCTACCCCTTGAGCAGACTTTTTCTACAGACTGAGCCCCCGCGGAGTGCGGGGGCTTTTTTTGCCTCGGATCCGGGATTGCACGGCGTCCGTATAATTTTGGCAATGTAGATTTGTCAATGATATGTCAGTAAAAAAGAGAAAAAAGATGTTGAAACGACAAAAGGGAAATTTGCGCCAAAGAGGAGCCGTAGGCGACGAATTGGCACAAATTTCGCCGCGAGGAAAAGTTAGAGCCTGTTCACATTAAAATTGCGTCCAAAATCATAGAAAAGAAATAACGGCACAAAAGATGACATCAAGTTTATCGTAACGAGTAAAAACT
>CAYWIP010000074.1:0-12913 GCA_964458395.1 uncultured Ruminococcus sp.
CAACAATTTACTTAAAATAAACGAAACCACAACAAGCAACAAATTACAAAAAGCACCACCGCCACTGCGTTAAACAATAATTTATCTCGCGAACTTTTTTCGTGATAAAATAACAAGAGGTGATAATAATGAAATTCAAAAGATTTGACGTGCTGATAGTCGGCACGGGCATTTCGGGCATTTACGCGGCGCTGAATCTCGACAGCTCGCTTTCCGTGCTTATGCTGTCCAAGCGCGAGCTTACGCTTTGCAACTCGGCTCTCGCGCAGGGCGGAGTGGCGGCGGTCATGGACAAGGAGCACGACGACAGCGAACTTCACATCAAGGACACGCTTATCGCGGGGCAGTACAAGAACAACCTCGACAACGTGAAGATCCTCGTTGAGCAGGGACCGCGCGACGTCGAGCGCCTTGTCGAGAAGTACGGCGTGGACTTCGACCGCAACGAGGACGGCTCTTTGGCGCTCACGCTTGAGGGCGGACACTCGCGGCGGCGGATCGCTCACCACAAGGACACCACGGGCTTCGAGATCGAAACAAATCTGATAGCGCAGGTGCAGAAGCTCACGAACGTCACCGTTATCAATAATTCGGTGCTGTGCCGTCTTGAAAGGGAAAACGGAACGTTCTTCGCCGAGGTGATGACCGAAAGCGGCGAGTACGAGTACTACTGCGCGGATTCCGTAATCATGGCAACGGGCGGTATCGGACGCGTTTACGACTTCACCACCAACTCCGCGATAGCTACGGGCGACGGTATTCAGCTCGCGTACAATCTCGGCGCGGAGATCAAGAATCTGTCGTATGTTCAGTTCCACCCAACCGCGTTCGCCGACAAGAAGAACAGGGAGTGCTTCCTTATTTCGGAAGCCGTCCGCGGCGAGGGAGCGTATCTGCTCAACTGCAACAAGGAGCGCTTTATGCCGCGTTACGAGCCGGAGCGCAAGGAGCTTGCCCCGCGCGACGTGGTCTCCAAGTGCATTATGGAGGAGCAGAAAAAAACGGGCAGCGACGAATTCTGGCTCGACATTTCGTACAAAGACCCCGAATTCGTCAAGAACCACTTCCCCATGATCTATAATAAAGTCCTCGAAAAGGGCTATGATATGACCAAAGAGCCTATCCCGATATACCCGTGTCAGCATTACTTAATGGGCGGAATTAACGTTGACGGCAAGGGCGCGACCAATATCGAGGACTTGTACGCGGCGGGCGAATGTTCGCACACGGGAGTTCACGGGGCGAACCGTCTGGCTAGCAATTCCCTGCTTGAAGCGCTGGTGTTCTCAAGGCTTATCGCGGAGGATATCAACGGTAAAGCCAAGCACGGCGGCGAATCGGAGCTTGAATATCCCATGACCTCCCCCGAGGGCAAGCCGCTCCCTCATGGTATCCGCACCGAAGTTCGCCATATAATGCAGAAGTCCTACTTTATCTATCCGGATTACGACGAAGCAGAAAAGGGCTTGAAGCGCATTACAGAGCTTAAAAACAAGCTCGACAGCGGCGGCTGGGCGGTAACTCCCGATTTTGTGGAAACCAAGTCTATCGTGACTTGTGCATATATTATACTTAATGAAGTAATTGAAAGGAAAAGTGAGAAATGATATTACTCCCCTTTTATGTTGACGATCTGATCAAGACGGCTCTGTCCGAGGATATCAACTATATCGACAGCACAGCCGATCTGCTTATCCCCGAGGACGATATGTCCTCCGCGTACTTTACGGCAAAGGCGGACGGCGTTCTCGCGGGACTGGAGATCGCTCTGCGCGTGTTTACGATACTCGACCCCGAAATGAAGATCTCGTGCCTGAAAAAGGACGGCGACCGCGTTTCCAAGGGCGATATCATCGCGGAGTTCAGCGGTCACACGCGGCTTATGCTTAAAGCCGAGCGCACCTCGCTGAACATTCTCCAGCACATGAGCGGGATCGCCACCTACACGCGCAAATGCGTTGACGCGGTGGCGGGGACGAACGCGTCCATAACAGATACGCGCAAAACGCTCCCGGGACTTCGCGCGCTCCAGAAATACGCGGTCACGGTGGGCGGCGGACGAAATCACCGCTACAACCTCACCGACGCGGCTATGCTCAAGGACAACCATATCGACGCTTACGGCGGAATTACCGCGGCGGTGAACGCGCTCCGCAAAAAGGCGGGGCATATGCTCCAGATCGAGGTGGAAACGCGAAATCTCGACGAGGTAAAGGAAGCGCTTGACTGCGGCGTAAACGTGATAATGCTTGACAATATGAGTATCCCCGAGATGACCGAAGCGTGCAGGCTCATCAACGGCAGAGCGAAGACCGAGGCTTCGGGCAACGTAACGCTCGGCAACATCAGAGAAGTCGCCGAAACGGGCGTCGACATAATCAGTCTCGGAGCGCTCACGCACAGCGTTTCGGCGTTTGATATCTCAATGAAATGGAGGAAGTAATATGGACGAAATCGAATTCAGATACGACACGCAGCTTCTGCTTGACGCTGACGACCCCTCGGACGACTTTGAGGACGAGCTTGACGAGTATATCCGCTCGCACTTCAAGGGCGATTCGCTGCTGGTCATCGCGGACGAGGACGAAAACGGCGTTATGACCGCAAAGCTGCATTTCCACACCAACGAGCCGTGGCAGATACTCGAATACTGCCGGACGCTCGGGGAGATCTACGATATCGTGGTGGAGGATATGGTTCGTCAATCCAGAGGACAAAAGGGGTAATAAAATTAAAGGCAGCGCATTACACGCTGCCTTTGTTTATTTATTGCCCGTCGGCGGGAATAACGCGCTCCGCGATATCCTCCAGCTTGCCGCCCGTCAACTCAAAAGACGAAATAGTCTCAGGAGAATCACCCGTCAAAATTACATCAACGACCAGAACATCAATAAAGAAATTATCCACAAGAAAGTAATTCAGATCATCCGAACTAAGCTCATAGCACTCGCCGTTCGCATAGTCGTACATCCGCACTCCCACCGTGCCGTCGGCGGTTTTTCTCATCTGCGAAATTATCTCGCGCTTGCCGTCGACGTTAAGGTCGCAGAGCAGCACGTCCTCAACGGTAACGTCCGCGTAAAGCTGCTTTTTGGCGCCGTTATCGGCGCTTATGCCCGAAGTATCGGCGGAGAACGTCACGTTCGGGAACTCCTCCATTATCCAGCTTACCGGCCTTTCATCGGAAAGTGCGGCGATTATGGAAACGGGCGTTTCAACGGGCTGACCCCACAGCATATTAAACGTCAGCGTCTGCTCGTTCATGACCTCGCTTTCGTTGTATCTGCGCTTTACAACGAGAAGCTTTCCGTCCTCGAATTTAAGGCTGTAGTCGTAATACATACGGTCTTCAAGCGTATAGTGAACGTTGTTTGCGAAATCGTAAGCCTCGATATGCTCATCGACGATACCCGAACCGTACGCCACCATTGAAATTATCTCGCGCTTGCCGTCGAGGTTAAGATCAACGAGATAAACGTCCATAACAGGCATACCGTCGTACAGATTCTGCACCGCGTACAGCTCTTTTCCGTTCTCGTCCTTGACGCCCTCGGTGAGCGCGCTGACGTTCATTCCGTCACAGCGGAATGTTACGCCCGGGAACTCCTCCATTTTCCAATCGACAGTGCCCATATTCATGGAACCGCTGTAAATCTGTTCGATCTCCTCTTCGACCTCGTCGGGCTTGACCTCGGAGTTTTCGTCCGCTATCTCGATCGTGAACTCCACAAGCCGCTCGGTTATCTCGCTGCTTGTATCGTTCGGGTCGGACAGCAGCTTAATGGTCGCCGTGCCGTTATATTCGCCATACGCGTACAATGCGGCGTAATCGCTGTACCAGCCCGTGAACGTGCTGAACGTCATCTCCTGAACGTATACTCCGCCCGGCTGAATGATAAGCGAACTTTCAGCGTCACAGCCGACCGAGGCTGCGGAAACATCCAAAAGCGAACGTACCCCGCGCGATATGCGCGTAGTTATTTCGGTGTGAGAACCCTCGCCCGTAACCGGCATCCACAGCCCTATCGGCTTGACGGTATCGTTGCGGACGGTCGCCGTGACCTTGAAGTCCTCGCCCGCCCTGAACGTCTTTCCGTTCGTGCTTACAGTGAGCAAAACGCCGTCAAAGTCCTTTGAAACGGTATTCTGCTCCCTTATCGTCATGCCGAACTCTACAAGCCGCTGAGTGACCTCGCCGCCCGGATCGTTCGGGTCTGCCAGAAGCCCTATGCTCGCAACGCCCTTATATTCTCCGACCTCGTATCCCGGAGACGGAATGCTGTCGTTCAACGGCACCGCAAAGCTCATCTTCTGAACATACTCCTCGCCCGGCTGAACGATATGCGAATCCAGAGCGGTATCAAATCCTCCCGTAACGGAGATGTCGGTAAGCGTAGTTCTGCCGCGCGAGATCGTAGTGGATATCTCGGTGTGAGAGCCTTCGCCCTCACACGGCATATACAGCCCTATCGGCTTGTCGGTGGTATTGCGGACGGTCGCCGTGACGTTTAAGCTGTCGCTGTCCGCCATGACCGACAGCACAACGCCGTCAAAGTCCTTGGTAACGGCGATATCCAGCTCGTTCAACAGCCGCTCGTAAACCTCCCTGTTGGCGTACTCGTCGTTGTAAACGCCGTAGTAGCCGTCGGCGAAATCGAGCTCCGCGTTTCCGCTGCCCGGAATGGGATAACGTCCGTTACTGTTCATGTAAGGGTAGCATATGCCGTCCGTTTTCGTCAGACAGTACAGCCACTTGTCGCCTTTTATCATCGGGGTCATATTGTCGATATCGTAAAATGTGCCGTTATATACAAAGCTGTCCTGTCTTATAATAATGACCTGACCCTCTTCGATATCGCCCCCGTAAACCTTGTCAACCCTGAACTTATTGTACGAGCTTCCTCTGATACCGTCTTCGTCGTCAAATATCTGCTGGTAAGCATCATCAATAAACTCGCCCGCGACAATAAATTTACTTCTGTTAAACACATCGTCATACGGCAGCATATCCATAGACATCCAATGTATAGTCGGCTGCTCGACTTTAAGGTGCTGATAGTCGCCGCTGAACCGCTCCGTGCCGTCGGGATATTCGCTCTCGAAATATTCCGCATATTTCCAGTCGGGCAGACGCTCCTTGATATCCTCGTAAATGCCGCTGCGGAATTCATTCATATCAAATACGCCATAAACATTGTCGTTCAGCACGAACTCATGTTCCTCGCCCGGAACGGGATAACGCCCCGTATGGTGAACAGAGACATAATATCCCACGTTCTCGAATTTCATAAGGAAATATATCCACTTGTCGCCTTTAACCATTGGAGTATAGTTGTCAGTATAATAGAATTTGCCGCCGCCCACAACTCCGTCCTGACAGATGATTATTTCCTCTCCCTCAGAGCATCTGCCCTTGACCACCTTGTCAACACGGAATTTATTGTAGCTACTGCCGGTATTCGGCTCCTTCGGGTCAAACAGCTGATGAGAATCGTCCGTAAACTCTCCTATTACAATAAGGTCGCTTTCCTCCTCCAGAGAAACAAGACTGTCATAATAACTTACATAATCCGGAGAAGCGTATTTAAACGGCTCAAGCTCCGAATAATCGCCCGTGTAGACATACTTCGCCTCCTCGGGATATTCGGGCGAAGCATTCGCCGAACAGCCGCTTTGCGAAATTGAAGTGTCATCCGACTTATCCGGCTCCGAAGGCGTTACTGCGTTTTTGCCGCTGAAATACTTTATACCCAGAATCCCGCCGACGACCAGAACCGCCAGACACGCCGCCGCGGCGCACCAGCCCGTTATCTTCTTCCACAGCGGCGTCGGCTCAATTACGATGACCTGACTGTCGCCGCCCTCAATATGCTTAGCTCCCGCGACAAGCTCCTCGTCTATGTCGGAGAACGCTTCAAATATATCCTCGGGTCTCATATATCATACCCCTCTTTCCGTAAATACTCGCATAGCTTTTTGCGCGTGCGGGTAAGCGTAACGTAGACCTTGTTCTTGCTTACGCGCATTTCCTCGGCGATATCGTGAATACTGTCGCAGTACCAGTAGCGGCAGATGAAGATATTCCGCGGCTGCTCGGGGAGCGTGTACAAAAAGTCGTTCACCGCGCTCGTAAGCTCTTTCAGATCGAATTCCCGTTCGACGCTGCCGCCTCCCGGGATTAGCTCGCTCAGCTCCTCGAACACAAGTTCGGCTTCACCGCCGCCGCGCTTCTGCGCCTGCGCCTGCCTGCGCATATTTATCGCGGCGTTCCGCGTCAGCTTCCCCAGAAACGTGGACAGCATTGCGGGCTTATGCGGCGGGATACTCTCCCACGCCCTCATAAGCGCGTCGTTTACGCAGTCCTCCGCTTCATCGTAAGAGCCGAGAATATTCGCGGCGATCTTCGCGCAGTAGCTCTTATACTTCTCGGAAACCGCTTTGAGCGCTCTCTCGTCGCGTTCGAGAAACAGCGCGACAATTTCGCGGTCGTTCATTCGCTCACCTCGTTTCGGGAACCTGATAGGTTCGAGAACCTACCAGTTTCAAGAACCTATCAGGTTCGAGTTAAATGCCGGCAAAATTAACCCTTTCACTTATATACACACGGAAAAAAATATTTTCTTACACCTTTTCCAAAAATTATTTTTCGCGATAACGGCGCGGTCTTACAAAGATTTATCCAAAATATTGTGCAAAATCACGGTTGACAACTACAATATATTGTGATAAAATAATAATGCACACGAAATATGGGAGGGATAAAAATGATAGATGTAAACGTAACGGGCGGAAAAATTCCGCAGGAGGAAATAGATTACTATATCGAGTGCGCCCGGGAGAAGTACCCCGACAAGCACCTCAGAGCGATCGATCTCGAGCTTGACGGAGATTTCGTCAACGCGAAGTACCACTTCTCCGACGTGCCGTTCCAGCGCATAAGACGTATCACGGGCTACCTCGTCGGTACTCTCGACCGCTTCAACAACGCAAAGCGCGCCGAGGAAAAGGCTCGCGTAAAGCACGGAATGCAGTGATCTGCGTAAAATAAAAGCTCCGTTGAGATCAACGGGGCTTTTTAATTTGAATTAAGACGTACATACAATAACGTTCTTTCCGCTCCGCTTGCCGACGTATAGCCGCTTGTCGACCATGGAAATAAGCGAATCGATCGCGATATGGTGCGGAGTTTTCATATGCGCTGCCGGTCCGCCCTCGCTGCTCACCGCGGCGCTGAGCTCCTCAAGCGCGGTCTCCTCCTCGGAGCTGTCCGCAAAGCCGAAAGTCATAGTCACTTTTACGGGTCTGCCCTCGCTCGCAATGTTCAGAGAGCTTATCTCCGACTTGATAACGCTTATGCGCGCGAAACAATCCTCATGGCTGCCGCGCATAACTATCAGCATCTCCTCGCCGCCCCAACGGCACGCAAGCTCGTTATCCTTAGTATTCTCTATAATTATCGACGCGACGGATTTCAGCACAATATCTCCGCAGTCGTGACCGTAGGTATCGTTGATCTTCTTGAAGTCGTCCAGATCTCCCATTACGATACAGTAGCTCTCGCCGCTTGCCTCCAGCTCGTCAAAGTACTTCCAAAGGCTGTGACGGTTGCTAAGCCCCGTCAGCGCGTCGTGCGTAGCTATGTAGTTCAGCTTCTCGTTTGTGCTCTTCAGCTTATCAAGCAGCGACGATACCTCAAGATAAAACATCAGCACAAACGCTACGACCATTATCAACGTGAACGTTATGTTTATACTCCGCAGTACGATTATCTCCGGACGCGACAGCTCGTGCATTCCCGTGACGGCGTACAGCGTGCCGACATTCTCGACCATAACGAACGTGATCATCAGCGCAAAAAAGGTAATCATCCCGAACGCGACCGCCGACTTTATAAACGTATCCCTGTCGCAATAAACGAAAAGATAGTACCCATACAAAGGAAAAGCCATCAGCGGATACAGAAAGAAGAAGACCTCCGTGCCTTGTATCACCGTAACAAGAACCGCGTGCACCATTATCTCGGTGAAAAAGACAATGATCCATCCAAGCGCGTGACCCTCAATATTCCGCTTCATCGTATATGTGCCGGAAACAACATATATCAGCACGCTGAACACGTTGATCAGCATCATCATATACAACTGAAAGCACGCGAATGTAACAAGGAACGTCAGGTGCATTAACCCTGCGGCATAGCACATGATATGAAAGCTGGACCGAGCCTCTATTTTAAATATCGATCTCTTTTCTCCCATAGCTTACCCCCCCGATCATTCAGCGAAAACCACTTCGCCTTTCTCTCAATAAAACATTTTTTAATCAACACACTATCATTATAGCATAAAACTTTAAAAAAATCAACGTAAAAAAAGCAATAAAATATAACGCGGGAGTTAAAAATTTTGTACAATATTGCCGCCCTCAAAAAAATGATTTCAACCTCTTGACAAAAGCAATATATTATGGTATAATGATTCTATCGTAAAAACGATAATCATTACTATTTTGGAGGTTTTTTATTATGAAGTATGTATGTCCGGTTTGCGGTTATGTTCATGTAGGAGAGTCAGCACCCGAAAAGTGCCCTCAGTGCGGCGTTCCCGGCAGCAAGTTCAAGGCTGTTGCGGAGGATGAAAAGCTCGTTTTCGCTTGTGAGCACGAGATCGGTATTATTGACGGCGTTCCCGCTGAGATCGTCGAGGGTCTGCGCGCTAACTTCACCGGCGAGTGCACCGAGGTCGGTATGTACCTCGCAATGGCAAGAGCTGCTCACAGAGAGGGCTATCCCGAAGTTGGTCTGTACTACGAGAAGGCTGCCTGGGAAGAGGCTGAGCATGCCGCAAAGTTCGCGGAAATGCTCGGCGAAGTGGTTTCCGCTTCAACAAAGGACAATCTCACTAAGCGCGTAGCTGCGGAGCACGGCGCAGCTCAGGGAAAGCTCGACCTTGCTAAAATGGCTAAGGAAAACAATCTTGACGCTATCCACGACACCGTTCATGAAATGGCTAAGGACGAGGCGCGTCACGGTAAGGCTTTCGAGGGTCTGCTGAACAGATACTTCAAGTAATTACAGCATATTATATGAAATCCCCCGTGGAACGTCCACAGGGGATTTTTCATTATGTAGGTCAGTTTGTACCGGGTCCGAACTCGCTCTCGTCGCAGCAGAGCAGAAGAATTCCCCCGATAAGGTTGCAGAAAAGCAGACAAAGTACGCACATTGTCGTAGACGGCTTCTGGGTCTTCATCTGATTGAGCGTCATAAAACCGATGATCGGAGCGATTATCGTGATAAAGCCAACAACGATTCCAATGATGACAAACACTTTCGCGGCTGTTTTCATATTCAATTACCTCCCATATAAAATTTAGCATAATTGCCATTGATTTATTATATCATATAATAGTCATATTGTCAAGGTATTTCCACAAAATTCTTCACATTTCTTCAAAATATGCGAAAAAAATCCCCCGCCAAACGACGGGGGACAATCTTTGTAAGTAATTAACCCTTAACTGCGCCGAGCGCAACGCCCTTAACAATAAACTTTGAAAGGAGAAGATATACGATAACGACGGGAAGAACCGACAACGTTATCGCCATGTACTTCGCGCCGAAGTCCGAGAACTTATCGTTCTGGAGAATCGCCTGAATCATCATAGGCATGGTTCTCTGCTCAAGCTTGTTGGACAAAAGCAGCATCGAAGGCGTATAGTAGTTGTTCCAGCTGGAAACAAACGCGAATATCGCCTGTACCGCAAACGCGGGCTTCAGCATGGGAAGCGCGATCTGAATGAAGGTGCGGAACTCGCCCGAACCGTCAATACGCGCCGCTTCAACGATCTCAAGCGGGAAGGAGCTTCTCATGTATTGCAGCATAAAGAATACAACCGCAGGAGAGGCTATCGACGGAAGAATGATCGGCAGATAGTTATCGTATAGCTTGATCTGAACCATAAACTGCAGGAAACCGGTAGAAACGACCTGCGTCGGGATCATCATAACCGCGAGAATGAACGTTGTCGCTATTCCCTTGCCCTTAAAATCGTACACGGTCAGACCGTACGCGGTAGCCCCCGAGAAAAACACTGCCAGAATCGTGCAGCAGCCGGCCATAAGCAAGCTGTTGCCGTAGCCGTACCACAGATTAAAGGATTTTACCAACGAACCGCCGGCAGCCTCGGGATCGTTCAGCGTGGCGAAATTATCAATGATCTTCAGACCAGGAATAAAGGACACGCCATCATTGATTATGTCCTGCGACGCTCTCGTAGCATTGATAACAATGATCGCTATCGGAATAAGGCTGATGACCGTGATGATAATACACACGACAAGGCGGATCGTTTGCTGGATTACAATACTGCGCTTATAAGCCGCCTCGCCCTTTACATATACAGAATTCTTATTATCCATATCGCTGTCCCCCTTACTTTTTCTTCCGCTTAGGTGCAGAATCCGTGTTAAATCTGTAAACAAAGATACCAAGCACCGCCGTTATAACAAACAATATCATAGAAGCCGCAGCGGAGAAACCGTAACTCGGGTTGATCTTGTGGAAGTTGCGGTAAATAAATACTGCCGTCGTTTCAAGGTGAGTCTTATTTACGTTGCCCTCGTGGAACAGCCACGGAATATCGAACATCTGAAGTCCGCCGATCATTGATGTGATAAGCACATAAAGGAAGATCGGCTTAAGGATGGGCATAGTGATATGTATGAACGTGTGGACGCCGCTCGAGCCGTCGATAGACGCCGCCTCGTATATGGATGGGTCAATACCGAAAATACCCGACATAAGCAGCAGCATCGTATTGCCGTACCACATCCACGACTGGATAAGCATTACCAATATCCTTGACGGCCAGACTTCATCGACAAATCTGACAGCGTCATCGATCCATCCCAACTTTAAAAGCAATGAGTTGACCGCGCCGTAATTTGAGTTTCCAAAGAGCATAAGGAACATTGCAGCGACGGAAACCGCCGTGATAATGTTCGGCATATACATTGCAACCTTAAAGAAACCGGAACCCTTTAATTTGATTCTCACGTCAGAGAACCAAACCGCGAGCAGCAAGGAAAGAGCAAGCTGGACAACAAAGTTACCTATCCACAGGATAAGCGTGTTTCCCATTGAGTTCCAGAACTGACCGTTGATTGCCCTCTCATTACGCGTATCGCCGCCGAAAAGCAGGATCTTGTAATTATCAAGTCCAACAAACACATTCGGATCGGCATTCCCCTTGAAGCTGAGTAACGCGGTGTTGATAAGGGGATAAATCATAAAAAACGCATATGCCAGGAAAAACGGCGCTATGAAAATATAACCGTACTTGGCATAGCTTATCATTCTGTGCTGCCGTTTTGAACCACTTTGCATCGCTAATGCACAACCTTTCAAAAGTATTCGGGTCAAAATTACAATTTACGCTTGCGGGCAGTACACCCGCAAGCGTTATATTGCAAGATCTGAAATTATCTTTCCGCAGAAGCGGAATCAGTCAAACGTCAGGCTGACAAATTATCCCTCGCCCTCAAACTTGAGTTCCTGGTAATCCGCAGCAACCGCGTCCTTGAAGCCGTTGATAGCGTCTTCCTTGGTTGCGTACTTGCCGTTGACAGCGTAATCCATAACGGAGTTGTTGAACAGTTCCTTGATTCTGGAGTCGTACTTAGTGATAAGACCGTCCATCTTGATCTTGGGAGCCTGCTCGTAGAAATATGCGAACTGATCCTGACCGCCAACGAGGTACTTATTGGTGTGGCTCTTTTCGTCAACGATCTTCTTCATTACAACGCTGTTGTTGCAGTAGTCGCCGGTTTCAAGAGCGTACTTCTCCATGGTCTCATCGTTGCAGGTGAAGAACTCAACGAACTGCTTAGCAAGGTCGTTGCTGTTGCACTTGGTGGAAACGCCGAGCCATGTGCCGCCCCAGAAATATTCCTGAGGACCTGCGCAGAATGCCATGTTAGCGTCAGCGCCTTCCTTCTCGGCAGCGAAGTTGTGCAGCTGACCTGCGGAGGAGTCGGTCATACCCCAAGTAGAGAGGAACGCACCGAGAGCGTCGCCGTTGGAAACGGTAGCATACCAAGCGTCGTTCCACTGGGTAGCGCCGGTTACATAGCCCTTCTCGGTATAGTTCTTAACGATATCGTAGAAGTCCTCAGCGTTATCCATCATAACAACGCCGTCCTTTACCCAAGGAGTGGTTCTGTTAGCCTGGTATACCTGCCACAGACCTGCCTCGGTAGCGGTGATAGCCATATCGCCTTTTTCCTTCAGCGTAGCAGCAGTCTCCTCAAACTTGGTCCAGTCGCTGATAAGAGCCTGCATTTCCTCGGGGCTCTTTACGCCGAGGTGCTGCTCTGCGAGGTCAGCTCTGTAAACGAATCCGCCCGGGGTAGCCTGGAAAGAAGCACCCTTGAGTACGCCCGCCTCGTTCTTGCCGATAGCAACGGTGTACGCATACGGATTAGCGAGATTGCTCTCCTCGATACCGATAGCGCTCAGCGGAGAGGTAAGGGTATCGTCGTTGATATACTGGAGGATCCAGTCAGCCTCAAGACACATAAGGTCTGCGTCGCCGTCAGCCTGCAGATACTGCATATACTGCTCACGAGCGTCGCCGCCGCCGTTACCGCAAGCTACGATGTTGATCTTATCCTCGGAAGTACCGGTCTCCTTGCAGAAGATCTTCTTCATGTTCTCAATATCGGAGTTGTTGGTCCATGCAAGGATCGTCAGAACGTCGCCGTCAGCAGCAGGTGTGCTGTTGTTGTCGCCGGTGCTGGAATCGCCGCCGGTGCTGCTGTCGTTGGGCTTGCTGTCGCCGGTGCTGCTGCTGTTGTTGTTGCCCGCACCGCTGCCGGAGTTGTTGTCGGTGTTACAGCCTGCCAAAGAGAGAACAG
>CAYWIP010000075.1:0-12766 GCA_964458395.1 uncultured Ruminococcus sp.
TACGTCCTGCTTGGGCGCACGTCTATGGACGAGTTCGCCATGGGCGGCTCTAACCAGACCTCCGCGTTCGCCAAGACGAAGAACCCGTATGACCTCGAACGCGTTCCGGGCGGCTCCTCGGGCGGCTCGGCGGCGGCGGTTTCGGCTTCGCTGGCTCCCGCGGCGCTCGGAAGCGATACCGGCGGCTCGATTCGTCAGCCGTCGTCGTTCTGCGGAGTTACGGGTATCAAGCCGACATACGGGCGCGTTTCGCGTTACGGACTTGTCGCGTTCGCGAGTTCGCTCGACCAGATAGGTCCGATCTGCAATGACGCGCGCGACTGCGCGATAATGCTCAACGCGATATGCGGTCACGACCGCCGCGACGCGACCTCCGCGAGAGTGGACACTCCCGACTTCACCGAAAAGCTCGGTCAGCCGATAAAGGGAATGAAGATCGCGCTCCCCAAGGAATTTTACGCGGAGGGAGTCGACGAGGTCGTAAAAACGTCCGTTATGAACGCGGCGCACGAGCTTGAAAAGCAGGGCGCGGTTCTCGTTGACTGCTCGATGCCCGGGCTGAAATACGCTATCCCCGCATATTACTTGATCGCCTGCGCGGAGGCGGCTTCAAACCTTTCGCGATTCGACGGAATAAAGTACGGCTTCCGCGGCGAGGGCAGAACGTTCGAGGAGCTTATCCGCGACAGCCGTTCACGCGGCTTCGGCGAGGAGGTAAAGCGCCGTATTCTGCTCGGCAACTACGCGCTTTCGAGCGGCTACTACGACGCGTATTACAAAAAGGCGCTCGCGCTCAAACAGGAAATTATCCGTCAGTATAACCAAATTTTCGAGCAGGCGGATGTTATCCTCACGCCCACTGCGCCCACTCCCGCGTATAAAATAGGTTCACAGGACAGCGATCCCGTAAAGATGTATCAGGCGGATATCTGCACTGTCACGGTGAATATCGCCAAGCTGCCGGGCGTTTCGACGACCTGCGGCTACACGGAGGACGGACTTCCCGTTGGTATGTCGATTATCGGAAAGCGCTTTGACGAGCAGACTATTCTGCAATGCGCGGACGCGTTCGAGCAGGGCTTTTCGCCCGTCGCTCCGAAGCTGTAAGGGGGGTGTGGAAATGAGCGCTTATTTTCCCACAATGGGTCTTGAAATTCACGCGGAATTATTGACAAAATCAAAGGTGTTCTGCACCTGCTCGGCGGAATTCGGCGGAACTCCGAACTCGCGCTGCTGCCCCGTTTGCAGCGGCTTGCCGGGAACTCTGCCCGTGCTTAACCAAAAGGCGGTCGAGTACATTATAAAGGCGGGTTACGTTATGAACTGCGACATCTCGCGGTTCACGAAATGGGACAGAAAGAACTATTTCTACCCCGATCTCCCCAAGGCTTATCAGATATCGCAGATGCCGCGTCCCGTATGCCTTTCGGGTACGGTCAATATCAACGTCAACGGCGAGGATAAGGTTATCCGCATTAACCGCATACACCTCGAGGAGGACGCGGGAAAGCTGGTTCACGACGACGTAAACCGCATTTCGCTCGCGGACTACAACCGCTGCGGAGTGCCGCTTATTGAGATTGTCACCGAGCCGGATTTCCATTCGGCTGATGAAGTTATCGCGTTCATCGAGAAGATAAAGCTGCTGCTGCAATACGCGGGCATTTGTGACTGCAAAATGGAGCAAGGCTCTATCCGCTGCGACGTGAACATCTCGATCGCGCCCAAGGGTTCGACCGAGCTTGGAACGCGCACGGAGCTTAAAAATCTGAACTCCCTCAAGGCGATAGCAAGGGCGATCGAGGTCGAGATCGAGCGGCAGGAGGAGCTTCTCGAGAGCGGCGAACGCGTTATTCAGCAGACGCGCCGCTTCAACGAGCAGCTCGGCGAGACCACCGCTATGCGCTCCAAGGAGGACGCTCACGATTACCGTTACTTCCCTGACCCCGATATCCCGCCGATAATCTTCACCGAGGAGGAGCTGGAGGATATCCGCAAGTCGATTCCCGAACTGCCCGAGCAGCGCGTGGCGAGATACGTCGACGAGTACGGAATCAAGAAAGCGGACGCGGATATCATCGTCGGCGACAAGCGCGTTTGCGACTTCTTTGACGCGGCTATCGCAAAGTACGACAATCCCAAGGCGGTCGCGAATTATATAATCGGCGAGCTTATGCGTCGTATCAATCTCGGCGAGGCGGATATGGACGCGCTGAAATTCGGCGGCGAGGAGTTTGCGCAGCTTGTCGAGTTTATGCAGACGGACAAGATCTCGCAGGCGAACGCGAAAACCATTCTCCGCGAGATGATAGAAAACGGCGGCTCACCCAAGGAAATCGCCGACCGCGAAGACCTCTGGATAAAGGAGGACAACGACCTGCTGGCAAAGGTAGTCGACGAGATAATCGCGAACAATCCCAAGCCCGTCGAGCAGTACAAGAACGGCGATCAGAAGGTGTTCGGCTTCTTTATGGGTCAGGCGAACAAGGCGCTCAAGGGCGCGGCTTCGCCCAAGGCAATACAGGAGTATATCAGAAAGAAACTCTCCGAATAAAAAGTATTCCGCAGACCGAAAAAGTCTGCGGTTTTTTTGAAAATCTTGTCAGAAAATAAATCAAACGTTGTCATAAATTATAGAGGATAAAGCTTTAACTCACGATTATATGAACTTGTTCTCATAGCCGCTCAACGCTTGTCATTGCGCGCATTATACGCTTCGCGTAAAACGCTAAATTTTCCCGCTGCCTGCGTCAAAAAATCTTGACGTACATACAGTATGCCTGCGAATTTTTTCCTTGACAGCAGAAAAATTCGCTTTGCAATCAGCGTTTTGCGCAGCATAATGCGTGCATTTCGGGCTATGAGAACAAGTTCTAAATAAGGTGGTGAGTAATTTGGACAGTGGTGCAATTGAAATGTACGTCCGCATTGATGCCGCGGACGATCATGGAAGATCGGCGGAAGGGGCGGTGAGCGCTTTGGAGGATAACGAGATACTGGAGCTGTTCAACAGCCGCGATGAGGACGCGCTGAGAGCGGTCTCGGAGAAATTCGGCGGGCTGTGCGGCTCGATATCGCGGAACATTCTGCATAACAGCGAGGACGTTGAGGAATGTCTTAACGACACATGGCTTAAAGCGTGGGAGAGCATTCCGCCCGCGAAGCCGAAGATCTTGTCCGCGTATCTGGCGAAGATCGCGAAGAATATCTCGCTCAACCGCTGGAAAAGCGAGCGCCGTGAAAAGCGCGGCGGAGGAGCGGTCGATCTGGTGTTCGAGGAGCTGGAGGAGCTGGAGGCTTTCGCGGGCGGCGACGTTGCCGAGACAGCCGAGCGCCGCGAGCTTCTGGAGGAGATCAACCGCTTTCTCGGCAGGCTCTCGGGCGACAAGAGGAGGATATTCGTGCGGCGGTATTGGTACTGCGACGGTATTTCCGAGCTTGCCGCCGCGTTCGGAATGAGCGAGAATAACGTTTCCGCAACACTTTCGAGAACGCGCGCCGAGCTTAAAAAATATCTCAAGAAAAGGGGTTATGACAATGGCTGACAATAAGTTTTTTCAACTGTTCAACGACATCGACGAAAAATACATTCAAGAAGCAGAGCAGACTGCGTCGGGACCCGATATGTATATAGAGTATATTCCCAAAAAAACCTCAAAGCGCACCGTTATCATATCGGCGGCGGTTACTTTTGCCGCGTGCGCGGCGTTGGTTATCGGGATAGTCAAGCTGCCGGGGCTTATTGCCGGGCTTCCCATGGTCGGTCCGGATTCGCAGAATTCGTCCTCTTGGTCTGTCGGTGACGTTGCGTTTGAACATCTGGGGTCGCCTATTCCCGACGAGGAACTGGAGGATTTTAACATAGACGAGCTTGCGGAGAGCTACAGCCAAACCTTCCCCGAGGAGCTTACTGCGGTTCTTGACGAGATAGGCAAGCCCGAGGTCGCGGAGGCATATACCAGAGCGAGAACGCTTGCCGATCTTCAGTGGCATATATCGAACGCTGACGTTATCGCGACCGATACGGCAAAGGAAAAAATGACGAAAAAGATGCGGTCGACGTTTTCCGTGACCGTACCGACCATGGACTTTGCATATCCCGACCCCGTTTACGAGCTGTACGAAACGGGCTACCGCTACGACAGCTTTATTGAAGCGTTCCGCAACGCTTTCTGCGGAGACGCCGCCGAAAATCTGATACAGCTGAGCAGATTCGGTTTTGTCAACTACGGAGAGCAGCTATACGCGACCGACGGCTATTCAATGGGCGCGGACAGCTACGGATTGGTTCACACCGATTATGAGCTGCTCACGAACACGGACAGCGAGGTCGTTTTCAATACGGTATGCTATTTCGACTATGCTAAACAAATGATAAACGGATCGGCGGAGGTAGAACCGGAGCCTTATGATCCCGCGAATAAGCACACATATATCAACAGGGTGAACGGGCGCTTTGTTCTGACATACACCAACCGCCTGATAAAGGCGGACGGCGTATGGAAAGCGTTTGACATCGACGCAAAATGCAGCAACAGGGTTCTTCCAAAAACTTTTGAGGATTACCGCGCCAACATCACGGATGAACTCGTATTTGAGATTGATCCGCTGCCCGGGAGCGCTCACGCCGATTTTGAGTACGACGCGGCGTTTACCAAATACGTTGACGTGCTGAAGAATGACGAGGGCTTGACCGAGCTTCTTGAAAAAATAGGCGACAGCGAGTTCACCGAGCAGTATTACAAGGCGCGCATCCTTGCGGAGGTCGTGGCGCTTAACGACGAGACGGGTATCAGCAGCTCGGATTTCGGCGGGATTTTGTCGTTCCGCGACGATTATAATCAGGAATGTGACCGTTATCTCGAAATGCGCTTTACCTACGACAGCTTCCTAAAAACGCTCAACGAGATCTTTGGCAAGGATACCGTCAATTATCTTCTGGAGCGCGGCACTTTCTACAACTACAATAACGCTCTTTGTCAGTCGGCGTGTTCGTTCAGCGAGAACCCTCTTCTCGTTCACACCGAATATGAGTTTGTTTCGCAGAGCGAGGACGAGATAGTTTTCGATACGATATGCTACCGCATCCGCCCCGAGGATTACAACGCCTATTTGGGTTACGGGAAAAAGCAGCCCTACGACCCGTCCGACAAGGGCGCTTACGATATCGTGAGCATTTCCAACCGCTTTGTTAAGGTAAACGGCAAATGGAAAGCGGAGAAGCTGTGCTTCCTCGGCGACCTGTCGTCCGTGGGCGAGGTAAACGAGGGCTATTGGGTAGATACGGATAGTACGATACCCCGTATTATCACGGGAAATCCTCTTCCCGAGAGCGAGCTTGTCGATTTCTCCTATGAAGAAACTCTGGAGAATTACCGAAGGGAACTCGCCGAGGATAAGGGTCTTACGGCGGTGCTGGAGCAAATAAACAAGTCCGAGTTCACGGACTGCTATTACAGAGCGAGAACTCTCGCGGATATGCTGGCAAACGTCGAGGGCGCGGAGCTGATACCCTCCGAAAAGGTGCGGACGGGTCATGAGCCGGCGACTGTCGAGATATTGACGCAGATAAGTTCGCAGCAGTTCATTTTCGGCGAAACGGGCTTTAAATACGACAGCTTTCTGAATACCATGCGTGATACCTTCGGCGATAACGCAGATAAGCTGTTTGACCGTTACGGCAATTTCTACGAATACAACGGCGGACTTTATTACCGTGTTCGTTATTATCCCGGCGGTGACCTTTACCTTGTCCACACGGATTACGAGCTTAAAACAAATAAGCTAAGAGAGATCGTTTTCGATACGATCTGCTATATGGTGGATTCGGATTATTACGACCCGACCGCGCCCGAGCTGATAAAGCCAGAGTTCGACCCGAATAAAAAGGACTACATTATTAAAAAGATAACCAACCGCTTTGTTATGGAGAACGGCAAATGGCGCGCGGAGGAGATCTGTATGGAATACGGCAAGTCCTCCGCATGGGAAACGAACATGGGCGATACTCTCACCGACGACCGCGGAAACAGCTTTGTGCTTTCCGGAACTCCGCTTTCCGGGAGCGAGCTTGTTGACTTCACCTACGAGGACACATTAAAGGAACGCCGCGCGGTATATGACGATAACGAGCAGCTTGCCGAGCTGCTGGACGGTCTGGGCAAGCCCAAGGTCAAGGAACTGTATTGCAGAGCGAGAACGCTTGCGGAGATCGCTGCAATGGAGCCAAACACGGAGAGGGCGCTCTTTTCAAATAACGTAAACAGGAATGCACGGATAACTATGTACGACGATACGCCCGCGTCGATTTACAGCACGATCGACCCGAGCTATAAGGCGGGGCAGACGTTCATTGAGAGCGGCTTTAAATACGACAGCTTTATCGGCGCACTGAACGACGTGTTTACCGAGGAATCCGCGGCATGGCTGCTCACGCTCAATCCGCACTTTTACGGCTATGACGGTCAGCTTTATTGCACCGAAGGCACGGCGGGATATCCGATAAATCTTATTCACACGGAGTATGAGCTTGTGGAAAACAGCGGGGATACCGTAAAATTCACTACGGTGAATTATTATATGCCGTTTGAGGCAGCCGCGGCGGGAATGAATATACATTACGAACCGGAGCTGAAGGACGAATACGAAAAGACAAGGGTCAACAACGAATTCCGTTATATCGACGGCGAGTGGAAAGCGTATGAGATATGTATTCTCGGCGACTGCTCCTCGCTGCACGGCAGACCGCAGGGCGAATAAGCCGGTTCGCAATTTCACACTTCAACAAATTGTGCGCAGATACTCCTCCTTCCTCTATATTTTGTAACCTTTTGTAATAATTTGTAACCGAATTGTAACCAAATTGTAACCGTTTTGTAGTTGAATTCGGAGAGAAAATATGTTACAATAAAATTACCGAAAGGGAAGTTAAATCAAACTCAAAATCTCAGAATAACGGGGGTAAATATTATGAAAAAATTTGCGGCATTTTTCGCGGCGGCAGTATTGGCAGTTACATTGTTCGCGTGCGCGGACAGGACAAATCTTTCGGAGGAATCGCCCGACGCGGCGGTCGTCAGCGCGGGAATTACCGATCTATAAAAAAATTTTAAATTTTTTTTGAAAATCGTGTAACTTTTTCCGAAAAAAAGCGTCTATATATATGAGAGGATAAATTCAGAATCCGACCGCACGGCAGAGGTGTGAGAACGGACGGCAATATCATTCCGTCAATATTTCACAACGGCTTCACCAAAAGGCTTACATCATCGGATAACGTCAAAGAATTACTTAGCTTACATTTTCGCAGCGCAATAATTACATCACGGCAATTTCACGGACAATTTCAATAACGCTCAATCTTCGTTTCAATAACGTCGCCGAAACGCTTAATTCCACGTCTCAAAAAAATCTTTCGCCGATAACCGTTCTCAGACCTCTGCTGTGCGGTCGGAACACAAATGCACACAATAAAAACGCGGCTCAATCGAACCGCGTTTTTTGTGTTTTTCCGCCGCTTATTCCCCGAACGAATCCTCTTCGTCGCGCGCGTTGAACAACTCGACGAGCTTCTGCATTTCCTCCTCGGTGAGGGAAACGCCCTTGCTCATGCGAGTGTGGTCGGGCGACCAGTCGCGGATATCGTATTTCGGATCGCGGTCATTCCAGCTTACCATATTCAGCTCGCGGGTCCAGCCCTTGGAGGTCTCTGAAATGACCCCAAGCTCCTTTGTGATCTCAAATGTAATTTCAGCCATGTCACTTCTCCTTGTTCTTAGGTTCTTTTTTCTTGGTTATTTTAGTTTGATCGGCGGGAACTATCCCGTCGTAAACCGCGTAATATTTCGGCGGAACGAGCTTGTTCATGTGCAGCTTTCCGAAAAACCACCCCTTGAAGTCAAGCTTTTCGTAGATGTCGCTGAGGTAGGTGTTGATGTGGTTGCGGTCGCCGCTTCCGAGCAGAAAGTCCTGCATACGCGAGGGCGGCTCGTAGGTGACTACGAAGTCCACGCTGTTGCCTGCGCGCTCGAGATTAGCCATGCCCTCGGCAAGCTCCTCCTTGGACGGTATCTCCCGCGCCCACCAGTTCGAGCCTTCGGTAAGCTCGTAGACGTCCTCGGTCTGTCCGCCGCCGAACGCGAACACCGTTTTCCCCGCGATCTCAAAAACCTGACCGCGCATAAGCTGCCTTAATCTTCCGCTGATAAGCCGCGTTTTTCCGCCGCACCACTCGCTCACCTCATACTGCTCAAGCAGATCGTAGTTCTCGTGAGTGCCCTCCACGAACAGCACGTTGTACGGCAGCTTGCCGATTTTTTTCAGCAGCTTCTTCTCCTTGGGGCTGCCGTCCCATATAAACCCGAAATCCCCGCAGATTATCAGCGCGTCCTGTTTTTTCAGCTTTTTGAGCATGGGGTTTTTAAAGCGCGAATAATCGGCGTGGGTATCGCCGGTTATGTAAATCATTCGATCCCTCCGTAATACCTTGCGGAAATATTACAAATTTCTTACAATTTCAAAAAACCTATTTACTTTTGATGTAAGAATCTGCTATAATATAAGCGTGGGTGTATTCTCCGTATCGAAAAAAACAGCCCCTTATAATATAATAACCGAAAAAAGGTGATTTGTCTATATGTTAAAGTTAAAAAATTTCACAATATTTTTTGCGATATTTCTGTTATTTTCAACATTTGCTCCAACTTTAACGGGATATGCGGCGTTTTCCGTGCCGTTTGAGCTTGCGAGCGAGGGTGTGTATATGGTAAATCTTGACACGGATATTGTTGTTATGTCGAAAAATCCCGACAAAAAATTGTATCCCGCCTCTACCGTCAAGATAATGACCTGCCTTGTGGCGCTCGAGAATATCAAGGATTTCAGTGCCAAGGTGGAATGTCCTTACGAGTGCTTCGACGAATTCTGGGGCGACAACCCCAACTACTATGACGCGTCTCCAGCGGGCATAGTGCCGCTTCAGGATAACGTTACCTATAACGACTGCCTGTACGGGCTTATGCTCGCTTCGGGCTGCGAGGCGGCGAATATACTTGCGTACAATCTCGGTGACGGCGACATTGATAATTTTATAAAGATGATGAACGATACCGCCGACAAAATAGGCTGCACGGGAACTCACTTTTCCAACCCGCACGGACTGTTCAACGAAAACACCTACACTACCGCAAAGGACCTTTACCTTATTACAAAGTACGCGCTGGACAATTATCCCGGCTTCCTGAAGATATGCAATACTTACGAATACGATATGCCTGCCAACAACGAATATCCCGACGGCGTTACCGTAACGCACACCAACAAAATGATGCGCGAGAGCAGCGATTATTATTACGAGGGCGTAAAGGGTATCAAAACGGGCAGTATCAGCACATATAACCTGATGAAAAACGGCGAGTGGGGGGAGGATATCCCGGGCTTCTGCTCGCTGGTGACAAGCGCCGAGCGCAACGGCTACAGCTATCTTACGGTAACGCTGCAAGCGCCGTACACCAATGCCGGGGGCGAAACGGGAGTTACCCACTTCGAGGATCACAAAAAGCTTTACGATTGGGCGTTCGACGAGTTTGAATACTCCAAGATAATCGGCGCGAACGAGCAGGTAATGCAGGTGGATGTTTCAAAGGGGCTCGAAGCGGACAAGGTGGGGATAATCACCACCGAGGACTTCTTCACGCTTATGCCCAAGTCGCTTGACAAAACGTCCATTCAGCAGATCAAGCCGACTATCGAGCCGTTTGTAGCGCCCGTTGAAAAAGGACTCTCCGTCGGGGAACTGGAGCTTCGGCTCAACGGCGAAACGCTAGCGAAAATTCCGCTCGTCACCGAGAACGAGGTCGTTCTTGACGTCATTGAGGATTACAAGGAAAAGCTTGTGAATATTCTGAAATCGCCGCAGTTCATTGCGATAGTGATAGTGCTTGTCGCGCTGATAATCACCTACGCGGTCGCGAGAACGCTTCACAAGAAAAAGAAGCGTAAACTTGCCGAAATGGAGCGCCGCCGCAAGATACAAATGGCGCCGCGCAATAATCGGGGGAACAACAGGCGCAGATGATGACAGTGAATTTTGTGGCGATGGGAAAGCTCAAGGAGAGCTGGTTCCGCGAGGCGTGCGCGGAGTATCAGAAGCGGCTCGGCGCGTATGCCAAGGTGACGGTGAGGGAGCCCGAGCCTGTCGATCTCCCGCAGGATCCAAGCCCCGCGCAGATCGAAAAGGCGCTCGGGCGTGAAGCGGAGCTTATCCGCGCGCAGGCGGCGGGCTATAAAATTGCGATGTGCGTCGAGGGAAAAACGATGTCGAGCGGGGAACTGGCGGCGAAGCTTGCAAGTCTCGGAAACGGCGGCACTTCCGCGGTGAGCTTTATCGTCGGCAGTTCGTTCGGGCTGGCGGAGAGCCTGAAACGCGAGTGCGGTCTGCGGCTGTCAATGTCGCCGATGACGTTTCCACACAGCCTTGCGAGGGTAATGCTGTTTGAGCAGGTCTACCGCGCGTTCTCGATAATGAATAACTCAAAGTATCATAAGTGAACAAAAATCTTCGATAGCCATATCGGAGATTATTTTGCAAAAAGGGTTGAATTCTGCCGCGAAATGTGGTATAATTATAAAGTTAAATGTGCTTTAAAAAGCCGGAAAGCGGAGCGCAAGCGAGCGGCGTTGCGGACTTGGAGCGCAGCGAAACGAAGTGAAGCGGAGCGGAAAGTCTGCAATGCCGTTCGGCTGGGCGAACGTAGTGAGCCGGTGCGCGCGGCGTTTTTAAATAAGGAGATGAGATTATGAACGCAGACCCGGGCAGTTGCCGATGTCGAAAAAATACCGCGGAGGGCTTGTGCGTTCATAGCGTGAGCTTTTCCGCGTAAAGCGGAGGAGTGACCTTATTGGTAAATTATTACAGAAGCATAGAGGGCAGGATCTGCGAGATCGAAAGCGCCGAGGCGGGCTGCTGGATATCGCTTATCGCCCCGACCGAAACGGAGATTTCCGATATCGAGGACGATATGGGTATCGACCGCGATTATATCCGCGCCGCACTCGACGAGGAGGAGCCGTCGCGAATCGAGAGCGATGACGGCGTTACGCTGATAGTCGTTGATTACCCCGTAGCCGAGCAGGACGGCGATCTCGACAATACGCTGCAATACTACACAACGCCAATGTCTATAATCATCACCGACAGAAACGTCATCACGGTAAGCGCAAAGACGAACGTGGTGCTGGACGAACTGTCAAAGGGCGTTGTAAAGGGTATCCGACCCGATCTGCGGACAAGGTTCGTGTTTACGATACTGCTGCGGATAGCCGCGCGGTATCTGCAATATCTGAAGCAGATCGACAAAATATCGAACTACGTCGAGGGCAAGATGTATCTCTCGATGAAGAACAAGGGACTTATTCAGCTTCTCGGGCTGGAGAAGTCGCTCGTCTACTTCTCGACCTCGCTCAAATCCAACGAGGCGGTGCTGGAGAAGCTTATGCGCGGACGTTACCTCAAGCTGTACGAGGAGGATCAGGATCTGCTCGACGACGTGATTATCGAGGTAAAGCAGGCGATAGAGATGACGAACATCTACTCGAACATCTTAAACGGCACAATGGACACGTTCGCGAGCATAATCTCCAACAACCTCAATATAATAATGAAGCGAATGACGACCATAACGATAATCCTCACCATGCCGACGATCGTGTTCAGTTTCTACGGAATGAACCTCGGCGACGCGGCGAACGGTCTTCCGCTCGCGAATGTCTGGTTTCCGATAGCGCTGAGCGTCATGCTGGCGGTCGGGGTCGGCGTTCTGATGAGCATTATACAGAAATTCAAGTGACGTTCAAGGAGAATTTGCCATGAAAAAGGCTAAGGCGCTTGCCGCGGTGCTTGCGGCGGTATTGGCTCTGGCGGGCTGCTCGGCGGATAATGAAGCTCCCGGATCAACGGACGCTTCGGGAAGCTCGGGCGGCGCGGAGAGCATATCGGGCTTCGGGAGCGGCGACGACGAATCCGAGCCGGAGGACGAGATTGCGCCGAGCATCAAACCGCACGGAGATAAAACCATACACGCCCCCGTCACGGAGAGTACTTCAAGCACGGAAAGCGTACCCGAAAGCACCTCGGAAAGCATTCCCGATGAATCCTCCGACCCTGCGCCCGGGTGGACGGAGGAGCCTATGGAGGCGGTAATGTACGTTATCGAGGACGGAGCATACAGTAGGGTAAAGCCTGTGCCGGGTGCGGAAACGGTCATGACTTACGCGATGAACGCCGAGATAAACGTCGTCGCAAAGACGGACACGGATTATTACAAGCTCGACGACGGCAGCTTTATACATGTTGATTACGTCGACGATACGATGCCGCAGTAAAATTCGTATAATAAAGGGCGGGACTGTTTTAATTCACAATAAATTTTCGGGATACTTGAAAATTCTGGTATAACTAAAGCTCAATAAAGAAGTATTCAAAAGATTTAAAAAGGTCGCGCAGCGAAAGCTACGCAACCTCGCTTTTTGTATTTGTTGTGCTGCATTCCTTGGAGTATTTGCAATCCACTACCGCCGAGGAACTCGCCACATTAAAGCGGAAGTATATTTCCACTTTCTGTTCCCGATGCCCGCTTGACTTATCGGGAGCGTGAACAACGATCTTCTCCACAAGTTCGTGCATAATTTCAAGAGTAAGTTCCTCAATATAAGTGATTTTGTCAATATTACTTGACACAATTTAAGCAAAAGATTTTAACAAATTTTT
>CAYWIP010000076.1:0-12623 GCA_964458395.1 uncultured Ruminococcus sp.
ACGAACCCGTTCTCGACAACCGAAAAATGCGGAAGGGGGATAGGGAGAGGGGAAGAAGAGCGCGAGAGGAAACCCGTAGGGGAAGGGGGAATCCGCATTTTTGTCGGATTTTGTCTTCCCCCTTCCCCGAAGGGTGTCCTCTCGCAACTGTGCGACAACATTTTAATTAAAATTAACGAAACCACAACAAGCAACAGATTACAAAAAATCCCTGCGCATTGCCGCTAATATAAATTCAAGTTTATTTTAATAAAAATCCCCATTCGACATTACGCGCCGAACGGGGGTATACCTATTATAATATATATTTAATACAGATTGTTCAAGATTATATCCGCAATTTTGTACAACGGAGCCTGAACCTCTACTGCGCCGCAGTTATATGCTTCCATGGGCATACCGTAAACAACGCAGGTTTCCTTATCCTGTCCGATAGTGAATGCTCCCGCCTGCCGCATTTTGAGCAGACCGTCCGCGCCGTCGCGTCCCATTCCCGTAAGAATAGCGCCGATAGCCAGCGGTCCGGCAACTTCCGCTACCGAGGTGAACATTACGTCGACAGACGGGCAGTGTCCCGAAACCTTTTCGCCGGGCTTTGACGAAACGTACCAGCCCTGTCTGTCCTTGCAAAGACGAAGATGATGCTCACCCGCTCCGACTACGATAAGTCCGCTGTGCAAACGTTCGCCGTCTACCGCCTCTTTGACTTCCATTTTACAGGAACGGTTAAGACGTTCGGAATAGAGCTTTGTAAAGCCTGCCGGCATGTGCTGCACGATAATAACGGGAGGAGTATCCGCCGGGAAAAGTCTGATGACCTGCTCAAGAGCCTCCGTGCCTCCTGTTGAAGCACCTAAAGCAATTATCGCTTCGGACTTTTTAAGCTTTGCATGCTTCGAGGAGCTTGAAACCGACGCCATAGCCGATCTGTCTTTACTCTCGGATATGGTCTGTATTCCCGAATTTGAAATATTCTGCGCTGTCTGCGATACAGCCTTTTCCGCCATTGCCGCTGCTCTTGCTATTTCGCTCATGCTGCTGCTTTTCGGCGGAATCGCAGTTACTGCGGGCTTTGCCGCAGGTTGAGACGGAGATTGAGATACGGAGGGCTTTATTGAAGGTCTGGCGTCTATATTCACATTCGGGTGATTGGATTTATACGCGCGGCGTATAGCGGCACAAAGCTCCTCCGCAAATTTTGCCATATCGTTGTTGGTTCGTGCCGCAGGCTTCGCCAGAAACTCGACTGCTCCCGCTTCCTTGCAAGCTGCCTTGCGCGCGTCGGAGCTTGAAACTACAATCGTGGAAATGTAGTACTGCGGCAGCAGCTTCTTCAGAAACGCCGCGCCGTCCATACGGGGCATTTCCAGATCGAGCGTCATAACGTCCGGCTCATATTGAAGTATCATATCGCGCGCAGAATATGCGTCGCCCGCTTTACCGACGATCTCTATCATATCGTCCTGCTGAATATAGCGGGAGAGCACTTCTCTGAAAAGTATAGAATCATCTACAACTAACAGTTTAATTCTATCCATAAATCTCTCCTAATTTTGTTCTGCACGACGTTATACTTTGTCGTTTAGCCCTTTTCAGGGTGACGGTATATTGCGGGCTGTATATAATCGAACTGGGTATCCGCGCGGTTTACGCTCTCAGCGTGACCGATAAAGAAATAACCGCCCGGCTTGACAACGTCGTAAAATCTGTTTACAAGAGCCTGTTTGGTCGGCTGATCAAAGTAGATCATTACATTGCGGCAGAAGATCAGATCGAACGGCTTCATTTTATACTTGTCAGGCATAGGATCCATAAGGTTAAAGGTCTTGAAAATAACCTCGTCCTTTATTCCCTGGCAGATCTCGTACTTACCGTTACCTAGGTTGTTGAAGTATCGGGTTTTCCAGTCGTTGGAAAGACCCTTCATTCCGTCCTCACTGTAAATACCGGCTTTTGCCTTTGCAATGACGCTCTGCGAGATATCGGTCGCCAGTATGCGGGTATCCCACTTAGCCTTTTCCGCGCCGAAGTACTGATCCATAAGCATAGCGGTGGTATAACACTCCTCGCCGGAGGAACACGCGGCGCTCCATATTCTCAGTATATGATCCTTGCTGCAGGTTTCTACCATATACGGCAGAATAGTATCTTTTAAGAAAGTATAATGCTCCGGCTCACGCATAAAGAACGTGTGGTTGGTGGTCAGCTTATTTAATATGGTAGTGACCTCCGCGCCCGTCGTGTCCTTTAAAACTGTGTCGATATAGTCATTATAGTTTGTAAATCCGCGCTCTCTGAGCATATTTCCGAGTCTGCCCTGTACGAGAACCTTTTTTGCGGAAAGATTTATTCCGAAGTTATCGTACATAAATTTAACAAGTCGTTGAAATTCGGGCTCGGTGATTTCCATGATTTAAGCCTCCTGTTCGTCAAGCAGCTTTGCAACGTCAAGTATAAGCTTTGTATTGTCGCCCTCACCGCGGATCATATACTGAATGAAATCGTTGGTGTTGACATTCTTGTTCTCGGGGGCAGCCGAAATATCGCCCGTGTGGATATCCTCAACGTCCGCAACGCTGTCGACGATGATGCCGACGGCGATGTCATTAAAATCAAGCGTGATTATGCAGGTGTGGTTGGTGTAAGGTATCTCGGGTTTTCCGAAGCGCGTTCTGATGTCGATTATCGGAACGACCTTGGAGCGCACGTTGATTATACCTTTAATATAGTTGGGAACGTGCGGAACCTTAGTGATATGCGACACGCCGATGATCTCCGTAATATACTGGATCTCAATGCCGTAAACCTGCTCGCCGATATTAAAGGTCATTACCTTACCGAGAATACTGTTGTCGGCAGCCAGCTTTCTGTCGCCCGATTGCTGCTTGGCAACTGCTTCCTTTATTACATCGTTAGTCATGTAAATTTATCCTCCTTAACCGATAAGCGTGTTTGTGTCGATGATAAGCGAAATGCTGCCGTCGCCCATTATCGTACAGCCCGACAGACCCTCGCCCTTGATGTTGTAGCGCGACAGATATTTCGGGAACGGCTTTACAACGACCTGCTGCTCGCCTATGAGCTTGTCGGCGAAGATGCAGACGGACTTGTTGTTTGCCTCGACCAGAAGCAGTATGCCGTCCTGGAGATCGGTGATCTCGGTTTCTATGCCAAACTTCTCATGCATACGCAGTATCGGGTAGCATACGCCTCTTATCATGATCATTTCGTTTCCGCTCGTATCGCGGAGTATCTGTTCGGGTTCTACCTTGAAGCTCTCGTGAATGGTCGATATCGGCACCGTGAATACCAGATCGCCGACCGTGATCTCCATACCGTCGATGATCGCCAGCGTGAGCGGTATTTTAATAATGAAGTTGGTGCCTACGCCTTTCTTGGAGTCAACTATGATAGTACCGTTGCACTTTTCAACGTTAGCCTTTACAACGTCCATACCGACGCCTCTGCCGCTGAATTCGGTGACCTGCTCGTTCGTCGAGAAGCCGGGCAGCAGAATGAGGTTCTGGATCTCCTTTTCGGAATAGTCGCTCTCGGGCTTTGTAAGGAGGTTCATTCTCTTTGCCTTAGCCATGATCTTGTCGGGATCGATACCCGCTCCGTCGTCGGAGATCGTAATAATTACTTCTCCCGAAGCGTTCTGAGCGGCAAGGCGCAGCGTACCCTTTTCGGGTTTGCCCGCGTAGATTCTGTCCTGAACGTCGTCCTCAATACCGTGATCCATACAGTTGCGGACAAGGTGCATAATGGGGTCTTGCAAACTGTCGACGATAGACTTGTCGACCTCGGTGTCCTCGCCCTCCATAACAAACTCAACGTCCTTGTTAAGCTTCTTGCGCATATCGCGGACTATTCTGTTCATTTTCTGGAATACGCCCGCCAGCGGAACCATTCGGATAGACATAACCGTATCCTGAAGCTCGCCCGTAAGCTTTTTCAGATCGCGCGCCGCCTTGTTGAAGCTCTCCAGCTCCAGACCCTCGAGGTCGGGGTTAGAGATAACCATAGACTCGGTGGTGATGATCTCGCCGACGATATCGTGCAGCGCGTCCAGCTTCGCCAGATTTACGCTGATAAGGCTTTGCTTCTGCGCGCCGCTCGCGGCAGCCTGCTGCGCGTTTGCGTTCGCGACGGCAGCCTGCGCCTTTTCGATAGACTGATCTGTGGGCTTTGACTTTTCGGGAGCTTTCGGTGCGGGAGCGGGCGCCGACTTTTCGGTTTTAAGCTCCTTTGCGGGCTCGGGAGGTATCTCAGCCTTGGGAGCGGCAGCCTCTGCGGCGGGCTTGGCTTCTTCTCCGGAAACTATTTCGTAAGACTGAACGTTCAGCGCGGTTTCGATCTGCTTAAGTATATAATCGCGGTCGTCGTTTGCGGAGAACGTAATAAGGAAACCGTGATCGACGATTTCTTTCGACGATTCGGAATTTGTTTCAACGTCCGCAGGCACGAACTCAAGGAACGAGCACTCCTCGCGAATAGTGTTTATAAGCAGGAACGCGCGCAGATTTTCCATCTGGCAGCCTTCCTCAAAGAAAACGCGCACGGAAACCTTGTCGCTGCCGCCTGCCGGTGCAGCGGAAGCACCCGAGCCCGCCGCAGCGGAAGCCGCAGCTTCGGGCGCAGCCTCGCCGGAAGCCTCGGAATTAAGTTTATCGCGAGCCTTGATAAGCTTGTCGATAAGCTCGTCGAAATTCATCTGTTCGTACTCGCCGCCAATGTTGTTCTGGATAGCCTCTATCTGTGCCTTGTACGAGTCGGAAACCTGAAAAACCAGATCGTAAACGAAGCTTACGTCCGTAATAACGTCCGGATTCTCACGGATAACAAAGAACATATCCTCCGCTTTATGCGCAAGCACCGAAAGATTATCAAAGCCCATCATTGCCGAAGAGCCCTTTATCGTATGCATGATACGGAATATTTCCTTGATGTCGTCGCCTTCAAAGGCATTCGCCTGCTCGGTGCGGAGGAGTATTTCGTCGAGCTGCTCAAGAAGACCGTTTGTTTCAAAGAAATACATATCAAGCATTGCTTCCATGCCGGGTTCAATTTTTGCCATAATATCAATTCCTTTCCGAATACGCACAAGGCGTTTATTTTTTAAGAAATATATTTCAAAGAACCGCTGTGGGGACAGCCCCCGAAGACCGATTCTAAAATTTTTTTCAAAAAGCCCTTTTATATTCTGTCAAAATGTGCTACAATAAAGTCAGACCCAATATATTTAGGAGGGAAACCAAATGGCGCAGATTCCGCAGATAAACAACCCGATAACGTCCAAAAACTATAATTACAGTCCTCGTCAGCAGGATGCGAACACCGAACCGTTTGACATCGTCAAGCTCACCGGTGTGGGAGGCGCGGGGGTAAACGGTGACGCCGCGGCAAAGAGCCGTCTTGAAATGGGCAACCGCGAGCTTATCCCGCTAAGGGTCGCCGTTGCCAAAGATCCTACCCTTGCCGTTGAAATGCTGAAAGACCTGCTCAACGTCGAGGTTTTAAATCAGGCGCTGATTACGGGTCACACCGAGCTGTACGGCAGTCTGGAAAATCTTGCCAAGGAACTTTACATTACGCCCGAGCAGCTTGTTGATGAGATCGTCAACCAGGAGCAGCAGAACACCATGTTTTCGGGTCACGAGTTTTACGACGTTCTCCGCGAAGTCGCTCAAACCACCACCGATCCCGGAACAAAGGAGATAATCGGAAATCTTCTGAAATCCATAAACTTTGTTCAGAACCGCGATGAGATTCTCGGAGCGCTCCGTGCGAACCTCAAATTTCTCTCGGAGTACTATTCTCCGAACGAGAAGCTCTCGGAAAAGCTGTTGAATCTTTCCAAAGAATGGGGCGCGGACGACTCGGAAAAATATTTCGATTACTTAAAGGGCGAAACGCTCGCTATCCTAAAGGACGTAAGCGGCAGCCTGCTGAACGACGATAAGACTCAAATGCTTATCCCGCTTATCACGCACAACCTTTCGCGCTACAACAACAGCCCTTATATGTGCAAGGAGTACTTCAATCTGCTGCTTACCCAGATATCCTCGGGAACTCTGCGCGAATCCCTGAAGAACTCTTTTAACCGACTTTACTCGGCGCTTTTCGACAAAAAACCGATGCAGGATCCCAACAACGTCAAGACGATGGAGCAGGTCGAGTCGATGCCGGAGGACGGCAGACAAGTCTCTACAGATAATTATACTACAAACTCATCACAAAATCAACCACTTTCGGCGAATTCGGAGGGTAAAAATTTAACTTTTGTTGAGGAAAATAATGAAATTCAGCAAAATATCAAAATTTCAGGTGAAGATTTTGTTGAAAATGCAGATAACTCCAGACCGATTTTTGACAGCGAGGGAAATTTCATAGGCTTGCAGCCAAAGGAACCCGTATTTGGCGAGAACGGAAACACGGTAGGATTTCGGACTCAGCCGTTTTTATTTGACGATGACGGCAACGCGGTGGAAGTTCCCGAAGATACGGTATTGTATGACGAGTACGGAAGTCCCGTTGATCTCAAGCAGCCGCTGCACGACGAGGACGGCGCTCCTATATTTGATCGGACGGGACTGTACGATAAAGAAGGCGTTCCTTTAAACGATCGGGCAGAGTTGTATGACGAAAAAGGAGTTCCTTTAAACGATCGGACAAAGCTGTATGATAATGACGGAAACCCGATCTCCGATCAGATCCCGGAGGAGACAGCGCCGAAAAATATAACCGGCTGGCACAAGGTGCTAAATGAGATGATGTCCGACCGCGGCTATATGCAGGAGCTGAAAGCCTCGGGCTTCAATATCGAGCATATCATGTCCGCGTATAACCGCGGCAGAATGAGCGGCACGGACGCGCTGAAAATGATAATCGAGGGACTGTTTGTTCAGAATTCCGAAAGCGGAGAAAATGTCAATATTGCGGAACAGTTAAATTTAATGGGGCAGGATTTCTCAAAGGTAAACACTATGCAGGAGCTTATTGACAATCTGAACTCGCTGCTGCGTGATATGCCCGATATTCCGCTGAGAGAGAGATTGTACGGCGTTTTTGTTGACATAGTTGACAAAATGGCGGTAAAAAACGAGCTGCCTCAGCACGGCGTCCGTCCGCCCGTAAGCTCGACGCTTGACAATCTTACCGAGTTTATTCAGAACAACATAAACAACCCCGCACTGAAATCTCTCGACAGCTTCAACGCCGCAAATCTGCTGCAAAGCCTGCTCAACGCTCCGGGAGTGTTTACGCCGCTGGCGCACTACATTCTGCCGCTCCAGGTTGAAAATACCCGCGCGTTCGGCGAGCTGTGGGTGGACAACGACGAAAACAACCCCAACAACACCCCCGGCACTCAGCGAAACTATCACTTGTTCCTAACCTTTGACGTGGAGAGTATAGGACGCTTCGAGGTCGATATGTACGCGCTCGGCGAGGAGGTCAACCTTTCGCTGCTCTATCCTCCGAGATTTGAAAAGGAGATCGAGCCGATGAAGGAAAGAGTTACCAAGATCATAAGAAACAGCGGCTATCAGGCGAGAACGTTTGAGACCGCTCCGCTCAAAAAGCCGCACAATCTTGTCGAGGTATTCCCGAAGATAACGGATAAGAGAACAAGTCTGAATAAGAGAGTATAACACGGAGGAGATATATTATGCCCAAACAAAAGCACCCAATGCCGCCCGCCAACAATAAGCGGCTTTACGGACAGAACGCGGCAGTCGCTCTGAAATACAATCCCGATATGAACTACGCGCCCGTAGTCGTAGCGTCGGGTCTCGGTGAGCTGGCGCAGAGGATTGTCAATATTGCGGACGAGGCGGGAGTTCCCATTTACCGCGACGACAGCGTTGCCGCGCTGCTCGTTATGCTCAACGCGGGAGAAACTATCCCGAAGGAGCTGTACCAGATCGTCGCGGCGATCTACGCGGAGGTAGTGTATACATCTAATAATATGCGCAAATAAAATTATCGCGGCGTCAGGCTAAAAGCCCGGCGCCGCGATTTTTTGGTTTTTACAATAATTCAAGGTCAGCGAGGACCTGTTTTACGGTTTCCGTGCCGGGCATTGCTTTTATCAGTTCGGCGAGAATTTGTCTTTGCTCGTCCTCCGGCAGTTGACCGTAATTTTCGGGAACGTTAAATTCATACGGCAGTTCAAATTCGCAGTAAGCGCCGTTCAGGGAGAACACCGCTCTGGATTTCGTCACCATGCACAATGAACCGTTTTTCAGTGTTATGACCTCGCTCGGCTCTCCCGGGAGCAGCTCTTGATGCATTGTGGACGTGACATTCTCGGTTCTTGAATAGTATTGTGAAGTAAAATACACTTCACTGTCAATGTTTTTGTCGTACATTGCATATCTGAAGAAAACCTCGGTGAGATCGTCAAGTATTCCCACACGGAGATCAATAAACTGTTCGCCGTCGGTGAAATTATCGTTGAACGGCGGCGTGATACCGAATTTTTCAAACATTCCGCGCGGCGGCATATCAACATTCGCGGTAAAAAGATGAGTGCCGTTCTGCGGTCTGTATTCTTCGGGAACGGTGATCTCCTGTGCTGTCATGTTAAGCTCAAAGGAATGTGACGCGGAATTTTCTTTGGAAAACCCGAATGTAAACGACCCTCTGACAGCCGCGGTCGTAAATCCCGCCAACAACGCAAGCGCCGCCGTCAGAGCCGCCGCGATCAGCGTTATCCTTAGCTTTCTCGGGATAGTTTTTTCCCGCGCTGCGGGAATGTGACGTTCGTCTACGTTACTCAATGCTTCAAATATCGGATTTATCTTATTCATAACAAACTCCTTTCATATAGGTAGGTCTTCAGTGAATCTCTCATTCTCGAGAGCGCGGTGGTGGCGGCGGTCAGAGACATTGAACACGACTTCGCCGCTTTTTCGATCGTCTGCGCGTTGAAGTACCGTTCCATAAACAGCCGCTTATGCCGTTCCGAAAGCGTATCCAGCCAGCCGTTGAGCGCTTTGGTAAGCTCGGACAGCTCGGCTGCTTCCTCAACGGAACGCGCGTTTGACGGCAGACATTCGTCAAGCTCGGTGAGCAGATCGGAATTCCGCATTGGCGCGGTGTTATAGCGCAGGCGGTTGAGCGTTTTCCGCCGTGCGATCTTGCAGATATACGCCGCGAGGTTATTCGGATTATCGGGCGGGATAGCGTTCCAGACCGCGAACAGGGTATCGTTCGCACATTCCTCCGCGTCCGTTTGCGAGCTTAATATCCCGCGTGTGATCTTCATTATCAGCCTTGTGAACTTCTTGGATAACTCCGATAAGCCCTTATTATCGCGCTTTTCAAGTAATGCTATTATTTCTTCGTCAGTCATGCTGTTCACCTTGGTTTTTGGAAGTTTCAATTCAGAATCATCGACGTTCTGTTTATATAGTCACGAGTTTTTCTTGTTTTGTCACACGGAAAAAGCTCCCCGTTTTTCCGGGGAGCCGATATTGCGTTTTACTTTTTCTTTACGGGGATCCATATCTCGGTGTAATAATTCGCGTCGCTTGTGCCGTTCGGGTATTTGTCGGGCAGGTCGTACATTTCGATACAGCAGCCCGCCGCGAATTCGTAATCCCTGAGCGCGGGCAGCCATTCCGAGAATATTTTTTTATTGACGTCGCGCATTGCGTCGGGCAGAGCGCCCTTTATCGGAAATACCGCCCATGTGTACGCGGGGATAACGCGCGTCGTAAATCCGTCGGGAATGTCCGCTGCCGGATTGTACACGTCCGCGATAAGGTACTCAAAGCTGTCGTTTCCGCTTCCCATTTTCTCGTCGATGTTTACGCCGAACATTCCGTGAACGAATTTGCTTCCTCCGTTTTTCGCGTGCTCAGCCCAGAATTTGGGAATTTCTGCCGCCGCGCTTTCGTAGGTGAAATTTTTTGCCGCTCCGAGAACCGTGAAGCTCTCCTTTTTGACAATTCTGTAATCCATAGTGTAACCGCCTTCCAATGATAATTTGATTTTCAGCGGCGCGAAGGTCTTAAGCATTGTAAGATTTTTCCGCGCCATGGAGGGCGTTACTCCGTGAAACCGGTAAAAGGCTTTCGCAAAGCTGTCCGGGGAATCATAGCCGTATTTCACCGCCGTATCGATAACCGCCGCGCCGCCCGAAAGCTCCTCCGCGGCGAGAGCAAGTCTGCGGTTTCGTATATATTCGGTTATCGTGAAGCCGCACAGCATACCGAACCCCTTTTGAAAATAAAAGGGAGAGATATTGACCTGCCGCGCGATATTCTCGGCTGTCAGATCTTCGGTGATGTTTTCCTCAATATACCCGATCGCCGTGCTTATAGCCTTAGCCCATTCCATTAGTATCGCCTCCCGCTGTAAACACAGTATACCATATCCCGAAAAACTTTTCCCGACTTTGCTTGCCAAGATTTGTCCTTACAATACCTTATAATAAGGGCAGATATCCTCATAGCTACCGTTGATAAGCCGAAAGCCGCCCGGTATCGTTCCGAGCTGTGTAAATCCCAGACGCTCGTACAGATGCCGCGCGTGAACGTTCGCCGCGACTACCGCGTTAAACTGCAATACTCGAAACCCGTGCGCCCTGCCTTGTTCAAGACAGTCAAGTACAAGCGCTTCTCCGATATGCCGACCGCGCTGCTTTGAGGACACGGCGTAGCTCGCGTTGCAGATATGTCCGCAGCGCCCGACGTTGTTCGGGTGAAGTATGTACAAGCCGATGACTCTGCCGTCCTCCTCGGCAACGCCGCAGTAGCTCTGCGCGGCGAAAAAACCGCGTCCGGTCTGTTCGTCAAGCTCTTCCTCCTGCGGAAAGGCTGTTCCCTCGCGGACTACCTCGTTCCAGATCTCGATCATTTCGGGAAGATCGCTTTCCTTATATTTTCTTATTATCATAAACTAAATCTCCAAATCGCAATATTTTAATTTCTCGCCCACAAACCAATCCGTTCTGTAAATACGGTTGTATACATTAGAATTGTTTCTGTCGATTATATTCTCGGCAAAAAACAAACCGTCCTCGGTCTCGAGAATAGCCGCGCAAGTGCGGTTGCTCAAGCCGTCATTCGGACTGAACGTTATCAGCTGTCTTCCGGGAGAGCTAAGCGGAATTATCGCCTGAACGAAATGCTCCTCTTTAACGTTAAGAAGCGCGGGGTCGTACTCGGTTACAGGCAAAAGCTCCGCCTCGCTGTATTCGGGAAGATATGCTTCAATAAGAAATCCCAGCTTCATATCGTCATAGTCTATCAGCAGGTTATCGTAAACGCATTCCTTGACGTAAATCCCCTCGCTTACAAGCTCGTCGTTGATAACGATTTTCTCCTCGGCGTTTGAATACATAAGCTCGGCGGCTTTTTGTTCCCTTTTTGTGACAGCGTGTTTGCGGATGTCTGGAGCGTACAGCGAAAGCAGCGTAACTCCGAGCACGGCGAGAGCGATAGTTCCCGTGACGGGTATGTACTTCTTGGCGGAAATATTTTCCGACGCGCCGCTGATCCAAATTATACACGCTATCTGGATAACTATGCATACCGGGATAACTCCAACGATCCATAAATCATAAAATAAAAAAGCCACGACGGCGAAGAAACATTCAAAGCAGTTGATTACATTGAACGAAGAAAAAAACTCGGTCGCCGCGGCAATAACGCCCCATAAAACGCAAAGCAGTACCGGCGCAAACGAAATTATCAGAATGATCTTTGCCGCCCTGTGTTTTTTCATACAAATCCCCCCTTTTCTACATTATACATTATAATAGTATAAAAAGCAAGAATTTTTCGGAAAAGGGCTTGACTTTTTTCAAAAAAAGTGATAAGATATTTTTGTGAGCGGCTGTGCCGCCGAAAATTTAATACGGTGTTTTCTTTGCCTAACCACCGTTAAAAAACAAGGAGATTTTTTATGCAGAAAAAAGGAAAATTCAATGTTCAAGATCTGACGAGACTTGCCCTTGTCACCGCAATGTACGCTGTGCTTACGGTCGTAACCTCGGAGCTGTCCTACGGGGGAATTCAGTATCGTTTGTCGGAAATTCTGGTGCTGCTGTGCTTTTACCGCAAGGACTACGCGCCTGCGCTTATCCTCGGCTGCTTTATTGCAAATCTGTTCAGTCAGTTGGGAGTTATCGACTGGATAGTCGGTCCGATCGCGACTGCTATCGCGATAGTTCCCATGTACTATATGAAGAACATATATCTTGCAGCGGCGCTCCCCGTAGTCAGCAACGGAATAATCGTCGGGATAGAGCTTACCATAGTGCTCGGTGAGGCTTCTCTTTGGTTCAATATGCTGACGGTAGCATTTGGCGAACTGGTGGTAGTGGGAATACTCGGAGTGCTTATTTTCAAACTGATCTTTGACAAAAACCCCGCAATGCTCCGTCTTATAGGCTCGACACGCAAGGCTAAAGAAAAAGTATAACATTTTAAAAGCGGAGCTTAGGCTCTGCTTTTTTGTGTATTGATGTAAATTATTGTTTAGCGTTGTGATGCTGCGCCGGGCATTTTGTAATCAGTTGCCTGTTGTGGTTTCGTTTATTTTAATTAAAATGTCTTCTCACGGTTGCGAGAGGACACCCTTCGGGGAGGGGGGGAAACAAAATCCGACAA
>CAYWIP010000077.1:0-12154 GCA_964458395.1 uncultured Ruminococcus sp.
TCGCAATCGTGCGACAACAATTTACTTAAAATAAACGAAACCACAACAAGCAACAAATTACAAAAAAGCACCACCGCCACTGCGTTAAACAATAATTTATCTCAATTCTTGATCTCGTACTTCTCGCCGCCGATCTGTACGCTTGTTCCTGTGAAGATCGGCGCGGCTTTTCCGCTCGCGATCGTCTTTTCGTCGCCGTTCGGGAGAGTACATGTCCAGTCCTCCGCCCCGTGATTTTTCAAGCCCCAGAGCGCGGGGTTTTTCTTGTTGCGGACTACCTCCGCTTCAAGCGAAACATCCTCGTTGAACAGCTTCGCGCCATCAAACAACAGCACGCTCGTTTTCGCGCCGACAAGCGACAGCGGCTTGGCGTAATGCGTTCCGCATGGGCATATCAGCTTGCCGTCATCGTCGGTCTCAACGGCGGGGAGAAAGTTCTGTATTCCGCACGGACACGCCGTGATGTCGCCGCGCAGGCGCTTCAGCAGGTCGAGCCACTGCTTTTCGATAAGGCGCTTAGACGGCTCGTTCAAGCCCGTCGTAAACGAAAACTCGAACGCTTCTCTTATGTAATCGGGCATAATGCGCCAGAATTTGATGATATTGTTGTGAACGCCGCGCACGGGACGGTTGGAGTCGTCGTCGGGGTCGTACACGAATATCGGCTCAAAGCCGTAATGCCGCCGCTCCGCCTCCTCGGTAAGGCAGACGCTTTTCAGCACGCGTCCGCCCTCCAGCGGGTCGCCGCGCAGCAGCAGACGGAACAGCACCACCGCCAGCGAATAGCGGTCGGTATACTTATCGGGAGCTTTCTCGCCGCGGACTATCTCGGGTGCCATGTAGCCTGGCTTGCCCGCGATTCCGAGATGCTCGCCGTAGGGGGCGATATTATCGCAGTCGCAGATAAGCACGTCGCCATCGGACGGGCGAATGAAAAATCCGCCGTCGTTCATGTCCTGATAGCTCTTTCCGCTGTTGTGCAATTCACGGAACGCCGCAGTTATCTTTATCGCGGAATTCACCACGGAATACAGCCCCGAGAGCTTTACGCGCGCATTGAGGATATCCGAAAACGGCTTGTAGTCCTCGGGAATAATGTCCATTAAAAAGCCGAAGCTGTCGTCGATCTGCGCGGTGAGCAGGCGCGGCATAAGAAACGCGCCGTGCGCCGACTTGTCTTCGCAGAGCGTGCGGAGATTGTCGCGGAAAATGTCGGGTCTGCGGAGCTTATTCGGGAAGTAGACTTTGAGCGCGTACTCCTTCCCCGCGAACTCCGCGCGGTAGACCGTACCCTGTCCGCCCGAGCCGAGCACCGCCGTTATCGTTGCGCTGCCGCCAAGCTCGAGCGGTACGCTGTCGCCTATTTTCAGCATCAGAATCCGCCTCCCGAGAGCGACTCGAAGTTCTCCTCCGCAGAGGTCTCGGCTGCGTTTCCGCACCACTCGCAGACGGTTTCGTTCTCGCCGTCCCAGCAGGTGGTCTTGCCGCACTCGCTGCACTGGAAAAATCCCTTAGCGCCGCAGTACGGACAGGACGGATACTCGGTGGTAACGTACACGTTGCCCGAGATCTCGGTGTCGCCGAACTTCTCGCGACCTGCGGTGTGTTCGCTCACTTTGAACGCCCATGTAGCGTACCAGTCGCCGTCCTCGCGCTGCTCGGTGCGTATGCCGAACAGGTCGTGGGTCTGCTTGCATTTCGTTAAAATAACTGCTGCTTTCATTGTGTTTCCTCCATATATCGGTTAAATTTTGTCTGCGTAAACGTACTCGTAAAGCTCTTTCATTTCAAGCTCGCCGTCCTTGTTATAGTAGAGCATTTGCTCAATCTTTCCGTCCGCGTTATAGCTTCTTTCCTCGCGGTGTGTGCTTTTGACCGCGCCGTCGTCGTCATAAAGCGTTGTTTTGTAATTGACGATATTTCCGTCCGTGTCATAATCATACTCCGTGACCCTTTTTCCCGCGTCGCGCGGCTCGGTGCAGACGCGGCGCTTTAATTTATCGCCGTCGTATTCGTAGTCGTTGATCTCCCAGATCTTCGTGTGATCGGTGTCGTATTCCGTCGACGAGATCTTCCTGCCGCTGCCGTCATATATGTTATCGTAATATCTCACCGTTTCCCCGGGCTCTCCGTCATTGGGATAATACATGGTATGCGCTTCCAAAAGCTCGCCGTGTTCGTCGAAAATCATTTCTCCCGAGAAATGCGGCTCCCCGTCCTTAAACGCTGCGTAAGAAACGAGCCGTCCGTTTTCATCATATTCCGAATCGCAGTAATAATTCGCGGCGTAATACTCTCTGATTGCGTTGCCTTTATCGTCGTACTCGTAGGAACTGATCTCCGGTTCGCCGTAATCGCGTTCCCGGTATAAGCTGTTGTCATGCTCGTCAAACAACTCAACAAATTTGTTATTTCTTCCGCTTTGAAGATATATGGTTGTTTTTGTGACCATATAAGCCGCTCTCCCGCGCGAGGGCAAGTCCTCCGAGCCTACCGGATCGCCGACCTTGTAGGGGCACTCGGTAATTTTTTCGGGCTCGCTCTCCGTGGACACGTCCGATGTTTCCGAAGAACTTTCCGAATCCTCCCCGGAGTTTTCCGTTGAAGCCGGGGATATAGGCGGAATATACCCCGACGCGCTTTCCGGAACGCTGTCCGAAACGGTTTCGGTTTTTTCGCAGGCGGTCAGGCTTAACAGCGCCGCCGTGCAGACCGCAAGTAAAAGTCGTTTTTTCATAGCAGCTCCAAATCAGGTCTCGTATTCATATCCGGTCACGGTTTTCAATGTTTCCGTACCGTCTTCGATAACGAAATGTCTCTCCTCGGTTTTGCGGTTATCGGAGTTATATTCGTATTCGTCGCGGTATTCAAGGCTTACCGTGCCGTCCCTCAAAACTCTTATAAAGTGACGGCTGAGGGTGCTGCCTTTATCGTCGTATGTATAAATCTCCGTGACCGTATACTCTTTATCCGTGCCGGGCTTCATCGTCCTTACGCTCTTTATGCACTCGTCGTTCTCATTGTATTCAAGTATGTCTATCTCCCTCTCCTCTCCGGAAGAGTTGAGATAAACGGCGCGGGAAAGGTTGCCGCGGTCGTCATATTCGGCTTTCATATTGATTGCTGTCGTCGTAGAATCGTCGGCGAAGAAATGGGAAACGTCCTTTACAAGCGTTCCGTGCTCGTCATAAAAAAGCTCGACCTCATACTGCGCTTTTCCGCCCGTAAAAACGGTATATTTTGACATCAGACCGTCCTTGTACTCGTTTTCCTCGTAATTCTCCGCGCTGCCGTTGTATTGCCTCTTGATGTTTCCGTCCTCGTCGTATTCATAGGAGTAATAGTATTCGCTGTCCTTGCCGATAATCGCCAAAATGTTGTCGTATTTATCGTAGATATTCCACACAACGACCCGCACCTCGTCCGTTTCGCCGTCGCGTGCGGTCTCGGTGACTATATATGCCGCGGCGTTTCTTGAAGGCAAGTCCTCCGGACCAACCGGATCGCCGACCTTGTAGGGGCATTCGGTGATTTTTTCGGGCTCGCTCTCCGTGGACACGTCCGATGTTTCCGAAGAACTTTCCGAATCCTCCCCGGAGCTTTCCGTTGAAGTCGGGGATATCGGCGGTATATACCCCGGCGCGCTTTCCGGAACGCTGTCCGAAACGGTTTCGGTCTTGCCGCAGGCGGTGAGCGCGAGCGTAGCCGACAAGGCAATAACAGTCAGAATTTTTTTCATAATTTCTCCGAAACGTTAATTGTTATGGGTTAGCTTTTTGAGTATCTTCGCAGCGTCCTCGTGACCGTTTTTCGCCGCCTTGTCAAACCAGCTCCGCGCTTCTGTCAAGTCCTTGGGAACATACACTCCCTTTAAATACATAACACCGAGATTGTACTGAGCAATATTGAGATTCTGATCGGCGGCGGTTCTGAACCAGCGGAACGCCTCGGCGGGGTCTTTCGGCACGCCGTTGCCCGTGTACAGACACTTTCCGTAGGAGCACTGCGCCCTCGCGTGACCCGTTTCGGCGGCGCGTCTGTAGAACAGCGCCGCGCCCTCCATGTCCTTTTCCGCCATACAGCGCCTTGCGCTCTGGTACAACTCCTCGCCGTCGTCGGGGAGCGGCTTGGGTTTTTCCACATCGGGGTCGGGGAGCTTGGGCGCTTCATTTTCGGGAGCAATAACGACCGCCTCGCCGCCCGCGAGCTGCTTACGCCATTTCTTGGCAAGCTCGGGATTTTTCTCGGTGTGAACGCCGTTCTCGTAGCAGAGAGCGACCATGTTTACAGCCTCCGCGCAGCCCTTTTTCGCCGCGTTTAAAAAGCAGTTGAACGCCTTGTCCTCGTCGACCTCGCAGGAGATCCCCTCCGCGAAAAAGTAGCCGACCATATACTCGGCTTGGGCGACGCCGTTCTCCATTCCGCGGACGAACCATTCCCGTGCCTGATCGAGATTTTGTATGCCGCCGCGCCCCTCAAGACGGTAGCTGCCCATATAGTATTCAGCTTCACCGTGATCCTGAAGCGCCGCCGACTCGAACCAGTACAGAGCCTTTTCGTACTCGTGAACGCGGTCGAAATGCCGTCCGAGCGAATACTGCTCCGCCGCGTCGGTGATGTTCTTTTTGCTTTCGGTCTCGCTTGCGGGGAGTGCCTCGGACTTCCTGAACGATATCTCGCACCCGACAGCGCACCCGACAGCCTCAACAGCCTCGGTCGCCGCTCTGCCTTTAAGTCCGATCTCATCGCGCAGAGATTTTATGCACCTCGCCGCCGCGGCGCATTTTACCTCGAAAGGCTTTTCGCGCACCGCGTAGAGCTTGCCCGCGCAGCCGTCGTACAGAGCGACGTAGCACAGCCGTCTGGCGGCGGTTTCCTTGGGGAAATAGTCCGCAATAAGCGCGTCGGTGCGCCGCCTGTCAAGAATAGTCAGCTCGCCGTATCTGTCGGCAATATAACGCAGAATTCCCTTTAAATCCCGAATAGCCTCGCCTTTTTTATTGTGAACGGTTCTGCAAAAACCGCAGTAGTCCTGTTTCGTTTCGTCAAACGTCTTGCCGCAGCGCGCGCATTTCACGGATATCACTTCCCCATAAATTACTTCATACCTACACACTAATACACTATATATTGTATCACAAAATCGGCTCATTGTCAACGGCTTTATGTATATTTTTAATAATGTGCAAATACTTACGTTTTTCTTACATTTTTGTCACATTGCTTGCATTGGCGCGGAAAATGTGCTATAATCTCAAAAAAGGGGGGGGAGAGCCGTGCAAAAATATCTTCGGATAATATATGACTACAATTTAATTCAGGCGGCTCTCTGCGCGGCGGCAGCGATCGCGGTCTATATTCCGGTGCGCGCGGTCCGGCTGAAAATCAGCCGCAAACGCCGCAGGACGCTCCCCGAGGAAACGGCGCGCGCCTTGCTCACGGGATACTTTGCGGCGCTTGTGAATATCGTGTGGTTCCCCGTGATTGACCTTATACAAATGCTGTTGTCCGACCCCGCGCGCCTCGGGGACGCTTTCAGCGGCGGCTACTACGCGAAGAACTACGAGGTCATACGGCTGCTGGCGGAATGCGGTCTGCGCGGGATATGGATAATGCTCCAAGACTTTGAGATGCTCGCCAATACCGCCCTGTTCGTGCCGTTGGGGTTTCTGCTGCCCGTCGCATTCAAGAAGCTGAAATGGTGGCAGGTCGATCTTATCTGTCTGGGAACTACCTGTGCCGTGGAGCTTATTCAGCCGCTTGTCGGACGCGCGTGCGATCTCGACGATATAATTATGAACGCTCTCGGCGGAGTTATCGGCTGCGCGTTGGCAAAGCTGATGCTGGCGGTATTCGGGAGAAAGAGGGAGATCTTATATGAAAAGAAGTAAGAAAATCGTCATATGTAGTATACTGATACTCGCCGCATTGCTTATCGCGGCGGGAATAACGCTCTATATCAGTTCGATAATGGCTTATGAATTTTGCATGGACTGCTTTTCGAGCGGTTGGGAGAAAAACTTAAAATATTCAATGCTGTCAAGCGACCTGAAAAACGTTATTTCGGAGGAGGAGTTTAACGACAACACCCCCGAGAGCAGGCTTGAATTGTACCGGAAGCTTGACGGTCTTGTGCTTGACGAACGTCCGACCGAGAAATTCCATGGCAGTACACACGGCTTCAAAACTCCGTATACAGAGGTGCTTGAAATAAACGGAGAAGAATATTTTGTTGAAATAACTATTGAAACTATGGGCAGGCTGACGGGGATAGAGGTGCGCAATTTTTACTGTTATCTTTATAAGAGAGGGAGCTATGTACAAGAAAAATAAAGCGGCTTTGATAATTATTTCGGCGGTCGTGTTTATTGCGGTATGCTTCTGCGTTTCCGTGCCCGTGGTGAACGATCTGCACGCGAAAAAGGTCGCGGACGGTCTGAGCGATTTGCCGCTTCCCGAAAACACGAGGATAGCCGAAAAGACCTCCGCGGCGGGAAAGCTTTGGGGCAACGGAAACGGTATGCAGTATATGGGCGCGCTGCTGATAGAAAGCAGTTTGTCGTTGGAGAAACTCGAAAGCTTCTACTCCGAAAGCGGAATAGAATACTGCTCGGTTAGCAGGCAGAGCGGACAGGAGATAACCGTTACCGACCACGGGAAACTCGGCTTCAAGACCGAAATAAATTCCGATAATTATTATATAGTATACGCGTTTGGAAAGCACGATAGCTTCATAATTCAGCTTTATTCGGAACTCGATCTGCGCGGGCATTGAAAAAATTATGTTCCCCCTTGACAAAAGGCTTGAAATACGGTATAATGTTTTTAACATACGAAAGGCAGGTGAATGACATGGAAAAATTTAATAGTCCTGATCGGGAATATTTGTCATTCACATCTGCGGTTTAACGCGGTCAGACTTGCGGTGAAATACGAAAATTCAGGCGTTCCCGATAGGAGCGCCTTTTTGACCGCTTAAAGGAGAAATCGTATGCAAGGAATGATCACAATAACCGTCAGCGACTGCCCGGACCCTGAGCTGGCGGAAAGCATAGCCCGGGCACAGTGGCATATGCCCGGATGGAGCGAAAGAGTGGTCGGCTTTATTTTTGACTGTAAAACCCGAAGCGACTGCTTCAATATCATAGCGAGCGCCGACGGAACGGTCATAGGACGTGTTCAATGTCTGCGAAGCATGACCGACAAGGGGCGGTGGCTTTACGGTGATATGTTCGTCGCGTCCGAATACCGCCGCCGTCATATCGTCGAGAAAATGATGAACGCGGCTCTCGACGTTCTGCGCCGGAGGGGCTGCCGCCGCGTCTGCGCGTTTGTCGAGCCCGGGAATATGCCGTCGCTGTGCTTTCAGAATAAGATGGGTTTTAAGGAAGTGCCTTGGGAGCGCTTCGACGACTTTCTCAACGAGGGGGAGATAATGTTTGAATGTGAGCTGACGGCATATAATATCATCGGCGCTTCGGAAAAGGCGGCGCTTTATATCTGCAAGATATGCGATATGTGCGCTGAGGAGCTTCATCTCGGCAATATCGGTGAGCCGTCGTTCTACCGCGGAATAAAAGATATGCTTTCGGCGAACGACCCCGACGAGGAGAATTTCCTTATACGTTCGGGAGCTATACCCTGCGCGTGGCTTAAGCTGAACGGCTTGGCAGACAGCGCGGAGACCTCGTGGATATCTATGCTCGCCGTCGCGCCGCCGTTTCGGCGGCGCGGGGCGGGTCTTTTCGCGGTCGGGTTCGCCGAGAAATTTCTGATCTCAAAGGGCAAGAAAACTCTCCGCATACACACAACAGAGGATAATACTCCCGCGCTGAGCCTGTACGAAAAGTGCGGATATTCAGCCGTCGAAAAGTGCCGTGCCGTATCGGGAGACGGAGAGGAGCGCGTTTGTCTTAGAGCCTGTTTAGTATCTCGACGCGTGCAGATCACGCGGCAGATTTTTCGTCAAACGACGGCAATTTTTTGCAGGAATACTGTATGTATTTCAAGAAAAATTGCCTAAGTGTGGCGGAAAATATGCAAGTGAGATGTGCGTGGCGAGATACTAAACAGGCTCTTACGCTCGAAAAGAAGCTTTTCCGAGCGTAACGCTTTTTCACAAAATTTTTTAAATCCCCCTTGACAAGGGGGATTTTTTCTGATATAATATTATTTGTCGGTGTAATGGGAATTTACTTTACACCCGAAAGGGCGAGTTATGAATATAGATTTTGTGTTGCTGCTGGACATATACGGCGGGGTTCTGTCGAAAGGTCAGCGCGAGGCTCTGGACTTGCGGTATAACTCCGATCTGACGTTATCGGAGATCGCCGAGGAAATGGGCGGCGTTTCGCGGCAGTCGGTAAACGACTTTATCAAAAAGGGCGAAAAGCGGCTGCTGGAACTTGAAAGAATTCTCGGCACGGCGGAGCGGCACAAGTCCGCTGCGGCAAAGCTCGCCGGGATAAAGGGAATGGTCGCCAAGCTGAAAAAGGACGATAAGGACGAACGGCTCACGGAGCTTGAAAAAGCGTTGAACGAATTGGAAGAAACGATTTAGGGGGTAAAGACGTGGCTTTTGAGGGATTGTCAACAAAATTGAACAACGTTTTCGGCAAGCTTAAGGGTCACGGAAAGCTCACCGAAAAGGATATAAAGGACGCTATGCGCGAGGTGCGCATGGCGCTGCTGGATGCGGACGTTAACTTCAAGGTAGCCAAGGACTTTGTAAACAGGGTCAGCGAAAAGGCGCTCGGCGCTAAGGTAATGGAGAGCCTTACTCCCGCGCAGCAGGTCATTGATATAGTTCACGGAGAGCTTATTGAGCTGATGGGAAATACCACCGCAAAGCTGAATTTCCCGAGCAGGCCGCCGTGCGTCATTATGATGTGCGGACTTCAGGGCGCGGGCAAGACCACGCACTGCGCAAAGCTCGCGAAATGGCTCGAAAGCCAGAACCGCAGACCGCTTCTTGTGGCGTGCGACGTTTACCGTCCCGCGGCGATTGAGCAGCTGCATATAGTCGGCGAAAAGGTGGGCGCTCACGTTTTTGACGAAGGTCAGGGAAACCCGGTCGAGATTGCTCAGCACGGCATCAGGTATGCCAAGGATCAGGGCTTTGACACGGTGCTTCTTGATACGGCGGGTCGTCTGCATATCGACGAAACGCTGATGAAGGAGCTTGAAGATATCAAGGCTACCACTCAGCCGAACGAGATACTTCTGGTAGTCGATTCAATGACGGGTCAGGACGCGGTGAACGTTGCGGAGAGCTTCAACAGCGCGCTGGACATCACGGGCGTTATTCTGACAAAGCTCGACGGCGATACGCGCGGAGGCGCGGCGCTGACCGTTCTCGCGATTACGGGAAAGCCTATAAAGTTCGCGGGTATCGGCGAAAAGCCGGAGGATCTTGAGCCGTTCTATCCCGACAGAATGGCGAGCCGCATTCTCGGAATGGGCGACGTGCTCACGCTTATTGACAAGGCGAAGGCTTCCATTGACGAAAAGGAAGCGGAAAAGGCGGTCAAGAAGCTTCAGGAAAACAAGTTCGATTTGAACGATTTGTATTCGCAGTTCGAGCAGATCGAGAAAATGGGCAATATACGCTCAATTCTGAATATGATACCCGGCGTTGCGGGGAAGATAAAGGACGAGGATATCGACGAAAAGAAAATGCCGCACACCAAGGCGATAATTTCCTCGATGACGAAAAAGGAACGCGAAAAGCCCTCCATTATCGACGCGAAGCGCAAGCGCAGGATCGCCGCGGGTTCGGGCACATCTGTCGAGGAGGTCAATCAGCTGCTCCGCCAGTTCGACCAGATGCAGAAGGTCATGAAGCAGATGGGCTTCGCGGGAAAGGGCAGGAAAAAACGTATGCCGAGGTTTCCGATGAATATGGGCGGTATGGGCGGATTCCCCGGGATGTAAGGAGTATGGTCTATGAACGCTTTGGGCATATTGTTTTTGGTCGGCGGATTGTTCTTTACATTCAAGGCGTTCACCGCGCCGAATCTGTACAGCGGCGGCAGAAGAAGACTTACGACGTTCGGAGAGGACGCGGGCAAGATCGACTGCGGAATAGTTGCCGCGCTGATGTTTATCGGAGCGTTTTCGTTTTTGTTTAAAATGTAATAAAAACAAGCGTATGCTTGATTTTATAAATAATGATTTTTGAAAGGAGATACATCTTATGGCAGTTAAAATCAGACTGAGAAGAATGGGCGCTAAGAAGGCTCCGTTCTACCGTGTGGTCGTTGCGGATTCACGTTTCCCGCGTGACGGGCGTTTCATTGAAGAGATCGGCTTCTACGATCCCACCAAGGAGCCTGCCGTTGTCAACATAGACAAGGAAAAGGCCGAGGAATGGATCAAGAAGGGCGCACAGCCTACCGACACAGTTAAAAGACTTTTAAAGTGATTTTTTTGAGCAAAGGTTAATTGGCAAAGGTATTTTAGAAATCCATCTCGATCAAGGCATAATTTACCACGGCATTTAACCCCTATGGAGGGAAAGTTATGATGAAAGAACTTCTTATCACCATTGCTACGGCATTGGTTGAGGACAAGACAGCCGTTAAGGTCAGCGTTGACGAGCCCAACGATGAGGGCGTTATCGTGTACCATCTGCACGTTGGACCCGAGGATATGGGCAGAGTGATCGGCAAGCAGGGCAGAATCGCAAAGGCGATCCGCACCGTTATGCGTGCGGGAGCTGTTCGTGCCAACGAGAAGATCTCTGTTGAGATCGACTGATTTTGAAAGAATGCGGCGGTGCTTTTGCGCCGACGGTATAGCAGCTTTTCGGTGTCGGGCATAATAAGCTTGACGCCGAAATTTTCTATAAAACGAAAAGGTCGGCTCGTTTTAGCCGCTTTTTCCTTACGGAGGTAATTTATGGTAAGAGAAAACGAAGACAAAGAAATTGTGGAGATGATACGCAAGGGCTTGAAGGAAAGCGGGGGCTACTGCCCCTGCCGCCGTGAAAAAACGCCCGAAAACAAGTGTATGTGCGAGGAGTTCCGGAAACAGATCGCCGACCCGGATTTTGAGGGCTACTGCCATTGTATGTTGTACTATAAATCCAAGGACTGAACCGCGATCCTCCCACTGCTTTGACCCACCACTGTCAAGTAGACGGGAAAAATTCTACGGAATAACCAAAAGCAGTCTGCGCAGCTTGTGCAGGCTGCTGTTTTTTGACAGCCGAACGCGGTATCCCCTCGCAATGAGGAGCAAAGCGATGAACGAAGAAAGGATACAGCGGCAAAATTTCCAAATAGGTTTACGCTGCGTATGTCTTGTGAAACTCCATAGGCGTCATACAGTGCAGTTTGTACTGATAATGTTTTCTGCCTTTTCCCGCCGGATAGTCCTTGCCATAAAATAACCCCCTTAGTCCAACACCCGAAAAATTTTTTCGGGTGTATACTCTAAGGGGATTATATCACAGAAGATGGCTTTGTTATTTTAATAAAGGCTTTCGCGCCCGTAATCGGTGACGTCCGTGCCAAGCTTGCCGTACAGCTCCTTTACGGTCATCTCCTTGTTTTTGAGCTTGAGAAGCTCCGCGTCGGTCGCTCCGATAAACTCCACGAATTCAACCTTGCCGTTCGGGGTCTGCATTGGAGGTATCTTCGTGTCGGGTATCGTGATAAATCCCGTGATCTTTGAAATTTGCCGCGCGTCCACGCCCGTCTGCTGACCCGTGTAGATATACTCCCACACATTGAAGATCTCGCCTTGCTCAAACGTCAGCCTTGCTATCGACTGGAAAATCCCGCAGATACAGCGCAGCTCTGCTTCCTCGTCCTCGTAGCAGCCCTTTTTCAGCCGCAGCGTGAACTCCATTCCGTAACCGCTGTATTCGGGATCGTCGCTTTCCTTTTCGTAAAGCTCCGTCAGCCCGTAAGTCACGAAATGCCAGCAATCGCCGCCGTCGTAAATGCTGAACCCGTCAAGCGGATCGTTTCCACCGAGCCTCCACGGTATCAGCACCCCGTAATGCCTGGGGTCACACTGACCCGGATACGCCTTTTCAAACGCGCCCGTTATCGCGTTCCAGCCGTCCATAACTACTTCTTCGCTGTCCATATTTCCTCCTACTATAATATATTTGTCGGGTAAAACCATGACAAGCCAGTCATGGTTT
>CAYWIP010000078.1:0-12152 GCA_964458395.1 uncultured Ruminococcus sp.
AACCTCGCCGTCGCTCTTGCCCTTGGGGTCGAAGTCCGAACCGCCCTTAGCACCGCCCATGGGAAGCGTGGTCAGAGAGTTCTTGAAGATCTGCTCGAAGCCGAGGAACTTGATGATACCCATATAAACGGAGGGGTGCAGTCTGATACCGCCCTTGTACGGACCGATCGCGGAGTTGAACTGAATACGGAAACCGCGGTTCACCTGAACCTTGCCCTTGTCGTCAACCCACGGAACGCGGAATATGATCTGTCTTTCGGGCTCAACGATGCGCTCGAACACACCTGCCTCAACGAGGTCGGGGCGCTTTTCAACTACGGGCTGGAGCGTTTCGAAAACCTCGGTCACCGCCTGAATAAATTCGGGCTCGCCGGAGTTGCGTTTCTTGACTGTTTCCAGCAAGTTTGCAAGATACTGATTTTTTAACGCCATTGTTAAAAATCCTCCTCAAATATTAAATTCATAAGCAAAAAATTACCTACAATATCATTATACAATAAATTTGTTATTTTTGCAAGAAAAAAAATTATAATTTTCATGTGGAATTTAAATTTTTGTGATTTTCTTAGAATATTACATGATAAATTTGTTAGTTATCTACAAAAAACGCCATTTTATAAAGGCGGGCAATGAAACACAAAAAATATTTTGCTTCAATTTTGAATATGGGAAATTGTTCTCGTGAATTAGATTTATGAATTATGCGTTTAAACTTTTGTTGTTAAATTTGTACAAAGTCCCAGTAAGCCAAATTTCGCTTAACAAAGGCATTTGTTAAATTATGGCAATAATTTCAGCAATTTTACTAAAGCTTTTCAACAAAAAACACGCGGACATTTCGATTGATCCGCGTATGTGTTCATTGTTTCCTTTTCGCAAGAAGAGCGCATAGCTTGAAAACGGCTTCCCGTTCCTCTGCGTCAAGTGAACGGAGCTTTCCCAGCATCGTAAGTTCGTCGCGTGAAAGTGGAACGCTCTCCGGTTTGCTCTCGCAACCGAGCAGATAGTCTGTTGTTACACCCAGCAATTCTGCGATCTTTACGACAGTTATAAGATTCGGAAGTCGATAGTCGTTTATATATCCGCTAAGTGTGGACTTTGTTAGGTTAAGTTCTTTTGCAAACTCGTTTTGTTTAAATTCTCTGCGCTCCAACAGATCTCTTAATCTTTTGCCAAATGTCATGTTGTTTTCTCCTTCTGCGTACTTTTATGTTGATTATACGCGTTTTGCATATTTATTTTGAGAAAAGGACGCTTTTTTTAAACTATTTAATAAGAAGTTTAGTAATTGCATACAAACGCTGTTCATGCTGTGGCTGTTGGGTGATGTTCTTTTTTGAAACTTGTTTTCCTTAAAGGATGGAAAATTGCTTTAGATTTAATATGGTAATCATTTTTTGTTGTTGGATTTCATATAATTTTCATAGACAGCCTCTTGACAAGACCTGTCGAAAGAGGTATAATTATAGTATATCGGAAGTTATGCCGTGCGCAGGGGGAATTTGCGGCGGCGTAAAGGCTATGATTGGAGAAAGGCGCATCATGGGGAATAAAAAAGTATTAGGGAAAATTTTGCCTGTGTGGGGAAAAGTGTGCGTGGGCTTCACGGCGGCTGCCGTCGCTTTTTCGCTAACGTCCGGGTATATCGGACGGCTTGAGGCAATGGCGAGCAGCAACGATTCAATTTCGGAGCTTGAGGATAAGATCAATCAGATAAAGGCTGACAACGATTGGCGTCAGCAGCAGATAGACAACCTGGGCGCGGATATCGAGGAGAACGAGGACGCTATGAATCTCGTTTCCGAACAGATAGACGGAATCACCAATGAGATAGACAATTACAGTCAGCTTGTAGCCGCGAAGATCGGCAAGATCGAGGAAAAGGACGGCGAGATCGCGAACGTTGAGAAGATTATCGGCGAAAAGGAAGATGAAATCGACAAAAAGGGTTTGCAGATCCTCGAGCTTGAGGAGGAGAACAAACAAAATCTCCGGAAGTTCGCAAAGCTTGCGAGAGCGTTGTACATAAACGATACCTCGGGAACGCTCCCGATACTCAGCGGCTCGGACGATTGGTACGACTATTTTACATACAACGACGTTGTCAAGAATATAAGCGGTCAGAACATGCAGTTTATGAAGCGCCTTCTGGATTCTATCAAGGATCAGGAGGACATGATTGAGGAGCTTAATAACGACGTATCCAAGCTTGAGCTTGACAAGGCGAACCTCGCTCAGCAGAAAAAGGATCTCGAAGCTGAAAAGGAAGCGCTTTTGCAGGAGCAGGCGGAGCTTGAGGATTATGCCGCCGAGCGTCAGAACTACCTTTACGGTCTTGCTGCCGACAACGAGGCTTTGCAGAGCAAGGTCGACGGGCTTTATATTGACATGGCGGCGGGCAACGCGGCGCTTGACGAGCTTAACAGCCAGCTTGAGGAGCTTATCCGTCAGGCTCAGCAGAACAATCCCGACCGCGTTGCTTACGGCGACGGCTTCAGATGGCCGCTGGATTCCAACTTCACGGGGATAACCACATATTACGGATATGATCCGTGGCGTAACGGAAACCACGGAGGCATTGATGTTTCCAACGGCGGCATTTACGGCGCGAATATCTACGCGGCACAGTCGGGAACGGTAATTCTCGTTTCAAACACCTGTCCGCACGATTACGGCAAGAACTGGAGCTGCGGCTGCGGCAACGGCTTCGGCAACTATATAATCGTCGATCACGGCGGCGGACTGTCGACGCTTTACGCGCACTGCTCGGGCATTAACGTGTATGAGGGGCAGGACGTTTCGATCGGCGACGTTATCGGGTACGTCGGCTCAACGGGCTGGTCGACCGGCGCACATCTGCACTTTGAAGTGCGTGTGGACGGCTATCGCACGGATCCGTTCAACTATGAGTATCAGTATGTATAATTGACTTTGGAGCGCGGTATTGTTTGCCGCGCTCTTTTTGGGAAACATTTTGTAAAATATTACCGAAAAATGCCTTAATTTTTTGTTATTGTGCTTGACAACGGAGTGCGGTTTTGCTATAATAATAAGGTGGACATTTTTTGATTTGCTAATTTAGTGTATTACTCCCCGAAAGGAGTGTTATTGTTGAGCAGCGAACGTATGACGGTCGCGCGTGCTATGACCGAGTGTCTGAAAGCGGAGGGAATAACGGAGCTTTTCGGATACCCCGGCGCGGCGATCTGTCCTTTTTACGATGAATTATATAAGACGGGTATACGGCATATTCTTGTGCGGCACGAGGTGAACGCGGGTCACGCGGCTTCGGGCTACGCGCGTATCACGGGAAAACCCGCTGTGTGCGTTGCAACGAGCGGTCCGGGCGCTCTGAACCTTATAACCGCGATAGCTACGGCATATATGGATTCCGTGCCTATGGTAATAATTACCGGTCAGGTGAACTCGGATCAGATCGGACGCGACGTGTTCCAGGAGGCGGACATTACGGGTTCGGCTGAGCCGTTCGTGAAGCACAGCTATCTGCTGAAAAAGCCCGAGGACACGGCGGAGGTGTTCAAAAGGGCGTTCTATATCGCGGGAACGGGCAGACGCGGTCCGGTGCTTATCGACGTGCCGTTCGACGTACAGCAGGCGGAAATCGATTTCGAGTATCCCGAAACGGTGGATATCCGCTCGTATCGTCCGAGCACGCGCGGAAACGGCTTTCAGATCAAGCGCGCTATCACGGCGCTTAAAGAGGCGGAGAAGCCGCTTATCTGCGCGGGCGGCGGCTTGTTCACGGGGAACGGTGTGGAGCTTATGCGCCGCCTTTCCGAAAGGGCGGATATCCCCGTGGTTTCGACTATGATGGGATTGGGCGCTATGCCGTCCGACAGTCCGCTGTATTACGGAATGTTGGGTATGCACGGAAAGAAATCCGCAAACGCTGCCGTCAACAGCTGCGATACGCTGTTTCTGCTCGGCGCGAGAGTCGGCGACCGTGCTATCGCCGCAATGGAGCAGCGCCATGACTTTACGGTCGTTCACATTGATATTGACCCAGCCGAGATCGGCAAGAATATAGAAGCGAATATCCCGATAGTCGGCGACATCACGCTGGTTCTGGAGCAGCTTCTGGAGCAGGTGGACGCGTTTGAGCAGCCGCTTACTCACGCGGAATGGCGCAAAAAGCTGGACGGATTCCGCTCCGACCATGAACCGGAGCCCGTCGAAAGCGGCTATGTAAACCCGAAGTGGTTTATCCGGACGCTCGACAAGTATCTTCCCGAGCGGACGGTCGTTGTCGCGGACGTCGGTCAGAATCAGATCTGGACGGCGGCTAACATTTCGCTGAAGCAGGGGAGATTCCTCACCTCGGGCGGTATGGGAACCATGGGCTATTCGCTCCCGGCGGCTATCGGCGCGAAGTGTGCGGACAAGGATGCGGAGGTAATAGCGGTATGCGGCGACGGCTCGTTCCAGATGCAGCTTCCTGAGCTTGCTACGGCGATACAGCACGGAATAAACGTTAAGGTCATCGTAATGCGCAATCGGTATCTGGGAATGGTTCGCGAGGTTCAGGAGCGCACCTACGGGAACAGACTGGTCGGCGTATCGCTCGACGGCAGCCCCGATTTCTGCAAGGTCGCCGAGGCTTACGGCATTGAGAATATGCTCGCGGACAGCGAGGAAAGCGCGATTGAAGGAATCAAAAGGCTGATTTCCTCGGACAAGCCGTTTTTGCTGGAAGTGGCTGTTCCCGAGCTTGAAAAGACGATATTGTAGTGAAGCAAAGAGCAGCGTTTTAAATCCGCAGGAGCCTGAGCAGAAAGTCAACATTAAAAAAACGCAGCGGGCATCCTGCGCCAAAAAGCAACATTAAAAAGCCGCAGGGGCAAAAGTCGCAAGCGAGATGTGTTGCCGTAGTGGAGCGAGCGAAGCGAGTGTAACGGAGGCAATACATCTCGGCTAACGAACGGAGCGAAGCGAAGTGAGTGGTGCGAGCTTTTGCCTTTTAAATAAGGGGTTAAGATGAAACATACAATTTCCGTATTAGTTGAAAACCACGCGGGCGTACTGGCGCGTGTGGCGGGACTGTTCGCGCGGCGCGGATTCAATATCGACAGTCTCGCGGTGGGCGTTACCGACGATGAAAACGTGTCGAGAATAACTATCGTCGCGGACGGCAGCGATTACACGCTTGAGCAGATAGAAAAGCAGCTCAACAAGCTGATAGACGTTATCAAGGTAAAGACCCTCGCTCCCGAAAATATGGTGAGCAGGGAGCTTGTGCTGATAAAGATAAGCTGCACGCCGAAGCAGCGCCCCGAGGTGCTGAGCATCTGCGAGCTGTTCCGAGGGAAAATTTCGGATATTTCGGCGAATTCCGTGACTATCGAGATGTCGGACAACACGCAGAATATCAACAATTTCGAGGAGCTTCTGCGCCCTTATGGTATAAAGGAGATCGTCCGCACGGGAACTATCGCGATACAAAAGGGCGAACAGGCTGTCACCGTTAAAAATTGATCACCTCGCCGGAAACGGCGTCGAAATAAAATTAAATTAAGGAGATAATTATTATGGCAAAGATGTATCATTCCGAGGACTGCAATCTGTCCGCGCTCGACGGCAAGACCGTTGCCATCATCGGCTACGGCTCTCAGGGTCACGCTCATGCGCTGAACCTCAAGGACAGCGGCGTTAAGGTAGTGGTTGGTCTGTACGAGGGCTCCAAGAGCTGGAAGAAAGCCGAGGAGGCGGGTCTGGAGGTAGCTACCGCTGCCGAGGCTGCCAAGAAAGCGGATATCATTATGATCCTTATCAACGACGAGAAGCAGCAGGCGCTGTACCTTGAGTCGATCAAGCCGAACCTTACCGCGGGCAAGACCCTGATGTTCGCGCACGGCTTCAATATCCATTTCGGACTTATCGTTCCCCCTGCGGACGTTGACGTTATCATGATCGCGCCCAAGGGTCCGGGTCACACCGTTCGTTCCGAGTACGTTGAGGGCAAGGGTGTTCCTTGTCTGGTAGCAATACATCAGGACGCTACCGGCAGAGCGCTCGATACCGGTCTGGCTTACGCTGCGGGTATCGGCGGCGCGCGCGCGGGCGTTCTCGAGACCACGTTCAAGATGGAGACCGAGACCGACCTGTTCGGCGAGCAGGCAGTTCTTTGCGGCGGCGTTACCGCTCTGATGAAGGCGGGCTTCGAGACCCTCGTTGAGGCGGGCTACGATCCTCAGAACGCGTACTTCGAGTGCATTCACGAGATGAAGCTTATTGTTGACCTTATCTACAAGGGCGGCTTCTCCATGATGAGATACTCCATTTCCGATACCGCGGAGTTCGGCGATTACGAAACAGGCAAGCGCCTTATCACCGAGGAGACCAAGAAGGAAATGAAGAAGATACTCACCGAGATCCAGGACGGCACGTTTGCTGCCAAGTGGATCAACGAGAACAAGACCGGCAGACTGCACTTCAACGCTTGCCGCCGTATCGAGGCTGAGCACCAGCTCGAGCAGGTAGGCGCGGAGATCCGCAAGCTGTACGACTGGAACAAGTAATTACGGCGAATACGAAGCCCCCCGGTTTTGCGGGGGGCTTTTGTGTTTTAATTGTTCTTATCCGGATCATTAAGCTCGGGAATTATGTATTTTTGCTGAAGCGCCTGAATGTCGATCTCCAGTACCGTGCATAATTCAAGCCAGATGACCCATGTAGCGATATGATATCCGTTTTCGACGTCGCGAAGATATACGTCGCTTATGCCCGCTATTTCGGACAGGTTTCTCTGCGTTATGCGCTTTTCAATGCGTGAGATGTGAAGCATCTCCCCAAACGCTTCATTCAGTGTTTTACGTTGCTTGTTGTTCATGATTTCCTCCAATTATTTTTCTGTTTGCCTGACGCTGATCATCTGATCGGCGGCGGAGAGCAAAAGCTTGTTTTGATCTCCCGTACTACTATTGTAACATAATGCGGCAAATACTGCAATTGGCAGAAAACCCATATTTTTCTTATTTTCCCGTAAAATGCCGAAAATGGCAGATGCACAGAGTGTGTAATATTTATAACGCGATATTCACGGGTGAGAATAAGCTGAAGTCGAGTTGTGAAAAGTTGCTCAAAATCTATTTTAATACTTGATTTTTTCTACAATATGTAGTATAATGAATATGATTATTGCTAAAGAATATCTGTCGTGTTTTTTCGGAGGAAGATAATGGATAACTTTACACAAATTGACATATACACGTCCTCACAGGCGATAGACGGAATAACGGGCGCGCTTACGGAATACGGGATAACAGGATTCATCATACAGGACAGCGAGGATTTCGAGGATTTTCTTGCGGACAAAAACGCAAACTGGGATTACGTTGACGATGAGCTTATGGGGCTGAAAACCGCAGAGCCGCATATAACGCTGTATGTTCATGAGAACGCACAGGGCGCGGAAACGCTCGCGGCGATACGCGGGCTTGTCGAGGGCTGGAGCGCGGATAACTCCGACGGCTTTTACGGCAATATCCGAATGGAGCTTGCCAACGTCAAGGAAGAGGATTGGGCGAACAACTGGAAAAAGTACTACAAGCCGTTCAGAGTGGGCAGGAGCCTTATCATCAAGCCGTCGTGGGAGAGCGTCGAGCCGCACAAAGGCGACAGGATACTGGAGATAGACCCCGCGTCCACGTTCGGGACGGGTCAGCATTACACCACGAAAATGGTAATGGAAACGCTGGAGGGAGTCGTGACCGGCGGCGAGCGCGTTCTCGACCTCGGCTGCGGAAGCGGCATACTGTCGATAGCGGCGCTGCTTCTGGGCGCTGAGGAGGTCACGATCTGCGATATCTTCGAGAACGCCGTAAAGACCGCCTCGGAGAATATTGAAAAGAACGGCTTTGAGAACTTCACCGCGCACTGCGGAAACATAATCGTCGACGAGGAGCTTCGCGGGAAGATAGGCACGGGCTACGACCTCATCTGCGCGAATATCGTCGCGGATGTTATAATCGGAATGAGCGGGCTGTTCAAGGGATTTGTGCGCGAGGGCGGACGGCTTATCGTTTCGGGAATAATCGACGAGCGCGCAGACGAGGTTACAAAGACGCTGAACGACAACGGCTGGCGGACGGTTCTGGCGAAAAACGAAGAGGGCTGGAACTGTATCCTGCTTCAATGACAACTTAGCCGAAAACCGCATATAATGCTCCGAGAGGAGGATCATTATGCAGTTTTTATATGTTTTTGCGCTTATGTTTCTTTCCATTTTCGGGCTTGCCGTGCTGCTGCATCTGCTGGCTAAGGCGCTGCTGGACGGCGCTTCGAGGGAGTTTGACGTATACGTCGGCGACGACGAAAACATAGAGGAATTTCTGGATAAGGCGGAGCGCTCTCCGTACATCGGCAAGGTGTATGTGATAAACGATAAGGACGGCGAGCTTAAAAATTTGCGCCGATAATTCGGCGGCGGGTCGGTGAAATAATGGACAATGAAGAAAATCTGATATGCGTGACGGGCGACGTTGAGGACGTTGTGTACTATAACGAGGAGTCGGGCTATATCGTGCTGGATATGAACGTTGACAGCTCGCTGCTCACCGCCGTGGGCAATATGGGCGACGTGCGCGACGGCGAGCGGCTGACGCTGTACGGCGAGTACGTTTCCAACGCGAAGTACGGCAGGCAGTTCAAGGTGGTTATGTTCGAGCGTTCGCTGCCCGAGGGCGCGGACGCTATACGCAAATATCTCGGCTCGGGAGTAATAAAGGGCGTGGGTCCCGGCGCAGCGAAGCATATAGTGGACGCGTTCGGCGAGAAAACGCTTGAGATCCTCGAAAACGACCCGGGGCAGCTCTCGCTCATCAAAAGCATAACGCCCGAACGCGCCCGCGCTATCGGAAAGGAATTCCACAACATTACGGGCTTGCGTAAGGTGATGACGTTTTTTTCAAAATACTCCGTGCCGCAGTATGTAATTACGGCGGCTTGGAAAACTTACGGCACCGACCTTATCCGCGCCGTTCATGATAATCCGTACTGCCTTTGCGCGTGCGGGATAGATCTTCGTTTCGCGGACGCGGAGAGGATAGCGCGCGATCTGGATTTCCCCGCCGACAGCGAGGAACGCGCGTTCGCGGCGATAATCTGGGTGTTGAGGCAGTATGCCGACGAGGGAAACTGCTGTATGCGCGAGAGCGAGCTTTCGCTCACCGTTACGCAGCAGCTTCTTATCGGCGAGAAGCTGTACGCGGCGGCGCTGCAATTCGCCGAAAAACAGGGCGATATCGTGCTGTCGGATATCTACGATGGCAATTACGTTTATCTCGCGGAATATTTCGCCGCCGAAACCTACATAGCCGAGCGCGTTTCGGAGATGATAAAGCGTTCCGCGAACGACAACACGGACTACGGCAGCGAGATCGCGGGCATAGCAAAGGCGCAGGGAATAGAGTACGAGCAGACGCAGCTTGAAGCGATAAACGGCTGTATGAACAACGGCGTGTTTATACTAACGGGCGGTCCAGGTACGGGAAAGACCACTACGCTCAACGCCGTTATCGAATTGTTCAAAAAGCGGCGGATGAGGATAAAGCTTGCCGCGCCCACGGGCAGAGCCGCAAAGCGCATGGCGGACCTTACGGGAGCGCAGGCGCAGACCATTCACAGGCTGCTGGAAATGGACGGTGCGCGCGGCTCGTTCAGGAGGAACGAGGAGAACCCGCTGGTGTGCGACGCGGTTATTATCGACGAGATGTCCATGGTGGATACCATGCTGTTCGCGTCGCTTTTAAAGGCGCTCAAGGGCGGGACAAGGCTCATTATGGTGGGCGACAGCAATCAGCTCCCGTCGGTGGGCGCGGGGAATATCCTGCGCGACCTTATCGACAGCGGCTGCGTTCCCATGGTCGAGCTTACCGAGATATTTCGTCAGGCGGCGCAGAGCCTTATCGTAACTAACGCGCACAGCATTATACACGGCGAGATACCTCAGCTCGGAGTGCGCGACAACGATTTCTTTTTTATGCCCTCCGAGAGTGAGGAGAACACGCTGCGGCTGGTGATAGAGCTTTGCAAGACGCGGCTCCCGAAGGCTTACGGCTACGACCCGCTCGACGATATTCAGGTATTGTGTCTGTCGAGAATGGGAACGGTCGGCACGGGCGCGGTCAACAAGGAGCTGCAATTGGCGCTCAATCCGCCGTCCAAGGCTAAGCGCGAGATGAACTTCATCAACACGCTGCTCCGCGACGGCGACAAGATAATGCAGACCAAGAACGACTACGACGTCGAGTGGCGGCGCGGCACGGAGAAATCGCACGGGATATTCAACGGCGATATCGGAAAGATACTCGACACGGACAGGCTCAATCAGCGCTGCGAGATAGATTTCGAGGGAAGACGCGCGGTCTACGACGGCGATATGCTCAAAAAGATAGAGCACGCCTACGCCATAACCGTACACAAGAGCCAAGGCAGCGAGTACCCCGCGGTGATAATGCCGCTGCCGAACCGTATGGACAGGCTTTCCTACCGCAATCTGCTTTACACGGCGGTAACGCGCGCGAAGAAAACGCTGATCGTTATCGGAACGCGGAACAAAATACACGAAATGGTGTACAACGACCGCCGCACGGAGCGCTTCACCTGCTTAAAGCCAATGCTGGAGGATCATTTTGTTTAAGTCACTGAAGGCGTATGAACGTTTCCGCAAATTCGCGGCGCTGATAGCGCCGAACCGCTGTCCGTTCTGCGGCGAGGTTATGAGCGGCGCGGACTATTGGTGCGGTGAATGTTACAGGCGGCTGCCGTTCGTTTACGGGATAGCGCCGCCGCCCGGGAACGTTTCGGAGCTTTATGTGTGCTGCTTTTACACGGGGCGCGCGAGGGACGCGGTGCTTATGCTGAAATACGGCGGGCTTGTCTATCCGGCTGACGCATTTGCGGTTATGATGAGCCGTCGGCTTCGGGAGCTGTTCGCGGAGTTCGATGTTTTCGTGCCCGTTCCGAGTGGTCGGAGCAGCGTGCTGAAGCGCGGCTTTTCGACTGCGGAGATTATTTCGGAGCGGCTTGAAATGCGTATGGGCATACCGTCCGTGAACGCGGTGGGAGCGGTTCGCGGCAAAACGGAGCAGAAGTCGCTCAACGCGCGCGGCAGACGCGAGAACGCGCGAAAGAGCTTTTTCGTCGCCAAGCCTGGGCTTATTGCGGGCAGGCGCGTAATGCTGGTCGACGACGTTACCACAACGGGCAGTACGCTCTCGGCGATAGCGGAAATGCTGCGTAATTCGGGAGCGGCGGACGTAAAGGCGGTTGTGTTCGCGCAAACGCCGAACTGCGCTCACGCCGCAGACCGCGAACGATACAAAATACATAAGAGGTGAGCATATGCTTGATTGTCTTGCCGTCGGCGCGGGCGGATTTGTCGGGGCTGTTTTAAGGTGGCTTGTCGGGCTTATCCCCGTTGAGATGAAGTCGGGATTTCCCGTCAAGACCTTCGCGGTAAACGTTGTCGGGTGCTTCGCTATCGGGCTTGTGACGGCTCTGGCGGCGAAGCATTTCCCGGAGAATACGCGGCTTGCGCTGTTTTTAAAGACGGGTATCTGCGGCGGGTTTACGACGTTTTCAACGTTCGCGCTCGAAACGGAGAGCCTTGTTGAAAACGGAGGAAAGGCGGCAGCGGCGGCATATGTGCTGATGAGTCTTGTATTTGGCATAGCCGCCGTATTTTTGGGGCAAAAAGTTATAAAATAAGAGCAACAAATAAGGTTGCAGGCAATACCGCTTTTGTCCACAAACAGGGGGAGCAGTGAGCGGAGCAAAGCGACCGAAACGAAGTGTAGGGAGCGTTTTCGAGCGAACGTGCAGAGCGTAAGGAGCGAAGCGACTGAAGCGGAGCACGGCTCGCCGAAATTGCGCAGTTTTTCAAATAAACACCGTTTTCGTCAACAAACAGGGATGCAGTCAAAGCGGAGCGCAAGCGAGGGTGACGACGGCGGAAGCGCGAAGCGCGACCAGAGGAGTTGCCCTCGGCTAGCGAACGAAGTGAGCGGTGCGCGGAGCGCTTTTAAATAAGAGGTATTATGATCACGAATATAAGTGCCGAAGAAATGGCAAAACAGCGCGGATTTAGCGAGACATTCGCGGAAATAAACTCGCTGCGGGAATCGCCGACGACG
>CAYWIP010000079.1:0-12136 GCA_964458395.1 uncultured Ruminococcus sp.
TGTGAAAGTTTGATGAAATCTTCACTTTACCCCTTGACTTTTATTTGCAGGTCTTATTTAAAAAAGCAAAAGCTCGGGTCGCTCACTCCGTTGCGCTCCGTTTCGCTTCGGCAATACCGCTCGCAGGTGCGGTTTATTGCTTCGGCAACTTTTGCTGCTCCTCTCAATATTCATATTATAACGCTCTGCTCCGAGATCGTCGCGCGGTAATACTCCCATATGCGCGCGATCGCTCTATCGGTATCGGGCAGCTCCGCGAAATACGCTTTCATTGCTCCGTCGAACATTGCCATATACTCCGCTACGGCTGTGCCCAGCTCGTCGTCGGTGATCTGTCCGCTCGGCATATTCAGCGTCCGCTCAAAACGTCCGTCCGCTATCGTATATACGATATCATTGGACAATTTGTCCGCGATATACTTTTGCTCCAACGCCGCCCAGCAGCGGAAAAATCCCATAAGGTCGGCGATAAGCTGAGCGTTCTGCGTGCGGAACGATACCCGCAATTGTCCTGCGCGTTTTCCGTTCTCGGAGTAGATCTCGACCGAGTACTTGACGGTCGGCTTGTAGCGGTATTTCAGCGACGTCCGGCAGACGAGCGTACCGCCCGTAGGCTGCTCGGTGAGTATAAACTCGCCGCTCATCGACTGCGCAAGGCTTTGCAGAATATCGCGCAGCCGCATTTCGGGAGTGGTGCAGGCAACGCGCTCGGCGAGTATGCGGTTTATCATCGCCGAACGCGACATTCCCTCCGTCCGCGCCAGAGCGTCTACCGCGTCAACGACCTCGTCCGACAGTACAAGACTGTAAATGCTCTTGTTCAATTTTCTCACCTCCCGGAAACTTTGATCTCCTTGTTAATAATTGTAGCACATTCTTAATAATTTGTCAAGCGGATTTAATAAAATTGTTCGCAAATTTCAGAAAAACTTCATATTACTCTGTGAATTTAAACCAATAAAATCAAAAAGCGCAAAAACGGCGCAGCATTTTACAGCAGCGCCGCTTCAACTCCTATTGTACCGTTAACCTCAACAGCGCCCTCCCACTCGACCGAATACAGACGGCTGCCGTAATGCACGGTCTTCATCTGGTCGAGCGCGGCGCAGAGGGGGTTATTTTCAAAGCCGCCCCAGATAAGCAGCGAAAAGTCCGTCTGTGCCCCAGCGGAACGCAGAAACCTCTCGCAAAGCCGTTTGTCGTTGTCCCGAACGTACAAATACGACACGACCCCGTGGTTTATCACGCTGCCCGCTTTCGGGAATTCGGGATAACCCAGCAGCCTTGTCGGCATTTTTGAAAGCAGCTTGTACGCTCCGCCGTAGGAACACATTTTGTACTGCTTAGTCGCCCGCTGATCGCCGATAAAACAGCAGGCGGCGATTCTCCCATTTTCGCGGTACGAGTAGAACGTTTTCTCGCCGAAGCCTTTTAAATCGGAATTGACGGGTGTAAGGCTTATTCGGCTGAAATGCTCAAGCATAAGCTTCTCGAAGCCGTCCGTATTATCGCGCTCGATCGGCAGCAGCTCCTTTCCGCCGTGAAAGCAGTAGGTGTTGTAATGCCCGAGATAGCGGTATTCGGGCATATTTTTGTGCCGCTTTTCCAACAGCGAGATCGCCGCCATGTTGTCGTCGAGAATGGTCGTGTAGCATAGCTTGCAGTGTGAGATCCCCTCGCGCAGAAATTGATAAGCCTTTGCGATAAACGCTATCTTTTTGCGGTAATCGGGGCGAATCTTCAAGCCCGTGAGGTAGGCGCATTTTTCGGGAGCGCCGTTCAGATACTCCTCGCGGACTACCGCGCCGCCCACCGCGACTACCTCTCCGCTCGAATTGTCGACGATTACCATAACGCGGTTTTCCTCGCCGTCAGCCGAGAACGACTCAAACGGCGCGGGATTCCGCAGATACTGAACGCTCAGATTTCCCTCAAAGCCGCCGCTCTCGAAAATGCGCCGCATTCCCTCGTTGTCCGCGCTCTCGGCGAAACGGAGCGTGTAGCGGTCATTTTGGAAGTTCATCGAGATTTTCTCCTATCGGCACGTTCATCTTCTGATCTATCTCCTCGCCGAGCCGCAGATTCATTCCCCAGAACAGCCACCACAGCAGCGGACTTGTGCGCCCCATTGACGCGAAGCCGCGGCTCATCACGGTTTTCGCGGAGGAGAATTCCTTGCGCGCGTCGCGGCAGAGCTTGCTCATCTTCTCCGCCGAAACCAGCTTCGGGTTGAAAGCCAGCTCGCCGTAATTGTAGCCGTCAGCAAGCCACCACTTGTCATAGATAAGGCGGTTATCCTCCTTTAAGCGGTTGTACAGCGCGGTGTTAGGGAACGGCAGCAGATGATTGAACGCTGCGGTGTAGAAATTGTGCTTCTTGGCGAACTCCAGCGCGTTGTTCACCGTGCGCTCATCGTCGTTGTCGTAACCGAAGACGAATGTTGCGTAAATGCCGATTCCCGCGTCGTGTATGCGCTTTACAAGCTCGTCGCGCTCACCGACCGCCAGATTAAAGGACTTGTTCATCTGTTTGAGATTTTCGGGGTTAAGGCTCTCGAAGCCGATCAGGATTATCTCGCAGCCGCTTTTCTTCATCGTTTTAAGAAGCTTCTCGTCGCGCGCCATCGAGAGCGTTCCCTGACCCGCCCATTTTATTTTCAGTGGTGTTATCTCCTCGAAAAGGCTTATCGCGTTTTGACGGTCCGCGACCAGATTATCGTCGACCAGAAACGTGTATTTGTGCTTGGAAGCGCGTATGTCGTCAACGACCAACGAGTGATCGCGGCAGTAATATTTGCTGCAATAGAACTTTGATATCGAGCAGAACTCGCAGCTGTGGCAGCAGCCGCGCCCCGTTTCCACAAGCGACACGGGCAGATACTTCTTGCCGTTGAAAATGCTCTTGTCGGGACGGACATCGTACTCGCCGACTCCGCCGATATAGCGCCGCTTTAACGCGCCGTTTTTCGCGTCGCGGAGCATTTCGCCCCAGACCGTTTCAGCGTTTCCGACCATAACGGAATTACAATGCTCCTCCGCCTCCTCGGGACAGAGCGTGACATGATAACCGCCCATTACGACGGGTATGCCGCGCTCACGGAATTTCGAGGCTATTTTGTAACTGCGCTTCGCCGTGTAAGTCTCGACGGTTATGCACACTAAATCTGTTTTGATATCGTAATTTATAAGCTCGATACGGTCGTCGTACAACTCAGTTTCAATATCGGGCGGCGTGAGCGACTTCAGCACTGCGAACATCAGCGGCTCCATTTTCCATGTGCCGATGTATTTTTTGCCCGGCTTTTTCCCGATAGCGGGGAGAATAAACGTGATCTTCATAGCGCTCCTTTATAATATAGGTATATCCGAGTTGTCGCACATGACCTCTTTTGTGAATTTGCTCCATTTGTCGGCGTAACCCTTGTAGCCCATATTCAGCGGCAGCGAGAGCCACGGGCTGTGACTGAACGGCGCTAAGCGCTTCATTATGTTCCCCGTGGAATAGGTCGCGCGCCACGCTCTGTCCGTGCCCTGCTCGAGCTGCTCTTTGGTCATCTGCTTCGGCTGAAAAACGCAGTGCTGAACGTCGTACATCGCCCAGTTGCGCTCGATTATCCTGCCCTCGCGTTCGAGCTGCTCGTAGTAGCCCGTTTTCGGAAACGGCGTAAGTATCGAAAAGCGCGGGAGGTCTATCTTCGCCTTGATTATCAGCTCAACGGTGCGGTCGAAAACGCTCTCGTCCTCTTCGTCGCCGCCGAACGCAAAGCAGCCCTGAACGAGTATTCCGCTGTCGTGCAGCTTTTTCATAAGCTCGACGTAGCTGTCGGGCTTGTTTACGCCCTTGTGGATATACTGCTGGCTCGCCTGAGTTATCGACTCGAAGCCGATAAGCAAGCCCTTGCAGCCGCTTCTGCGGAACACCGCCATAAGCTCGTCGTCAATGCCGACCGAGGAGGTCACAAGCCCGAGCCAGATAATTTTCAGCGGTATAAGCGCGTTGAAAAGCTCTATCGCGTACTCCCTGTCGGTTATGAGATTAACGTCGGGGAACGTGACGTGCTTTGTGTGAAGCGCTTCTATCTCCGCAACGACCTCGTTTACGGGGCGCTTGTAGACCGTCCTGCCGAACGCCGCCGGGTAAGCGCAGAACGTGCAGGTGTGACAGCAGCCGCGTATCGCCTCGACGGTCTTGGTGGTGATGTAGCGCTTGGAGTTCAGCAGCTCGCGGCGCGGCGTGGGTCTGCCGACAATCGTGAAGTCCTCGTTCTGGTGATAGAACTTTTGATAATTCCCGTTAGCATAATCGTGGATAAATTGCGGGAACGTCTGCTCGGAAAAACCCGTGAACACCACGTCCGCGTGCTGCGCCGCCTCTTCGGGGAGCATTGACGGGTGAACTCCGCCCATAAAAACGGTCTTTCCCTTTTTGCGGAAGTAGTCCGCGTAGGCGTAGCAGCGCGGCGCGGTTCCTGTGATACAGGTTATACCGATAAGATCCGCGTCTATCTCGAGCGGTATCTTCTCGGCGGTCTCGTCGTAAATTTTCACCTCAACGTCCACGTCCTCGGGAACGAGCGCGGCTAATGTCGTAAGCGTCAGCGGCGCGTAATGGAGCGACCGCCCGAAGCTCCCCGAATATCTGTGCATAGCCCCCGCGGGCGCAAGCAAAGCCAGCTTTATCATTTTGTTTTCCTTTCGGTAAAGTAATTTTCCCAGCCGGTTTTAGCGCTTAATACGGCGGGCTTTATGTCGCCCACGCGCATACCGTCGGCGGATAATTTGTCAATGTAGTCCTTGCGCGGATCGCCCGTTATCCGAACGACCTCGGCGCTGTCGAGCTGCCCGAGCTTGCGGCAGTAGTCGTAGTGATATCCCTCTCGGAGAGCGTTGTCAAGCGCCTCGGAGGTGATATTCTCCGCCGTTGTGTACAGGCGGTAGCGCTTGCCATACGGCGCAACCAGGCAGAATCCGCCCGAAGCGCCGAGCTTTTTCAGCGTATTGCGGACAAATTCCTCCGTCAGCTTCTCGCCGAACAGGTCGGAGGAAATCCCCCCGCGCCGCAGAAAGCGTATTCGCGGAGGGCGGTCGGGGTAGGTATCCAATACCTCGATAATATCGCCGATACGGTATCTGTAAAAGCCGCCGCCCGTCGTTACGATAAGCTCGTATTCGCCGCGTTTCAGCTTTCCCGCGGTGACGAGCTTTCCGTCCGACAGCCTGCGGAACTCGAAGAAATGCGAGTACACGGAAAGCCGCGAGCCATCCTCGCCGACAAGCGGAAACGAAGCGAAGCACTCCGTAGCCAGCAGCCCCTTCGGCTGAATATACACTCCCCGAAAACGCTCCCGAAGCTCCGCAATATAGTCTGCGGCGCTGCCGTCCGCCCAGCAGCTTATTATCCGCAGCTCGGGGAATACGCGCTCAAAGCGGTTTTCGGCGGCATTTTTGAGGAAAACGGCGCGTTTGTTTTCGGGCAATGTCTCGGAAAGCGCTTTTGAATGTTCGCGGATATAGTCGCAGAGTATCGTCAGAAACGTCGGATTCCACACCGAGATAAGCGTCAGCGGACCGCAGTTCAGAAGCTGTCGAGACGTTTCAAAATAAAAACTGTCCATATTCTCGGGGAACTTCACGCTGCCGTCCACCGCGAAAACGCGCCGCATTATTCCTTGCTCGACAAACCCGAAATACTCCGCGTCCTCCTCGAAGCCGACGGGGATCCCCGACTTTGTGCGGCTTTTCCCTTCGGTCACGGGAGTTATCGACCAGTAGCTTTTTCCCGAGCGAACCTCAGGGAGCTTTGTGTAAATGTCGCAGAGCCAAGGCTTTATGCCGCGCTGAAATTCGCGTTTCAGCGACGGCGTGTACGGTATCAGCTTTTTGCCGCCCGACGAGCCGCTCGTTAATTCAAACAACGTTACCCGTTCGCTTGTAAGAACGTTCTCCGCGCCGTCCGCCATGGCTTGGATATACGGCTCGTAGTCCTCGTATTTCGTCAGGGGAACGCGCTCCGCGAAATCCTTGTAGGAGCGTATTTTATCGAAGCCGTACTTCCGCCCGTAAACCGTGTCCGCGTTCTTTTTGAGCAGCGCTTTGAGGTATTCCCCCTGAACGCGGCTTACATTGCACGGCGAGATAAAGCGCTCGTATTCGCCCTTATACAGCAGTCTGCAAAGCCCGTTCAGCAGTCGGCACTCGAATTCAGCGCTCATTGAACAGCAGCGACCTCGTGCGCTTTTTCAGTACGGCTTTGTCGATTTTGGCGAGGCAAGCCAGATCGTTTCCGATAATGTAGCCGGGGTTGCGTTCGCGAAAAAACGCGACGTCCTTGTTTTTCAGCTCGTGCTCGCCGATATCCGCAACGCCCGTTTTCAGCTTGTCCTTTGTCGATCTGTATTCGATAACGCCGCTTTCGGGGTTGAACTCATCCGGATAAAGGCGGCTTGCGTAGGCGTTGATTATCTTGCGCTCGTATTCGGGAGTTTCGGCGCGGCAGTTCGGGAAAAATTCCGTCCAGAACAGCGGCATGATGCGGTAGGTCTTGTAGCCCTTGCAGATAAGGAACCAGTAAAATTCCTCATAATTTTCGGCGAACGGAAACCAGAAATTCGCCCACACCCTGAACAGCTCGATATCTCCCCAATGCTCCTTGTGGATAATGGTATCGCCCGAGAATATCCCGTTTATCCGCTTTCCGTCAACGTTAAGCTCAAGCAGCTTCTGCGTGGTGAAGCCGACAAGCTCTCCCGTTTCCGCGCGGAGCGAAAGGCAGTAGTCCTTGTCAAAAAAATCGCGGCGGAAAACGCTCTCGTCCGTGTTGTCGTAGAACTCGGACATCAGTTTATACATCGCGGAAATATCCTCCCCGGAATAGTCCGGGATCGGCAGCACCCGTCCTTTAAGCATGATTATCCTCCCCGTTATCCTTTAACCCGAATCTCATTCCCTGCTTCTTGAATACCTCCTTGCGGAAAAGCGGATTGTACACAAGATAGGTCATAAACCTATACGGCGTGCGCATATTTGTGTGCGGCTCGAGCGCACGCTTGAATATCGAGCCGACGCTGTTGAACCGCCGGCGGCAGTCGAACGAGATCTCCGTCAGCTCGTCGGCGGTCATATTTTTCGGCACTATGCTCGCGTAGTTGAAGCGGTACTCCTCGTGAAGCCACCATTTTCCGTCATACAGCAGCCGCCCCTCGCGCTCCAGCTTTTCGTAGAGCGGAGTGTTCGGGTAGGGCATTAAGATGTTGTACGCCGCGAACGTAAATTTGTTCTTTATCGCAAAATCGCACGTCGCCCTGATCGATTCGACCGTATCCGAATCGTGCCCGACCGTAAACGCCGCCCACGTCTGCAAGCCCCATTTCCGAAGCTGCTCTATCTCCCATTTGTACATCTCCGACGAGCCCTTTTTATTTGTGCCCTTGTTCATCTCGGAAACGCTCTCGGGGGATATCGACTCAAACCCTATGACCAGACCCAGACAGCCGCTTTTCACCATAAGCCGCATAAGCTCCTCGTCGTGCAGCATATCCATGCTCCCTTGGCTTACCCAGCGTATCTTCAGCGGTATCAGCGCGCGGAAAAGCTCCTTTGCTTTTGCGTGATCGCAGACTATATTGTCGTCCACGAAAAAAAGCAGCCTGCGCTTCTGCGACTTTATTTCCTTGATAACGTCCTCGACGGGGCGGCAGTAGTGGCGCGCCTTGAAGTACACCGACGACGCGCAGAAGCTGCATTTGTGGCTGCACCCGCGGGAAAATTGCAGCAGCGTTATCGGAAGATAGCCCTTGCCCTCAAAAATGTCGCGGCGCGTTATAACGTTTATCTGCGGGCAGGTCGGCTGAACTACGTCGTAGCGCGGCTTTAACTCCCCGTTTTTAAGGTCGTTCAGCATTGTTTCCCACACCGGCTCCGCGTCGCCGACTATTACGCTGTCGCAGTGCTCCATGACCTCCTCGGGGATAAGCATTGCGTGCATTCCGCCCATGACGGTCTTTACTCCGCGTCGGCGGAACTCGGCGCTTATCTCGTAGGCGCGCCGCGCTGTGAAGGTTTCCACCGTTATCGCGACCAGATCCGTCGGCTCGTCGTAGGGGATCGTTTCCATTCTGTCGTCGTACATCACGACCTCGATACCGGGCGGAGTGAGCGCCGCGAGTATGCCGAGCTGAAGCGGCTCCATTCGCCCCTCGTCGACGTAAAGGCTGTGCTCGCGTCTGCCTATGTTAGGCTTAATCAGCGTCAGTTTCATTCAGGATACCTCCCAGAAGCTGCCCTTGCTTTTTGTGTATCTCCCTGCGTGAAATGAAATTCGCCAGCACAAAAACAAGAAAATTTATCGGAATAAAATTCGCGCGGTTCGAGAACAGCCGCCTTAATATGCACCCCACGGAATAAAAATCCGTCCGCATTTTTAGGCAGCCGTTTTGAAGCTCTTCGGGGGTCATATTTTTCGGCAGGAACGCCGTTTCTCCGTAGCGGTATTTGTCGGAGAGCCACCATTTTTTGTAGCGCAGTCTGCCCTCTTTTTCCATTCGCCCGTAAACTCCCGTGCCGGGCATGGGAATAAGCGGATTGAAATTCGTGACGGACATTTTGTTTTTCACCGCGAACTCGTAGGTCTTTTTGAACACGTCGGGGAAGTCGCCGTCGCACCCGAGCACGAACGTTCCGTAGATGAGCAGCCCGTGCGAATAAACGCGCCGTATCACCTCGGAGTAATCCGCGGCGGCGTTCGCGGATTTGCGCATTTCGCGCAGACTGTCCGCGTTCAGGCTCTCGAAGCCCATTAAGACGAGAAAGCAGCCCGATTTTTTCATGGCGCGGAGAATTTCATCGTCGCGCGCCGCGTCCATGCTAATCTGGCACGCCCAGCGCTTTTTCAACGGAGCGATCGTCTTAAAGAGCGCCAGCGCCGCCGCTTTGTCCGCGAAAATATTATCGTCCGCGAAGAAGATTATTTTCTCGCGCATACGCGAAAGCTCCTCGGCGACTGCCTCGGGCGGCTTGCTGCGGACGCATTTGTACATGGTCTTTATCGAGCAGAAATCACAGTTGAATTTGCAGCCGCGTGAGATCTGATACACGCCTATGCCGTAGTAGCGGTGCTTGTAAACGCTCTCGTCAAAATTAAGCGGAGCGATCGGGCGGCTCTCGTCCGAGTGATATTTCCGCTTTGGAGAGCCGTTTTCGCAGTCCGCGAGAAATTCCTCCCAAGCGCCCTCCGCGTCGCCGATAATGACCGAATCGGCGTATTTAAGCATTTCGTCGGGCATTACGGCGGCGTGAAATCCGCCCATTACTATAATGTTACCGGCGGTCTTGTATTTTTTGGCGAGAATATACGCGCGCTTCGCCGTGAATGTTTCAACCGAAAACGCGATAATATCCGAGTTGATCTGCTCGGGGAGCTTTTCGGCGCGCTCGTCGATAAAGTCTATCTCGTGACGGTCGGGAGTAAGGCTCTTGATTATCCCGAAAAGCAGCGGCTTCATAGCGTCGGAGCTTACGCTCTCGAACATATTCACGCGTATAAAAGTTATCTTCACTTGTTCACCTTATTTATTCCCAGATATTTGAAGCCGATATTCGCGCCGAGCAGTATAAACACATACGGCTTGTTCCTCCACGGCGAATTGAACGTTCTCCCGAACACGCGCCGCCATGTATAAGCCTCCCGCCAGACGCGTCTGTAAAGCTTGTCCAGACGCTCCGGGGTGAAGTTTTTCGGTTTGAACACCGTGTTGTGCTGATTGTAGCGGCTCCAGTCCTCTGTGAGTATGCGCCCCTGCCTTTTCAGTCTGTCGAACAGCGGAGTTCCGGGATAGGGGGTCAGCACGGAAAATCTGCATAAGTCCAGCCCGAGCCTGTCCACGCGCTTCGGCAAAGCCAGAAGCTCCCTTTCGGTGTCACTGTCGAAGCCGAGTACAAAGCAGCCGTTCACCGCTATCCCGTATTTGTGTATATTCGCGATAATTTCACGGTACTTGTCGGCTTTGTTGAAGCGCTTTGCCGCTCCTTTCAACGACTGTGGATTCAGCGACTCCAGACCTATCAGCAGACCGCGGCAGCCGCTTTCGCGCGCGGCGCGGAGCATTTCGGGATCGTAGCCGATATCGGCGGTAGCGTTCGCCGCCCAAAGAATTTTCAGAGGTTTCAGCGCCCTCATCAGCTTTAACGCGTAATCGCGCCGCGCAAAGAAATTCGGGTCGTAGAAAATAACCAGCTTCGATTTAAGCGACTTTATTTCCGTGACAACGCTCTCTATCGGACGCGGATCGCTTTTCCACATCATACCCATGGAGCAGTAAACGCATCGGTTCGGGCAGCCTCGGTCGGCGACAAGCGCGGGAATTTTCAGCTTTTTACGCTTGGTTATCTTATCGCGCGCGGGTGTCGGGAATTTCGCGGGGCATACGTTGAAATTGCGGTAGAGCTTTTGGGGCTTGCCGTTTTTGAAGTCCGCGATAAATTCGGGAACGGATATCTCAGCGGGACCCGCTATCACGGTATCGCAGTGCCGGATTACCTCGCCGGGCAGCGCCGTCGCGTGATAGCCGCCGCACACGACGTAAGCGCCGCGCCGTTTGAATTCCGCGCAGTGCTTGTATGCTGTAATGCTCGACGAGGTGTCGAACGATATCATCACCAGATCGTACTTTTCGCGGTCGTAGCGCACCTTCTGCGAGTTCTCGTCCACAACGTCTATACGCTCGAACGCGCCCTCGGGGATAAGCGAATAGATCACCGCCAGTGTCAGCGACGGATAGGAGAGCAGACTTGAAAATTTGCTTCTGTATGAGCGTTCTTTTTCGTTCCACGCGTGGATAAGCAGCAGCTTCATTTATTACCCTCCGTCATAATTACTTCTTATTTAATATTATAGCACAAAATATCACACAATGCAAGTATATTTGAGAAATTGCGGCAAAAAGCGGCGCCGGGATATACGCACGGCGCCGCTTGGCTTTTTCTCCTTTGACGATATGGATTACCAATATACGCTCTCGCCCCGCTCCTCCGCCTCGCGCTTGAACGTTTCACTGTCCACAAACCGAAGATACCAATAGTACTCTCCGCCCGTGAAAAGCGTTGTGTACACATATACGTCGCCCGAAAAATCGGGGCTTTGATAAATCTTGTTTCCGATACGGAGCATTTCGCCGTAACCGTTGACCTCTTTGTTTCCGCGGTCCCCGGACGTTATCTCGCCGACAAGAATATATCCCTCCGGCAGGTCGCCGTGACCTCTCGATACGGGGTCAAGTATATAAAATTTGTCGTTAAAATACAAACAAGGCTGAAGCGTCGAGGGCTGTTCGAGCGACTGCACATTTATCCTTACTATCGGCACGGCAGCCACCGCCAATACGATACACGCGGCGGAAGCTATCTTCACCCAAAGCGGAACACGCTTTTTCCGCGGCCGCACAAAAGCGAACTCCGCGATATGCTCGTCGCTTATGCCTTTCGTTTTTTCTTCCATATGATACCTCATTTCAACTTTTGCATGATAAAACTCTTTTGCAAAGATTTATTAATCTACATTATAACATATATTGTATGAAAAGTCAACTTCAAAAAACACTTTACTACAAAACAACATCAAGAGCCGCCCCCCCTCGCGAAGTCGGCTCCCGTTTATCAAAACTCTTTCAGCATTTCAAGCATAAGTTGCGCACCCACGCGAACCCCAACCGAAAACTCGTGAAATCTTCCGAATTTGTTCTGTTCCATTTGCGCGTTTTCGTATTCATCCATAAGGTTCACCAAGTCGGGATATTGTTCAAGGATTTTCTCCTTGACTTTATCCGCCTTATCGCCCGCTTTATAGTAGTCGGGGTAGTTCATACTTACCTCGTCAAAAGGTACTTGACTGCCGAAAAACAGTCCTTCTAAAATGCTCATTGCCGTTACCTCCATATCGCTGTAATGAATTATGAGTGTGTAGAGGCAGCCATCAATAAAGTGTTTAAGGGTCTTGAACGGTAAAAAACCTGTCCATTATTTGTCCATTATTGCCACAAAAAGCGGCAGAAATCTGCTAAAAGTTACAAAAATGCAAAACGCTGAAAATGCAGACCAACAGCATTTAAAAATTCTGATAAAGTTATCGCTTCAAATCATTACAC
>CAYWIP010000080.1:0-12104 GCA_964458395.1 uncultured Ruminococcus sp.
TCCAAGCTTTTTAAACGCCCCTTTAATTCGTCAATCTTCATACTTTATATTATACGCCTTTATTTCCGGTTTGTAAAGGTTTTTTAAATGCTGTTGGTCTGGCTCCTGCGCCGCCAGCTTGCCCGCCGTATCGATCTCGGGTGAGCGGTAGATCAGCGCGAACGGATACTGCATATCGCAGCTCCCGTCGCAGTATTCCTCGATCACCAGCTCGCCCTTTGTGTTTAAAATGCTCATTGAACGCGTTTTCGCGTCCATTCCCGCAAATCTGAGAGCCGTCACGCCGCTTCTTTTCAGCAGCGGACAGTCTTGTAATTTACGGAGAATTATTTCGGTAAAATTCATTTATCGTCCTCCCGCTATTCTGCGAACCTCGGCGATCCACGCATTCTTGTTGACCGCCTTGGACGCTTCAAAAAACCTCGCGCAAGCCAACGGATGACGCGACTTGCTGAAATTTATATTCACGCCGTAGTAGACCTTTCGTGCATACGGCGCGGCGTATTCGATCTCGCCGCTGCCGATCACCGTGCCGATAATTCCCGATTTAGCAAGAATTCCCGTGCGCATGGGAACGTACTTGTCGGTATCCTTCGTTGAATGTGTACTCGCTGTACATTCTGTCACTCGGTACGCGGATTAGCGGGTTGCCGTTGAACGTCTTGACCTCGAGGTCGACATTGCCTTGTCTGAACGTGCCGACGTTTATCTGGCGCTGGAGCTTATCGGTGCTGTCGAGGATATCCGCGACGGTATACGGCATAATTATCACCAGATCGGCGGCGCCGCACTTGTCGCGGATAACGGTGATATCGTTTTTCAGAGCGCTCATGATAGTACTTGCCGCGGGTGTATAGCTTTTTGCATATCCCGCATCGTTAGCGAGCTTGCCGAGCCCGTGCGCATAGGCGACATAGGCAGCTCCGGGCAGGCTCACCGCGTTTATTCCGTTCACGGGAAATCCATAGCGCTGTCGACGGGACAAGGCGGACAAGGCTCGGGAACGGGCTTATACAAGATCGATCTCCCGGACGGTGATTACATAATTCGCAAGCTGTCGCCATTGGAATGCGAACGTCTGCAAACGCTGCCCGACGGATACACCGACTGCGTTTCAAACGCACAGCGCTATAAATGCTTAGGAAACGGCCGGACAGTCGACGTTATTGCTCATATTTTGCATTTCCTGCCAAATAGCTGAAATTGTGCAACTTTCACAAAAAATGAAAATTTTTTCAACATTATGTAATTTTTGTCGCCGATTTTTCAACACTCGCGACATTTAACTTAAATATTTGGCTTTATAATGCCATTTGTTCAATAAAATAGCCGCCGATTTTCTCATTTTCGGCGGCTTATTTTTTGTATTTTGCTTGTCAATTTTTTGTATTTTGCGTGGCAGACAACACATTTTCCGCAGTGTAAACCAAGAGATCCGTCCGATAACCACATCACAGTTTATGCGCGGCGCGGAAAAGTCGTTATGCTGCCCCGATTACTTTGAATTTAAACGGGACTATTTTCTTTATAACGATAAGTTTGCGAGAATGGTCTACTTGAAGCATCTTCCCTCGTCACTTGTGGACGATATTCTCAAAGACCTTTGCGAAACGTCGCTGCCGATAGTTGTGACCGTAAATATTGCTCCCGTTGATCCCGGAGAAGCGATAAAGGTGGTTAAGCGTCAGCTAACGGCTATGCGCTCCAACAATATGCAGAAAGAGCGAAAAGCGGCGCAGCACGGAGTTTTCACGGACGTTATTACCGACGACCACAAACAATCGCTCGAGGAGGCTGAGGAATTATTAAACGATCTTCAGAGTAAAAATCAGAAGATGTTTCTTCTCAACCTTGTTGTTATGGTCACGGGTACGTCGTTTGAGGAATTGGAAAACAATACGGATAAAATCGAGGCGGTATTCCGTACAAAGGTATGTACAACGTCAAGAGCGCACTATCAGCAGGAGGACGCGCTGGCGAGCTGCCTGCCGCTCGGCAATTGCCGCCTTAAGGTGCGCAGAACGCTTACGACCGAGAGCGCCTGCGTTTTTATGCCGTTCAATTCCAAAGAATTGTCGCAGGAGGGCGGCGTGTATTATGGTTTAAACCAGACCACAAACAATCTGATCGTTTTCGACCGCGCAAGCCTTATAAACGCTAATGGATTTATTCTCGGCTGTCCGGGTTCGGGTAAATCTTTTTCGGCAAAGCGCGAAATGGTAAACGTATTTCTTGCGACCAACGACGAAATAATTATCGTCGATCCGGAGCGCGAGTACACCAATCTTGTTAAGGCGCTCGGCGGGGAGCTGCTTTATATTTCCGAGAGCAGCGAAACGCATTTAAACCCGCTTGAAATATCCATTGAGGAGTACAATAGGGGCGAAGACGTAGTATCGTCAAAATATGATTTCTTCCTATCGTTTTTTGAGACAATTATGGGAAAATCGGGCATTTCTCCCGAACAGAAAACGATAATTGATAACTGTCTGCACGAGGTTTACAGAGATTTTCTGCTCGGCAACACTAACGAAATGCCCACTCTTAAGGACTATTACGATATTCTGTCAAAAGAGAAGTCGGAGGAGGCGAAGCCGCTGTATATGTCATTGGAGCTCTACGTCAACGGCAGTATGAAAACCTTCTCCTATTCGTCGAATGTAGACGTAAATAACCGCGTGGTGGTCTACGATATAAAGGATTTGGGTAAGCAGTTAAAGCCGCTTGGAATGATGGTAGTTCTTGAAAACCTGTGGGATAAGATAGTCCGCAACCGCGAGCGCGGTATTCGCACACGTATTTATATAAACGACATTTATCTTCTTTTCAGGAATGAGGAAAGCGCCAACTTTTTGTTTGAACTGTACAAACGTGCGAGAAAATGGGGCGGTATTCCTACGGGAATTACCCAGAACGTTGAGGATTTGCTAAAGTCCGATACGGCGCGGTCTATGCTTTCAAACTCGGAATTTATTCTGATGTTAAATCAGGCGGCAAGCGACCGCGATCAGTTGGCACGTCTACTGAAAATCCCCGAAACAATGATGAGCTTTGTCACGGGAGCGCCCGCGGGTTCGGGGCTTATCTACTGCGGACTTAACGGCTCGCTGCCGTTTAAGGACGATTTCCCGACAGATACAAAGCTGTATAGGCTGATGACCACGAAGTTCGGCGAATAATAAAAAACGCGCGGCAATGAAGGGGTGATATTGTTTGAAGGTTTTCATTGGCAAGAATGGCGTCAGCGGGAAAGCGTTTAACAACAAGGCAAAGATTTCTCACGAAGTCGCGCCGAAGGATACGCTTTCCAAGCGGAGCGGCGGCGTGATTTCAAATAAATACGTTCGGACGGTCGGCGGAAATACGGAAAAGCAGCGCGATGTGCCAAACGCGGCGGCGCAAGCGCGACACAGCGGGACAAATTACGCGAGATCCGTCAGAACGGAAACTAAATCGAACATGGTTGATACCGAGAAAACCGTAATCGGTAATCCGGAAATGCCGCGCGGTTCGTCAAGTGTTGCGGCGCAAAAGCGTGAGCATTTCGGGAACGACGCCCATTCGGAAAATAAACCGTTACAACCGGCAACGCAAAAAGAAGCGCGTTTCGTAACAAATTCCCCGCAACCATCGATTGACAAGCCTTTCTCCGATTATGATAATATGTTCGCGGCGGGATTTGCAAGGAATAAAATCGATTGGCTGTGGGGAATGAACCTTACACGACTTTACACAAGCTGTTTCGGTGTGATATGTTCGGTTGGGCGTGTTTAGACTGCCGTTGTAAATATGATCGTTCAACGGGATAATGACATAGCGAATTTCACAAAAAAACTTTTTTCAAATTAAAGCTCAAAAACGACGCGGAATGGTTTGATGAGGAGAACGACAGCTTTCCCGAGAAAGCGCAAGCCGAGGCGGTAAAGGCTAAATGCGAAAACCGGCTTTGCACGGTCGTTTCGGTACAAACAAAGTTGAAAAAAGAAAACCGTCCGCTGTTGTTTTCACTTACTTCCCTGCAAACGGAAGCAAACGATAAACTTGGCTTTACGACAGCGCAAGCGCTTGAAATTATGCAGTCGTTGTACGAGAAAAAACTGCTGACATATCCACGCACGGACAGCAATTACCTTACCGACGATATGGCGGCGATATTGCCGGAACGTGTGAAATTGTTGCGCGATTTTTTCCCTGCCGAGGTCGACGAGCTTACCACGAACGGATTGAATATAGACGGCAGGATAATCAATAACGGCAAGGTGTCTGATCATCACGCGATAATTCCCACCGAAAGCATAAATAAAACCGTCGATCTGACAGACGATGAAAAATCCATTCTCGGAATGGTAATGGCCCGTTTTTTGGCGGCTGTGTCGGCTCAGTATGAATACTCGGAAACGGAATATATTTTCGAGGTGAACGGCGAAAAATTCCGATGCAAAACCAGAATTCCTGTTAAAATAGGCTGGAAACGCTTTTACGCCGATAAAGAGAGCGGCGAGAACATTTCAATAAAATATTCTCAAGGCGAGAGCTTTACGGCGGAAAATCTCACGATTTCGGAATGCGAAACGCAGCCGCCCAAGCATTTCACCGAAAGCACGCTGCTTAAAGCGATGGAAAATATCGACCGCCGAATTGAGGATAAGGAGTTGTCGGAATACGTCTCGGAACGCGGCTTAGGTACCCCGGCGACCCGCGACAAGATCATCGAGCGCATAATATCGGTCGGGTATGTCGAGCGTAAAAACAAGTCGCTTATAGCGACGGATAAGGGTAAGAAAATAATTTCCCTGCTGCCCGACGAGGTCAAATCAATTGAGCTGACGGCGGCAATGGAATTTCAATTATCCGCGATAGAAAAGGAAACGACAAGCGCGGAGGACGTTATATCCTCCATATGCGGAAAGCTGAAAAATATCGTCGCGCTTGAAAAGTCCCGCGAACACGTTTCGCTCGTTCCTCCGCGCGATCCCTTCGGCATTTGCCCGAAATGCGGCGCGAACGTTTACAAATTCACAAACAAGAACGACGGGAAAACCGTTTATTATTGCGAAAAATTGTCCTCGAAAAATAACGACGCGACCTGCGCTTTCCGACTTTACGAGGACGATTATTTCTTTTCCTCAAAGGGCAAAAAGCTGACTGATGGGATTATGAAGTCGCTGCTCACAAAAAAGAAAGCGAAGATAAGCGGTTTTAAATCCGAAAAAACGGGCAAAACCTACGACGCGGTTGTCTCGTTCGGAAATGATTGGACGGACAAGAGCGGGAAAACCCGCGTCGGCTTTGCTATGGAGTTCGACAACACACAAAAACGAACGAAGAAAGGCGGTAAATAATGTATTTTTTTCGTATAGAAATTTCAAGCTTTGACGACGCGTCAAAAACGCTGTTCGTCATTCCCGAGCAGAACGCCGACGAACAGGGCGTTCCGTTCGAGGAAAAGATACTCACGCAGACCGCCGGATATAAAGCGTTCATCAAGGAAAACGCGACAAGTATGGTCGACGGTGTTTACACACAGTACAAATGCGATGACAGGCTCGACGGTCTGACCGAGGAAACGTTCGCGGCGCTGCAAGCCGAGGGAAAACTGGTGCAGCTCGACAGCAACAGTTTTTCTATTTCTACGGGATTTAAGCCCAAGAAAGCGGGCGGCAAAAAGGATATGAAGATGTATCTTATAATAGGCGCTGCCGCTCTTATTTTGGTCGTTATGATGATCGTTTCGGCACTCGCGGGTCGCGGCGGCAGCGAGGATTCGTCAACATCGGTCGAGAGTTCGGAGAGCACGGAAAGCACCGAGAGCTCCGCGCCCGAAAGCTCCGAGGAGAGCACTTCAACGCCGCCCGAGGAAAGCAGTTCCGAAACGTCGACAAGCACATCGGAGCCCGCGTTTGTTGACGAGCCTCCTGAGGAAACGTCTGAGCCGTCCGATACGACCAACGAAAACGGCTATACGGACGGGGGCTATACGAAAGCTCCGACCACTGCGTCAAGCAACGGCAATATCGGCGGCGTTTACAGTATTTATTTCAACGCGAACGGCGGAGAGGGTACGCTTGACAGCATAACCTCCGAGTCGGGTCAATACGTCTCGCTGCCCCGCGCGGAAGCGGCTGCGAAGTCTATCACCAAAAAGGGCTATAAGCTGATAGGATTTTCCGATAACGCGGAAATACCTTATCCGCTGTACGAATATAAAATGCCGTACAGCGACGTAACGCTGTACGCGGTATGGGAACCGGAGATGTATTCCGTCAATTATAATTCCAACGGCGGCACCGGAACGCTTTCACGCGCGGAGGTCAGATACGGCGGCGAGGTTCCGCTGCCTACGGATATTTCCGTTTACAAGGACGGACTTTTCCTTTCGGGCTGGGCGGAAACGGCTGACGCAAAATCCGCGCTGAAGTCCTTAAAAATGCCCGCTGAAAATATCACGCTTTACGCGGTATGGGCTGACGAAACGCCGACGGCAAAGATAACCCTGCACTACGACGACAATATTCAGATTATGGAAAAGAAGATTGGCTCTACCGTCGATATGCTTGACAGTTTTGGGGTGTGGAAAGACGGGTACTCGGTTGAGGGCTGGTATTTTGAAAATTCGCCGGTGCGCGTGGAAAATCTTTACGTCGACGCGGATTGCGACCTCTATGCCAAATGGCAGACCGCGGAATATATCACCGTTACCGTTGACCGAAGTTACCTCAATAAGGACGCGGAAATATACAGAATTCCGCTCGATATGACCGGTGCGGCGACATTAAAGCTGCCGAAGGTCGATGATAAAAACGACGCGTCCGCTCACGTCGACGGCTGCACCTACGGCTACTCCGACAGAAAGCAGACGGGCGAATTCGGCACGATAAAGTACTTCGGCGATACCGAGTATAAATTTACAGAAAACACTACGCTTTACAGAGTGCTGAACGAATACGGCGGCGGTACGGGGACGCGTGAAAATTCGTATATGATCAGCTATTACGATCAGCTTCTGAGGTTGTCCGAAAAGAAAGCAAGCGGACATTTCGTTCAGACCGCCGACATAAAATTCCCCGCCAACGTTGAGCGCAAGCCCATTGACACAAAGGAGATATCGCGCGGCTACGAAAACAAGTCCTATGACTTTTTCGTGTATGACGGCGGGAATTACAAGATAAAAAATCTTCGCGGACGAGGCGGCTTGTTCGGGAAAATATCGGGCTCGACCGTAAAGAACGTTATTATAGAGGACGCGGATATATCGGCAGCGGACTATTCCAACGTAGGAATTATCTGCAACGAGATCGCGTCTTATTCGTTTGAGAGCGTCGAAGGAGCGCGTGATTACGCGACGGGCAATTCCAAAATTATAAACTGCTCCGTTGTGAAAAGCAAGATAGACGGCAATAACGCGGAAAACGTCGGTGGTATCTGCGGATACGGCGGAATGATATCCGACTGCTTTGTAAGCGAGATTGCTATAAACGGCGGTTATCCGTATACCAAGGCACTAAGCGCCGGACAGTAAAAATGTGTCACGGGTGACACGCCCGGAAATGTGTCACGGGTGGCACGATCTGGAATGTGTTTTCGGTGACAATTTTGTTTTTTAAACAAAAATGCTTGACAAGGAGGAAAATATGTCGTATAATATAGATAGCAAAGGGAATACCGGAAGGAGGGGCGGTATGGAATATATTTCGCCTATGGTGGACGTTATCTTTAAGAAAATGTTCAGTCGTGAGGAAAACAAGGATATGCTGCGCGGACTGGTCAAGGCGTTTCTCGAAGTCGATATCGGCAATGACTTCAAGATAGCGGGAAACGATCTTCCGCCCGAAAATCCCGACGAGAAGTTTTCGAGAATAGACCTTCACGCGTCGAGCAACGTCGGCGAGGTTGACGTTGAGGTTCAGGTCAGCGCCGACTCGAATTTCGTACAAAGATTTGTGAACTACACAATGCAGCTTTATATCTCGAGCGTAAAGCGCGGAGACGAGATCTACGAGCCGCGCCCGGTATTCGGACTTGGCATCTGTGATAAGAATGTGCTGCCCGGCAAGGATTGGTTTACGGAAAATATGTTAATGAGCACAAAAACGCACGTGCCGCTGCTTGACAATTACAGGGTGAACTTTGTGGAATTGGGCAAGGTACAGATGATACCACTGGATGCGCTGACCGCCGAGCTCAGCGATGAGCGTAAGGCTTGGGTAACGTATTTCCGCTGTCGAAATGAGGAGGATTTCAATATGTTAAAGGAACACACGACTATAGCCGAGGTGCAAAAGGCTGTCGACGTCCTCGGCAGCATCAGCACCGACCCCGAAATGCAGGAGCTCGCCCGCAGACGTATGAATAACGAGATATATAAGCAGAGTGCGCTCAGTGCCGCAAAGAAAGAGGGCAGAGCTGAGCGCGACGCCGAATTGGCAGCAAATTTAAAAGCTATGGGTATGCCCGATGAGCAAATAAAGATTGCCTTAACAGGTAAAGGCATACAGGCTCAAGAACCGCAGGCTCCAAAGAAATCCCCGCCGAAGCACGGCAGGAGATAACCGACAATTGAATAACCTATGATCCCCATCGGAAACGGTGGGGATTTTTTTCTACCGGGAAAACATCGGAAATGTGTCACGGGTGACACGTTTTGAATTTACAGGAGGTACTTTTATGTATAACAATGTAACAATGATGGGACGTATCGTGAACGATTTGGAACTGAAAGCCACACCAAAAGGAACAAGCGTTTGTTCCTTCCGAATTGCCGTTGAGCGGCAGTATCAGACAAAGGGCGAGGAAAGAAAAGCGGATTTCTTCAATGTGACGGCTTGGAGAAGCACCGCCGAATTTATCTGCAAGTGGTTCGGAAAAGGTCGTATGATACTTGTGCAGGGCGAGCTGCAAACGCGCCCGTATACGGATAAGAACGGCAATACCGCTATGTGGTACGAAATTATTGCCAACCGCGTATGCTTTACCGGAGAGAAAAAACAGGAAAACACGGTTCAGCAGCCGCCGCTGCCGCCCGAGCCGCCGCAGAGTGTCAATTCACCTGCCGCTGACGATATAGCTCCGCTTGCGGAAGCGCCCGATGATTATCCGTTTTAAATATAATCTTTATCCCCGTCAGAAATGACGGGGATTATTATATCTCAGATTGGAAAGGACGGACATTATGAGCAACTTGAAACAGAATACGACAATCGCAAATGAACCGCGCGAGGAAATAACGGACGCCGATCTCGCCGTTGGATTGGCGGAGCACGGCTTTCACGTTTACTTGGACGACACAGACAGGCAGCTTACGTTTGAAACGGTGTATAACTATCTTGACGATTATGGACAGCTTAAGGACGGTCACACCTTTTCCGTGCCGATGATGGAGGTGGCACAATACGGAGCGTTGGAGGCGCTTTGTGAAGAGCTTGACAGCCTTAACGACGATGTTACAGCCGATTACGGCGCATCAATCCGATATTATGCGGTCGATGAATTTCACGCAGAAAGCACATTTAGATGGAGCGATATGCGTTCGGAGTGGGAAAATATTCGTGATGCTATTTTAAAGGGCGAAACTAAATTCCTGCATGATTTCCTTAATGATGTTTCGGTACATTATTCATCAAGGACAGCCGATCTGCTTGAAGACCTTAACGATTATGAAACAGCCTATCTGAAAAAAACAGTCGGTAAGCAGGAGCCTTTAATTACCGTGAGCAGTCAAACAGGCACAAACAACGCATTTGATGTAAAGTCCGTCGGGTTTGATACGGAAAAAAAGTATACCGTTGCGGAATTTAATCAAGCCATAATAAACGCCAATGAAAAGTGGCAGAAAAATTGGGACGGGTTGAGTTATCCGAATAACATTGTAATTGTTACCGTGGAAAATCTGCATAACGAGCCGTGTACATACATGATAAATCTTACGAACGCCGATTACAACAGCATACAGGATATTGTCGAGCTGTCTCCTACGCCAATGCACGCAAGCATCTCAACAGAAAAAGCAATTAAGGTGCTTAACAGAGCGGAAGAAAATACGCGTGAGCAAGGAATTGATACCGCCAAGCAGGATAAAACATACGTTTATGACATTGGTTTCACCGTCGTGAAGCTTGATATCGGCACGGAGGAAAGGAAAAAAGCCGTTTCGGAGGCGCTGAAAAATGTCATAAACAATTTTTTCGGCGAAAAAAACGATATGTCACAGCCGTATAAAAATCTTTTGGAACAGATAAAGCCCGATACGGAATTTATACACGCTTCCGAGGGTCATTTGAACAGCTTGAAATACGCGCTGAGAAACGCCGAAAGCAACAAAGAGCTTTGTTTATCAATGCTCGATAGTGTCAAAAACGCGGAAAGAAACCCCGAAAAAACCGTTGTCATCAAGGGATATGCTTGTCTGCAAAAGGACGCTTGGGAAGAACACGGCGTTAAATTTACAATCGGGCAGTCCGTTGACGATACGTCGTTCTACTACGCCCGCGCCACGGACGGAAAGGTAACAAGGGATTACGAGTACGATCACGAGCCGAGCCGTGAAAAGGTTATATCCGATCACACCGATAAACTGGCGGAAGAAGATATTGACCGAGGCGAGGCTATATATGGTGCGGACGGGTATCCGGCATTTCCCGGTCACCAAGAGACAGTTGTAAATGAAGATAACACGGAACTTATGCCTATAAGCAGCGTAACTCCAAAGCTATTGGAGGAATTCGCGCAAAAAACAAACAGTTTCTATCAATCGGTTGAGCAAATTCTGGACGGCACTGCGGAATGCCGTGTCAGATATTGCGTAAACGAAAGCGATAACACCATAATGTTTGGTACGCTCGATTCGGAAAAGTTCGACGATATTATAAAAAAAGCAACTCCCGGATTTATTTCCGGAGAACTCCGTGCCACGGCAAACAACAATTTGGGCAAATCCTTGTACATAGAGCTTGACAAAGTTTATCACATATCCGATAAGGCTGAAAATATCCCGCGGCAGCGGGATATTTCACATAAAACAACACACGCTGACCTATCGGCGAAACGGGGAGAAAGTCGAGGTAATATTATGGAACAGAACACAAAATTCGAGGTGTCGACAATGAGTAAGCTCGAGGGCAACGGTCCGGCAAAGGCAATCGGAACGCTTGTCGTCAACGGCGAGTTTGCCGTACACGGTATCAAGGTCGTGGACGGAAAAAACGGGCTTTATGTGGCTATGCCGTCCGAAAAAAGGAACGGCGGGTACGAGGACGTTGTATTTCCCGTAACCAAAGAGGCTCACGCTGCTATTGACAGCGCGGTGCTCGGAACATATGAAAAGCTGGCGGCTAGTCCCGAAGCAACGATCAAAAACGATATTGTCACTCCCGAAAAGCCCGTGTCAACGGTTTACGCGCAGATGCACAACGTGGACAGCGAGAAAACTCAAACAAAAGCCGCCGGACAGATAACTATCGACAAATGCTTTGTCGTAACGGGCGTAAAACTTAACAGGGGTACAAACAGCGAGGGGCAGACAAAGTCCTTTGTCGCAATGCCCGCGAAGCCCAACGCGACAGGCGGATATGATGATGTGGCGCACCCCATAACAGCCGACTTCCATAATAAGGTCGATAAGGCGGTAATAGCGTCGGCAAATAATATCGGGCGTTATGAGTACAAGGGCGTAAAGTACGCGGAGCTTGGCGAAAATCCCGTAAATTCCAAACCGCTGCATCCTAAATTCGCGGATAAACTGATGGCGCAGCTCGATAAGGCGGGAATAGCGTATCAGGCGAAGTGTGCCGAAAACGTTGTTATTTCCGTCAAAGCAGCCGACAAGCAGGCTTTTGACGCTGCCCAGAAGGATTTGACGGCGAAGCTGAACGGTAAAGACAAGCCGAAGCAAAAGCAGGAACAGACTGCCGGAACACAAAATCATTTCCACTAATTTGTGTCACCCGTGACACAAATTCAGTGTGTCACCGATTGACTAAAGTCACTCCGTGACACGTTTACACAATTCCCCGCCTCGGGCTGAAAGGGTTCGAGGCAGGGGAATTTTTTTGAACGTCAAATGCAAAAGTAAATGCAACACAAAGCCAAAATCAGTGATGAAAGTTTAT
>CAYWIP010000081.1:0-12038 GCA_964458395.1 uncultured Ruminococcus sp.
AAAGTTTGATGAAATCTTCACTTTACCCCTTGACTTTTATTTGCAGGTCTTTATACAAATGTGCTGTACTCGCCGTTATATGCCTCCAGACGCACATTTCCGGGGCGCACATCAACGCATTGGAAAAATAATCCGCTGCTCATTTTCTCCTTGACCTTCTGCGGAATTATTAAGATCAATTGTTTGCGGTTTTTATCAATATGTATAGCATAGTTGTCGGCGCGGGTTACAGGCGGATATCCATTCCCCGTTTCAAACGGCACAAGAACATCTTTCTGAATAACGTTGAAACAAAAACCGCAGTTGCGCACATAAATATGAGGATCAATGTAATCGCCGTCTTCAAAATCCTCAAGCGCAACGGTCACCTTTACATCTCCGTCAAATACATAGAATGCGCTTTTGGGAATGCACTGCGTTTCAAAAAAGTCCTCCCAATCCGTTACGCGATGCTCGCTAAGCTCCAAGGTTATTATCTTGCCGTTTTCGTTGTCATAAACGGTATATGGCGCGCTTCGGTCTTTATGAAAATCGTATATTATGAGATCATTCTGCTTTTCCGAGGGCTTCAGAACTGCCGAGGTCACGACCAGATTATACGTTTCAAAGCTCAGTCCGCCGTCGCCCAGACTTTCAATGCCCTCGCGCGACATCACAAACGTCAGCGAATCGTCGCCCTTGTCTATGTCTATCCAGCCGTTTTCATCCGCCCAAAGATCCTCAGCCGAAGAGAGATATTCCAGAACGCTCCTGTCGTCTGAGTTTACGGGGATAACGCCTTGTGTGTCTTCCTCCGGCTTCTCCTCCCACGATCTGATAAACAGCGTGATCTCAACGTCACTCCCGAATTCCCTCAGCTTTGACGACGGTATTTTTCCTCCGATATTAAAATGCCCCGCGTATTCGCTGTCAAGAGTAAGCTCAATTTTTTCGGGTTTTGAAAAAGCACGCGTACCGATAACGACAAGCAGTATTGCAGTTACGGCACACACAGCTGCGAGTATAGCCGCAAGCCGCGTTTTTGAGCGGGTACGCGGAGTGTTCGGCACTATGAAGTCGTCAGTTTTTAAAAAGTTGTAATCATTCGGCGCGGCAATTGCCAATGCGTTTATATTAAGTATGGTCAGCGCGTTCCTGAATTCTTCCGCGTTCTGATAGCGCTCCGTCGGCGCAACGGCGGCGGCTTTTCCTATAACGCTCCACAATCCGGCGTCGGCTTTTACAGTATTTTCATTAAAAACACTGTCGTCCTCCATACGCTTATAAGGACTTTCCGGAACTTTTCCCGTAAGCGCGTAATACAACAGCGTTCCGAGCGAATAAATATCTGTTCTTGTATCCGACTCCGTGTTCTGAGAGTACTGCTCCATAGGCGAAAAGCCTTTTTTCATTATGACAGTATAGCCCTGCGACCCTTCGGAAAGAAATTGCCTTGCCGCGCCGAAGTCGATCAGTTTAACTCTTCCGTCCCTGCACAGCATTACATTATCGGGTGAGATATCGCGGTGAAGAACCTCTCCGCTGTGCAGCACAACAAGCGCCATTGTCAGCTTGTCCGCGATATACAGTGTTTGTGCGGAATTTAACACGCCGTATTTTTCCACATAATTTTCCAATGTAATGCCGTTGAGATATTCCATAACATAATATGCGGTATTGTTTTCGTAAAAGCACTCGTAAATGCTTACGATATTCGGATTGCCGTTGAAGCGGCGAACAAGCTCCGCTTCGTCAAAGAATTTTTCCGCACCCGTATTGAATTGTTCAGCGTTCCTTTCATTGCCCGGAATAACGTGATTTCTGCTGCCGCGTTTCGCGAGCACGGTTGGGAAATACTCTTTTACTGCGACGGTTTCTCCGTTACGGGTATCGTAGGCGAGATATGTTATTCCAAAGCCGCCGCGTCCGACACACCCTCCGACTATATACCGCCCGGCGAGCTTAGTTCCGCGCGGAAGAACGGACGGCTCGCTGCCGCCCTTTGCGTAGCCGCATACGGGACACCTGCCGTCATGTTTGCTCATGTGCGAGAAGCAGTTTTTACACATTCTTCTCGGCATTTTCATTATTGATCACTCCCCTTGCGGCGTTTGACCTTTTATTATATTATATCATAAAACAGTCAATAATGTCAATACATAATAATTATACATCCCGATTGGATTACCTTTAGTGTGTGCATTTATGCATTGTTTTGACCTAAAGGATAAACCCGTATCCGCATTGGGATACGGGCTATCTTATAGAGATTTACAATGAAAAGAGAAAATCTTAATTGTGCTTGTTCTTACGGCAGATAATGACCGCCGCTGCCGAAGCCGCCGCCAATACCGCAGCGACTCCAGCGCCTGCCGCGCCCGTGCCGGGGTTTCCGTTCGTGCCGGGAGTGGAAGCGGAATCGGAACTGCTCTCCGAAGCGCCCATAGACTTCTCGTCAAATACGATAACGTATTCGGAAGCGTGGCTGAACGGCAATGTTGCCTCGCCGTTGCTTACCGTAACGCTTGCGACAAATTCCAGCGCCCCGTTGTTAAAGTGGAAAAGATTTGCCACCTTGCCGTTATTCGCGGGAGCTACGGGTATGGTTATGTTAGCTTCAAATCCGAAGCTGCCGTTGTGCGCGAGGGAGATCTGCATACTGCTCTTTCCCGAAGCGACAGCGTCAACGCTTTCCGCAGGAACGTTTGAGGTATTAAGCTCCACGTTGATATTAACGTCGACTGCTGCGTCGCCGATAGTTTCAGCCTTTATTTCCCATTTTACGCCGTTCTCAAGCTTAAGCTCGAGGGTCACTTTCTTTTCCTTTGCCGCTTCAAAGACGTCTGCTTTAATGGAAGTGTCCTCAGCCGCAACCTCGACAGACGCGGTAGTGTCGGGCTTTACCTCCTCCATTATGTTCTCGAGGGGCTTATCCTCGGTCTTGAATTCTTCTTTGGTATCGGAAGTTGCAGGCTCGGATGTAGAGGGCGTTGAGGTTGAAGAACCCGAACCGCCGGAAGAACCGGAGCCGCCGGAAGAGCGGGGCGCGCTGATAGTGAAGCTCGTGTCCTTGTCAGCATACAATCTCAAACCAAGTCCCCAGATCTCGGGGTTCATATACATGATTTTCGGGAGATCGAACTTAACGGTAGTGGTACCGTTGCTAAGCTTAAGACCGTCCTTAAGAACGAAATTTTCACCGAAATTATTGCCTGTTCTTGTCATCAGTATTATCTGATATGTAACGTCTTCGCTCAGACCGCTGATGTTAAAGGAGAGTTCGCCGCCCTTGTAGGTCTTGTACAGCTCGTCGACGGTATCGACAAGGCAGGTGTTCTCATCCTCACCCATGCCGAACCACCAGAATCCTACGACAGCCTGATGCAGCTCGCCCCATGCGTTATCCCACCACTCGGGTTTTACGACGTCAACATTAAGTGCATCATCTCCGTCGGGAGCGAATTTGGTCGAGAAGGTCTGATCACCTGTCGCCGAAACGGTAGTCGAATCGTAAAGACCGAGCTTGAACGAAGCGGTCTTGCCCTCTTCCTTGGAGCGGAAGTGTACGCTGATAGAGTTAAATGTGTCGAATTGGGGTTCAACATAACCGCCGAAATTGAACGAATAAACATTCTGACCCGCAACGATATCCTGTGCGGGCAAATAAATACCCTGCCACTCGTCCTTGGTCTCGTCGCCAAGCTGGATCATTGCGTAGATTTCCGCGTCGCCGACGATATCCTCGGCTTTGAACTTCAACTCAACGCCGCCGTATGCGGACAGGAATTCATCTGTCGTGGAGATGTCCCCGAGCACGTCGGAGTCGCCCGCCCACTCGCCGAGAACGAAATCCTCTTCAAACGCTTCATGACCTACGTTAAATACGGGATTTTTGTCGATCTCGTCGGAAAGGTAACTATCGGCGAACGTGAGATAGGGTATTTCCGTGCCCGCGATAACAACGTCGGTGTCCTTATCCGAGTACATGTTTACATAAAGACCCCAGATCTGCGGATTCTTGTACAGAACTTTCGGAAGATCAAACTTTATAACGTTCTCGCCCTTTTGTACCTTGAAATTGTCCGCAAGAACGATATCCTCTCCGTAATTGTCTCCGTTCCTTGTCTGGAGCGTTACGCGGCAGGCTACGTCTGCGTTAAGCTCCTTTACGTTGAAGGATACCTCGCCGCCTTTGTAGGTCTTGTACAGATCGGCGACCGTATCCTTTGCGCAGCTGCCTTCGTCGCCGTAATACCATACGCCGAAGCCGTCCTCGTGTTTCTCGCCCCACGCGGTATCCCACCATTCGGGTGTTGTGAGCTGTACCGTGTAATCGCCGTCGGGCACAAAGCTGCTCTTGAACGTGTCTGTGCCGGTCGCGGAGATCGCCGTCGAATCGGAAGTACCGAGCATCATCGTTGCGGTTTTGCCCACTTCCTTTGCATGGATAAATACAGTGATCGCCTGGAATTCATCATACGCCGCCTTGATCTCTTTTCCGAAATCAACGGTATAAACGTTCTGCCCCTCTTTAACATCCTGAGCGGGGAAGCAGATCTCCTGATACCCTCCTACGCTTTCGTCTACCGCCTGGATCATCGCGTAAACCTCGGCGTCTCCCGTGATATCCGCAGCGTTAAACTTAAGCTCGACAGAGCCGTACTTGGCAGCGAAATCACTGACGGTGGTTATTCCCTTAAGACCCTCCGGGTTGTCCCACACAACGTCTCCTACGTTAATTGTTTCCTCAAACGGCTCCCATTCTACATTTCCTACCTCAACATAACCGCGTCCATCAATCGCATCGGTCAGATATTTGTCGTCAAACGTGTATTTTGCCGTTCCGGTAACGGGAATGCTGTATTCCGGAGTATAGGAAACATTCAGTTTAACGTCGGTGATCTCCAGCGTGAGGCTGCCCTCGCCCTTGCCGCCTGCTCCGATACACAGATAACCGAGCGATTCTATTCCCGGAAAGCCCGCTTTGAACTCCTCCGACGTTGTGGTGATAGTTCCCGTTTTTTCAGTAAACGAAGCCCAGTTTGTGCTTTCCGCTGTATCTTCATGTTCAATGAATTCGCCCGCTGCGTTCCAGCCGTGACCGTTCACAAACACATAGAAGTCGTCGGTATCTGCGGTTACCGTATAGGTGATAGACGCACCTGTTACTCTCATAGAACCGTCAAGGATATTCGTGCCGATCACCGATTTGATCTCGTCCGACAGCGACCAGACGTTGATCTCAAACACTTCCGGAGTATCGGTATAACCGTCGGGGTTTATCTCGACGGTGCTGCTGAACTTCGCGTCATATTGAATGTCCTTATTAGCGTTCTCGGCAAAAGCCGGCAACGGAAATGCTGACGCAGAGCTTACAACAGCGACTGCTGCCGCGGTCAGCGCCGCGGTTATTCTTTGCATTTTCATTGGTTTTCCTCCTTATGCTTAATTAAAATGCATTTGCATGACATATTATACCACATTGAGAACAAAATTTGGTGTGCATTTTTGCACTATTTTTTAATGACGCGGAAACGTCTTTTCTGCCGATTTATATTGACTTCAGGCAGATTTTGCTGTATAATTTAAAGCGGTAATTAAATTGATAATTTATACAGACGGACGGTTAAAAATTTTTCAAAAAAGTGTAGTGCGTCCTTTAAAAACCGCGTCATAATATATGAAGGACTATTTACGGGGAGGTGAGAGTCTTGGAGGACGACAAAATAATTGAGCTTATGGAGAGCCGCAATGAGAGATCTATCGCCGAATTGTCAAAAAAGTACGGGAGAATATGCGGCAAAATCGCTCGGAATATCCTCGGAGATTTCACCGATGTGGAACAGTGCCTTAACGATACATATCTCAAGGTGTGGAACTCGATCCCTCCCGCAAAACCCGTATCCCTGCCTGCGTTTGCGGCGACGATAGCGCGCAACATAGCGCTTTCGCAGCTGCGGGAACGGCGCGCTGCGAAGCGCGGCGGCGAGGTCGAGACATTATCGTTCGACGAGCTGGACGACTTCGTTTCGGGTGAAAGCTCCGTTGAGAGCACGGCAGAGTGCGGCGAGCTTATCGACGCGATAAATAAATTCCTGTACAAGCAGCCCGAGCTGAAGCGGCAGCTTTTTATCAGGCGGTATTGGGGCTGCTGCTCGATAGAAGAGCTTGCAAGGAGCTTCGGTATGACGGAGAGCAACGTTACCGTAACGCTCACAAGAGTTCGCAAAAAGCTAAAGGATTACCTGTGCAAAAGGGGGTTCGAGATATGACGAGAGATGAGTTTATTGATATTATGGGCAAAATTGACGAAACGCTCATTGACGGCGCGCTGGATATTTCACAGCCGGAGACGGTAGAGGTGGTATACGAGCGCCCGCCCGTGCTGCGGTATATTATGAGCATTGCCGCGTGTGTCGCGATATTGGCGGCAGCGGTGATAGCCGTGCCATATTTTAAGGGCATTCTGACGCAGCCGGGCGATTCCTCGGAGAGCGCGGGAAGTTTGGTGGGCAGCTCCGTTTCGGTCGAGTACGATTTTATCCGCGGCTGGGATCCCGAGGAGCTTGTGTACAATGAATTCGGGGATTTTCTGTATGTCGGCGGGAACGCGCGCGTCTGCACGGCAGAGCTTGACGGCATAGCCGCGGAGCTTATTCTGCACAACATAAAGAAAGAAGCAGGCACGGAGCTTGTAAACGAGCTTACCGGCTTCGATTATACCGAGTATATCGGAGCGGAGGATATCGTGCTGTACGTTCACGACAATAAGGGCAGACGATTTATCGCGACCTCCGTCACGCCTCATTTGTACAATGATATGGAGCTTATCAATGTGAATTGCCTGTTCAACGACTGCACAAGGCTGTACAGAACGGATAATTCGGAATACGTTCTTATGCAGTACGCCGACTGTAACGGCGGCGCGCTTATCGCAAGCTTTTACAGCGTCGATTTGGAGCGGAAGACCCTCCGCGACGAAAACGGCATTTACGACGCTTCGGCATGGCGCGTCGGGATCGTCGGGAACTGGCGCGTCGGCGGCTGGCAGTACGGCTATCAGGCTTCGGAGGAATTCGAGTACGCGGACGGGAAATTCCAAGACCCGCATTTCGTATATGAGATGTATTTCGGGGAGACCGCGAAGGTCGTTTATCCCGATGAATTGTCCGAGGGGTATGAAAATATTGACCTTGAAAATTTCACGGGCTGGGATCCCGAACGCCTGACGATACTTGATAACGCGCTCCCGACCGAGGGCATGACCGTGATCGTCGCCTCGGACATCGCCGGGGGGCTCACCGCCTCGCTTATTCTGCACAACGTTGTCAAGCGCCCCGGCGAGCGGCATTATCTCTACTCGGAGGACAAATATCTCGATATGTGGGCGGCGGAGGATATCTGTCTGTACATCACCGACGCCGAGGGGCGGAAAGCCCTGCTCGAGCTCCCCGTGCCGCTCTCTGACGGATTCGTGAAATTTCTCCCGGGTATCTGCGTTTTCGATGGTTGTATCAAAGTCCTGCATACATACAGTGACGGCACGGAGCGCCCGGTGATAATGCTGCACCTCGCCGATAAGGACGGCGGGATCGCGGAGACATATATTCAAGGCGATCCAGATCTATATGCCGATTCTCCCAAGGACGAAAACGGCATTTACCTCGCCGGGCCGATTTTCACAAACGTCGATTACGTCAGTCCCTACACTCCGGAATATTTCGATGAGTTAGAGGAGAGCAGCGAATCCGACGTGCCGTTCGACGAAAATATTAGTATACATGAATGAATAATTTCGGCGCGTCTGCGCTTGGGAAATTCGGTCGTATCCGCCGAATTTCCCGTTTTTATTTTTGGATAAAGTGTAGTGCGCTTACCGGAAATCGCGTCTTAAATAACAGAGGGGCAAATTAAATAAAATTGGAGGAAAATATTATGAAAAAACACTGCTCTTTATTTGCGGTTTTAACGGCGGCGCTGACGGTCTCTGTGTGCGGCTGCGGAAATGTGGACGGCATATCCTCGTCCGCAAGCTCGGGAAGTATAGCGGAGCAAACGTCGTCGCTTATGTCGGGGCTTACGGAAAGCTCGTCCGATCTGTCGGGGCTGACAAGCTCCGCAGTCAATTCCGAGGTCGGCAGCAGCACGGAATTTCCGAGCAAATGCAAAATTTACAAGCAAACGTCGGTGCAGTTTACCGATGAGCAGCTGTTTGATTGGTTCGACCGTTTCCCGGAATGCGGCGAGCCGCAAAAGTCGGAATATTACAGCGGGGAATATCACCGATACGAAGCGGACGGCTGCGAGGGGCACATAAACGATGGGGATTGTTTTGCGTTCTGGACGAACGCGGGAAATTTTTACAGCAGCTATTACAGCTCTGTTTCCTCGCAACCCGAAAACGACCCCGACCGTGTCTATATGAGCGCGGACGGCGAGCTTGATTTTGCCTCGCGCGACGAGGTACTCCAAAATCTCCGAACGGAGCTTGCGGAGAGCTTTGGCATAATGCCCGAGGAGTGGTGGGCTCTGGAGTTCAGCGCCGTGAAAAAGGAGGGGCTTGAAGCGTACAAGCAGAGCGCTTACGAAAGCGCATACGGAAACACGGACGACACGGACGATATGGACAATCCGGGCACGGCGGTTCGGCGCGAAAAGGAAAAGGAATATTACGAAAGGATCAAGGATCAGCCCGCAAGGGATTTCTATCATATCGAGATAAGATACAAGGTCGATGATATACCGATATTTTACGGGGGGATCCTGAATATTGACAAAACCTTTTTGGGGCGTTTGGTGTCCGGCACGATATCATCTGTCGTATACACCGAAAGGGGCATTGAAGACATCGTTATCAGCCCCGCATACGAGACCGACTTTTCGGATTACACGGAAGCGGAGCTCCTCCCCGCAGAGCAAGCCCGCGGGCTTCTCCAAAAGAAATATGAAGACATAATTTCCGACAGCGTACCCGAGGTAGACGATATGAAACTGATATATCTGCCGATACCGCAGAACGATCTCGGCGAGTACAGCAAGCGCTATGAGCTCCGTCCGCATTATGTACTTTACTCGACGGAGACCGAGGTATTCGAGGGCGAAACGATCGTCTACCAAGTGGAAACGTACTTTGACGCGGTTACAGGCATTGAGCTGGCTTCGCAGATGTATACCGAAAACGGAGATATGGCGGTGATGTCATGAGAGAATTTGTCGGAATTTTTAAAACGCACGTAAGGCGCGGGATATTATCGCCGATGTTTTGGCTCTGCACGGCGCTGCTCACGCTCTTGATGATACTTTCCGTTTGGGAAAGCTATTCAATCGAATATTATGTGCCGGCAAGTTCTACTCACGGACTGAATTATTTCCTTGACCGTGTAAGGGGCAGAACGTCGGATTATTTTATGATGATGATAATTTGTTTCCCCGCGGTTATGCTGTTTTTCGAGGACTGGAGGAGCGGGAACTTCAAGTTTATAATAAACAGGTCGGGGCGCGGAAAATATGCGTTTGCGGTGATATTATCGGCGGGAGCGACCGCCGCCGCGCTCACGGTAATTGCTTATCTGATCTATTCCGCGTTCATACTGGCAAAGTTTCCGCTCATACCCGATAAGGACGCCGAGCAATTGAGAATGGACGTCATAGGCTTCCCGAACGGCGGACTGCTCCTCTCCGGGCACGAGGTTCTGTGCTACGCGCTGTATATTCTTTCGCAGGGCGCGAGAGCGGCTTTTTACGCAGCAGCGGCGGTGTTTCAGTCGATAATAATCACCAACAAGCACCTCACCGCGATCTCGCCCGTGCTGTTGTATATTTGCTATTTCACGCTGAACCTCTATTATTTCCTGCCGGAGCTTTTAAATCCGTATGTGCTGTTCTGGAACGGGTTCAGACTGTATCTTATTTTTGGCGGAACGCAGGACGGCAGCCTGTTCTCGCCGATTGCGGCGGCGTATCCGTTTATATACTGCGCGGTAATGCTGACGGTTCTGTCGCTTGCCGCCGCGAAAATACTGCGCGTGAAAATGAACAGAAGTATATAGGGGGGATAAATATGTTTTCGGCAATTCGGCTTACAAAAATAAATCTGTATAAGCATATCGGCTCGGTGAATTTCTGGACGCCGTTTATTCTCGCGCTTGCGGCGGTCTACGAGGAAGCGCACCCGCTCGGGGAGCTCGGCGCGAAATATTCGATACCCGTAAACGGCTTTTCGGCGGCTTTTATCCTGACGTCCGAATATACGGTCTTCATACTTTTTCTGGGGATATTCATTATGTTCTGCGACCTGCCGTTCAAGGATAATCAGCAGATGTTCCTGCTTTCGAGAAGCGGAAAACGGACGTGGATATTCAGTCAGGTGTTATATGTGATTTTCGTTTCATTCGCGTATATGGCGTTTATTTTCGTGTGCTTCTGCGCGTTTATGCTGCCAAACCTCGCGTTCGACGCGGGAAACTGGGGGAAGATCATAAAGTCCGCAGCCGCGACGAATATCGGAAGCGAGGTCGGTTTGAGATTTACGGTTATGCCAAGCGTGCTCAACGATTTCACGCCGCTCGGGGGATTTTTGTTCGCGTTCGGCACGGCGTTCGCGGTCGCCGTGATTCTCGGGCTTATAATGCTTGGTCTCAATATGATAGTGAAGCGCAATTCGGGAATTATCGTTTCGGCAGGGCTGATATTCTTTTTTATGTTCACGAATTACCTGGGCGGGGCTCTGATATACTATTTCTCGCCGCTGAGCTGGTGCTCGCTGAAAAGCGCGGACAAGCAGGGAATAACGGCTTTTCCCGACGTTTCGTGGATAATCGCCGTCTTGTGTATCGCGTTCGCGGTCGAGATTGCGGCGCTGTACATTTTCGGCTCTAAGAGGATAAAATTCGTTCTGGACACTAAGGAGGAAATAACATGAGCGTTATTGAGGTGAAAAACGTCGTTAAGCGCTGGGGGAACAATACTGTTCTGAAATCGGTCGACCTTGAAGTAGACCGTTCCGAGATCGTGGGGATAATCGGACACAACGGCAGCGGAAAGACTGTGCTGATGAAGTGCATATGCGGCTTTATTACGCCCGACGGCGGCGAGATAACCGTCAGCGGAAAGCGCATAGGAAAAGACGTTGACATTCCGAAAAATATAGGGCTTATAATTGAAACACCGGGATTTCTCCCGAATTTCAGCGGTTTCGGCAATCTGTGGCAGCTCGCGAAAATTCGGGGTAAGATAAGCAAAGACGACGTTCGCGCCGTAATAAAAAAGGTAGGCTTAGACCCCGGCGAGAAAAAGCACGTCGGGAAATACTCCCTCGGAATGAAACAGCGGCTCGGCATAGCGCAGGCGATAATGGAAGATCCCGATATCCTTATTCTTGACGAGCCTATGAACGGTCTGGACAAAAACGGCGTTGAGGATATGCGCGAGCTGCTCTTACGGCTTAAAGACGACGGAAAGGCGATGATAATTGCTTCACACAATTCGGTCGACATAGACGTTTTGTGCGACAGAGTTTTTCAGATCGACAAGGGAGTGCTGACACAGGTCAGATAGTTAGTTTACGGAATTTCGCCTTGAGCGTCCGGAAATAAAAGTGGAGTATACCGGTAGTTATTATGAGCCGATCGCCTGTTGTCTGCCACGCAAAATACAAAAAATTGACAAGCAAAATACAAAAAATAAGCCGCCGAAAAAGGAAAAATCGGCGGCTTGTATGTTTGTTAAATGGCTTTGTTAAGCCAAACATTAAGGAATAACAGTTCAAATGTTGAAAAATCGGCGACAAAAATTACTCAATGTTGAAAATATTTTCATTTTTGTGAAAGTTGCACAATTTCAGCCATTTGGCAGGAAATGCAAAATATGAGCAATAACGTCGACTGTCCGGCCGTTCCCTAAGTATTTATAGCGCTGTGCGTTTGAAACGCAGTCAGTGTATCCGTCGGGCAGCGTTTCGGGCTGAGTAACGTTCGGGATATTCGTCCAATAGCACCGTTTCCGCGTTTGCGCGGACACCAGCGCCGAATTTATCATTATCGGCTGAACACCAAGCTCAC
>CAYWIP010000082.1:0-11658 GCA_964458395.1 uncultured Ruminococcus sp.
GATTCCTCGACGTTTCCACTAAAGGTAGTTGACGCACGAGGAGCGTGTGTGACGCGCCCCGCATTATGAAAATCATGAACCCATTCTCGGCAACCGAAAAGCGCGGAAAGGGGGAGGGGAGACGGGGAAGAAGAGCGCGAGAGGAAACCCGTAGGGGAGGGGGGAATTCCGCGCTTTTGTCGGATTTTGTCTTCCCCCCTCCCCGAAGGGTGTCCTCTCGCAACTGTGCGTCAACATTTTACTTAAAATAAACGAAACCACAACAAGCAACAAATTACAAAAAGCACCAACGCCACTGCGGTAAACAATAATTTACAATAGGACGGTGATATTATGCTTAAACAGAACGATTTCTCCAACGCCATTACCGCGCTCAGGGAAAAGCGTCCTCTGGTGCATTGCATAACCAATTATGTTACCGCGGGTGACACCGCGAATATGCTGCTGGCGGCGGGGGCTTCGCCGATAATGGCTGACGACCCAGAGGAGGCGGCGGAGATTGCCGCGCAAGCGGACGCGCTTCTGCTGAATATGGGAACGCTCTCCGAACGCCACATCTCGGCAATGCTCAAAGCGGGAGCAGCCGCCAATAAAAAAGGTATTCCGGTGATACTCGATCCCGTTGGAATACAGCTTTCGGAGTTTCGCAGAACGGCGGCGAGGAGAATTTTCTCCGAGGTGAAAATTTCGGCTGTCCGCGGAAATGTTTCCGAGCTTACGTTTCTGGGCGGCTATTCCGCGGTCGGCGCTCATGGGGTCGACTGCGACCCGAACGATACGGGAAGCGCGCTCGCCGCCGCTTTCGACGCGGCTTTGAGATATGATTGCGTATGCGCGGTCACGGGCGCGGAGGACTTTATCACCGACGGCGACAGGACGGCAATGCTGCAAAACGGCTGCGCGGCGCTTAAGCGGATAACCGGCGCGGGTTGTATGACTACGGCGCTAATCGCAGCTTTTGCGGCGGTCTGCGAGCCGTTTTCGGCGGCGGTTTACGGCACGGCTTTTATGGGAATATGCGGCGAGCTTTCGGAGTATGAACCGCAGTGCCGCTATATGGGCAGCTTCCGCGCGGGTCTTTTTGATAAAGCGGGAATGAGCGCCGAGGAGATAGCGGCGCATATACGGGGTGAATATTAAATGGATAAACAAAGAATTGACTACACGTTGTATCTGGTAACGGACAGGCGGTTAATGAGCAGCAAAACGGTCGAGGAGTCGGTCGAACGGGCTGTCGCGGGCGGCGCTTCCGTAGTGCAGCTCCGCGAAAAGAACTGCGCCTCGCGCGAGTTTTACGAGCTTGCGGTGCGCGTCAGAAAAATTACCGCTCCGAAGAACGTGCCGCTTATAATAAACGACCGCATCGACATTTGCCTTGCGGCGGACGCGGACGGGGTTCACCTAGGGCAAAAGGACTTGCCGTGTAGGGAGGCGCGGAGAATTCTCGGCGCGGATAAGCTGATCGGCGTTTCGGCGGCTCTTCCCGAGGAGGCACGGCAAGCGCAGGCGGACGGCGCTGATTACCTCGGAGTCGGCGCGGTGTTCCCGACGGGAACAAAGTCCGACACAAGACCCGTCACTCCCGAAATAATTCGGGAGATACGGGCGGCGGTGACGATCCCGTTTGTCGTCATCGGCGGAATAAACGCGGAAAATATCGGAGAGCTGTACGGTCTGGGAATAAACGGCGCAGCTGTGGTTTCGGCTGTCGTGGCGCGGGAGGATGTTACCTCCGCCGCAAGGATAATGCGCAGGGCTGCCGAAGGTCTATAATCGGAACGGCTTGTTCTCTTCCGAACAAGCCGTTTTGTTTATTTTAATTTCTGTGTAGATTCCTTTACGACCAGTTTTCCCGTAAGAATACATGTTCTCTTGGGAAGCGACGGGTTAGCGATACGCTTGAACAGCGCCCTTATAGCCGCCTTTGCCATTTCCTCCGAATCAACGTGTATAGTCGTAATGGGCGGATCCGATATTTCGGATATCAGATAATCATCGTAGCCGACTACCGAGATGTCCCCCGGTACGGAAAGTCCCCTCGCTTTCAGGTCGCGGATCGCCACAAACGCGGTTTCGTCGCAGTTGCAGACAAACGCGCTCGGCAGTCTGCCGGGAAGCTCCAGTCTTTCAAAGCGCTCGCCGTCGGACAGTCTGTCGGGAATTATCCATTCCGGATTTATCTCCAGACCATGCTCCAACATTCCCTTTACATAACCCATAAATCTGTCGAAAATGCTTGAGGTTGCGGTGCGGGTTCCGATAAATCCTATCTCCTTATGACCGAGCGAGATAAGATGATCTGTCAGCATATAGCCGCCGTCATAGCCGTTTGTCACCACGCAGTCGACCTCAACGCCCGGCACGTAATAATCAAGCAGCACAAGATTGTTTGTATGGTTCATCAGCATACGCAGATACGGAGCGCTCAGCTGTCCGAGCGAGATAACGCCCGTTATGCGGTTGTTTGAAAATAAATTCGGTACGGAAATCGCGCTTTCCTCTTCCGCGCCGATGTTCTCCTGTATGCAGGAAATGCCCTCGCTTTTCAGCAGCTTGAGGATATTGTTGTATAACGCCCAATAGAACGATCCGTTGGGGTTGATAAACTTGTTTGGGATAAGGACGCCGATAACGCCCTCCATTTTATTGGAGACCGATTTTGTGGAAACATAGCCCATTTTATCGGCTGTTTCCCGAATTTTTGCGCGAACCTCTTCGCTTACTCCGCTGCGCCCGCAGAGCGCTTTGGAAACGGTAACTGTGCTTGTGCCGCAAGCCTTGGCAATATCGGCGATAGTTACCTGTTTTTTCGGCATATCCGAGCACCTCCCTGTTTTCATAATAATACAGTTTAATTATACCTCAATTATTAACGAAAATCAATGCTATCATTAACTAAAAATAAAGCGTGATTTTTAAGCAAATTGCATAATTGAGTTGTAACTTAAATACCTAAAAAATATTTTCCGCACAAAATTTCGTTATTCGGCGGCGATCAACGAAAGATAAATGAATTACTTAAATTACGCAACCGATTAAAGGCATACTTATAAGGTTATTCTACCACATTTAGGTAAAAAAGTCAAGCACCCAACTTAAAAAAATTGTTTATTCAACAAAGCCATTGTTTGCTTGCAGAGCATAGCAATCAATTTGAATTTATTTTAGTAACGCTGCGCTTGCTTATAGTTCTTTTTTGTAGGTTAATCCCTGTTGTTTCGTTTAATTTAATTTAAATGTTGTCTCACGATTGCGAGAGGACACCTTTCGGGGAAGGGGGAAAAGAAAATCCGACAAAAATGCGGATTCCCCCTTCCCCTACGGGTTTCCTCTCGCGCTCTTCTTCCCCTCTCCCTATCCCCCTTCCGCATTTTTCGGTTGCATTTAGTTAAAATGTTTCTTTCATAGCCCAGAGTGTGTGACACGCGCTCCCCGCCCGTATACTAACTTTAGGCAATATCTTAATAGTACGACTACACGGACAGACGAATTCGCTACGTTTCCACTAAAGTTAGTTGACGAACGAGGAACGCGTGTGACGCACTCTGCACTATGAAAGTCACAAACCCGTTTTCGGCAACCGAAAAATGCGGAAAGGAGGATAGGGAGAGGGGAAGAGGATTGTAAGGGGAAACCCGTAGGGGAAGGGGGAAATCCGCATTTTTGTCGGATTTTGTCTTTCCCCCTTCCCCGAAGGGTGTCCCCTTACCCCGAGAGAAGACATTTTAAATAAAATAAACGAAACAAAGGGGATTAAACAACAAAAACAATCTCCCTCGCCACCGCGTTAAACAATAATTTATTTTTTTGCAGCGTTTCCGAAAAAACGTCGTATATAATAGTGAGAGGGCAAAAAACGATTGCTGCGCAGCATTTCGCTTGGAGGTCATACATATGCAGACAAAGGAAAAAACGCTTGCCGTAAAGCTGAAAAAGGGCGACACGGTGGCTTTAAAGGAAATAATCGACTGCTATACGGGATACGTCCGCACCGTTATCCGCAATTTCTCCCGCGGCGCGTTTCCTGAGCAGGACATCGACGAGCTTTGCTCGGACGTTTTCTTTTCGCTTTGGCAGCATAGAGAAAATCTCGACGCGAAAATCGGCTTCCGTTCGTATCTCTCAGCGGTGGCGAGGAATGCGGTCAAGGATCGCTTCAAGTCCGCGAAGCCGCCGTGCGAGGATATCTCGGAGCTGGATGTACCAAGCGAATTTTCCGTTGAGGACGCAACGCAGCTTCACGAAATGCTGCGGTGTCTCGATAAGGGTCTTGAGGAATTGCCGGAGAAAGAACGCGAGATTTTCGCGAGATACTACTTCTACGGCGAGAGCACTCCCGGGATAGCCGAAAGAATGAATATAACGGAAAGCTCCGTCCGCTCCGCGCTCTCCCGAACACGAAACAAGCTTAAAGAATATCTGACGAAAAGGGGTTTTGATCATGCTTGAGGAACTGCTGAAAAAATGCTTTGACGAGGAAAAAACGGCGGACAAAAGCGCCGAGAATATCAAGACCGCCGTTTTGTCGCGGATTGAGGAGGAAAAACCTATGAAACGTTTTAATATTAAACCCTTGCTTATTGCGGCGGCGATCACCGCAACAGGCGCTGTTTCGATCGTGACCGCAAACGCGGCTACCGACGGCGCTGTTATGGACGGTCTTGCCAAGACGTTCAGCTTTATCCTTAACGGCGAGGAGATAACGGGAACGATAACGGAATACGATGTCGGCGACGATGGGGAAGCGAAAAGAGTTGAGATCGACCTGCCCGATGGTGTGGTCGGCGACAACATGGCGATCATACTTGAGGGTGACGACGGCGAGGTGCGGATCATTGCCGACGAAGATATCCTCTATGCGGAGCCGATAGGAGAGGATGTTGATCTTACGTCCTTTGACAAGGTAACGGCTAATCCCTATTTGTATTATAAATATTAAAAGGAATTATCCCCATAATGCTCCCTCCGAAGAAATTCGGGGGGATTTTTCGTTTGCCGCCGAATAAATCCGCTATCCCGAAAAAACCGCGCAAAGCCCTCAAAAACGTTCCGTTTTCGGCAACCGATTATGACAGCATTTTCAACGTTTTAGTGATACCATATAATAACCGAATTGTAATTTGGGGAAAATCAATCGAAAGGACGTTAGAGAAAATGACTGACAAAGCGGCATTATTCAAGCGGGAAACAGACTTCTCGCACTGGGGGGATTTTTTAAAGGAAAACGCGGTCTGGGCGGTTCTGGGATTGGCGGCGGAGCTTGGCTCGCCGGGTATTTCGGCGGCTCCGGCAGCGGCGGCGCTGGTCGCGGGATTGTCGGGGAAACGCTGTTTGTGCGCGGCGCTCGGGGGTGCGCTGGGAGCGCTGCTGCACGGTTTCCCGACGGCGTTTCTGAGTTTGGCGGCAATCGCGATAGTTCTCGCGGCGAGGGTCATTCCCGACCTCAACAACGCGAAATTACGCGCGGGGGAACGCTTTTTCGCGGCGGCGTTCGCGGTATTTTTCGCGAAAATATCCGAGGCGGGGGATACCTCGGAGCTTTTACTTATAATAGTATCGGCGCTCGCCTCGGGAGCGCTGGCGCTCTGCGTGTGCATATTGTGCGATATTGACAAGGTGCGCGGGATAGACGTTTCCGAGCCGCGCGACTGCACGCTGTGCGGAATAGTTACAGCTCTCGGATTTATCTCGCTCGGTGCTCTGGACTATCCGTTCGCGAATATCGGCAGACTGATACTCGGCTTTATTCTGCTTGCCGTGACCGCGCGCAGAGGACTTGCGTGGTGCGCCGTTATCGCCGTGCCCGCCGTCCTCGGATTTTGCGCGAACGGCACGGCGGCTGCAACCGGCGCGGCGCTTATCGCGTTTTCGGCGGTGGCGAGCTGCGCGTTCACGAAATACGGGAAGATCGCAAGGTCGGTGGGATTCGTGTTTTCCTGCGCGGCGGGAATAGCGATTCTCGGGATAAACGGCGATTCGTGGAAAATAATTGTCGAGGCGGCAGTTTCCTCGGCGGCGTTTGTCTGCATACCTGTCGAGAAGATCAAGGTTCCCGAGAGCGATTTCTCTGACAGCACGGTCGCGCTTATGCTTCGTGAACGTCTTAATTTCGCGGCGGACGCTATCGGCGGCATAGGCTCGGGAATAAACGCGGCGGCGGACACTCTCGACCGCAAATACTCGTTAAATCCCGAGCAGGTAGCCGAACGCGCCGCCGACAGAGCCTGCCGCTCCTGTCCGAATTCCATGGTATGCTGGGGAAAGAAATACGAGCAGTTCCACAAGGAGTTTTCGCGTCTGGTGACGCAGCTCCGCACGGGCTTTGACCTGACCGAATTTTCAATGTCGCCGGAGTGCGCGGAGGAGTGCGTCAACAAGGGCGGAGTTATGCGCGCGATAACGTCCGAATATTCGCGGTATCTTTCCGCAATGTCGGACGAGCGCCGCATACGCGAGCTTCGCAGAATTTACGTCGATCAGCTCGAGGGTCTGCGCGACATTCTGCGCGATTTGGGAAGTCTGAAATCGGAGGTAAAGTCGGCGAACCGCGCGAGAACGTCGGAAAAACGCGCCGAGAAAATTCTCCGCGAGAACGGCGTGGAGCTGCCGCAGGCGTTCGTGATGTTCGACAAGCGCGGCAAGCTGCGCTTTGAAGCCTACGGCACGACCGAGCCGCGCGTTACCAAGGAATATCTGGGAACGCTGCTGATAAAGGCGCTGGGGCGCGATCTGGAGCTTCCCGAGATAACGGGGAGCAGCGGACGTTACCGCATAACGGCGAACGAGCGCACGGCGCTTTCCGCGAGGATAGGCGCGTACCAGCTCCCGCGCGGACAGAACAACGTCTGCGGCGACTGCTACGACACGTTCACCGACGCCTCGGGAGCGCTGTATATTATCCTCTCGGACGGCATGGGAACGGGCAGCCGCGCGAGGGTGGATTCGGCAATGGCTTGCTCGGTGCTGTCGAAGCTGTTAAAGGGCGGTATCTCGCTGCCCGCGGCGCTGGAGACCGTCAATACGGTGCTAATGGTGAAGAGCGCTGACGAGAGCTTCGCGACGCTCGACATCTGCCGCATAGACCTCAACAGCGGCGAGTGCGCCGTCTACAAGGCGGGCGCGGCGACTACATATATCAAATCGGCGAACAAGCTTGTCAGGGCGGCTTTGTCCTCGCCGCCCGCGGGTCTTGGCGGCAAGCTGGTCGTGCCCGCGCAGAGGTTCACGGTCGGGGTCGGCGACGTTATCGTCATGACGACCGACGGCGCGGTGCTGGACGAGCAGTGGCTCTCACGGGAGCTGTCGCAGCGTGTAGAGCCGTGCGAGCTGTCGGAGCGGATAGCCAAGGCGGCGCGCGCCGCCGAAAACGGCAGAGATGATGATATAAGCGTTATTGCCGTAGCGGTAGGAAGTTAAATAAAATTTACATCGATAAAGAATATGGAAATTTTTTCGCAGAAAATCTCTTGACAAAACGTGAAAAAAATGTCATAATATTATTGGTTTTTTAAGTAAACACCATTTTATAAAAAGGAGAATTTTGTATGAAGAAAATTTCCGCTATTGCGCTGTGTGCGGCGCTCATGCTTACTATGACGGCGTGCGGCGGCACAGGTAATTCAAGTGAGAGTTCAAACGAAAGTCAAAGCTCTGCTTTGGATAACAGCACAAGCACCGACAGTAATTCGGAAAACCCCTCCGACAGCCAAAGCACTTCCGATAACCAAAGCACCGGCGACAGCTCAGGCACACCCGAGATCGAGGAGATCCCGTATACGCTCGGCGGCGAGCTTACTCCCACAATGATCGCGAACTCACGCTACAATGTCGGCAACCGCGTTCGACTCGCCAACGTTATCAAGAAGCTTCAGGCGGGCGAGGACGTTACCGTCGCTTACCTCGGCGGCTCTATAACGCAGGGCACATCCGCGGGTGAAAATCTGTGCTACGCTCGGCTTACCACTAATTGGCTCCGGGAGAAGTTCCCCGACGCGAACATCACATACGTCAACGCGGGAATCGGCGCTACCGGCTCGTATATCGGCGTTCACCGCGCGGATAAGGACGTGCTTTCCAAGGATCCCGATCTGATCTTTATCGACTTTTCGGTAAACGACACCACAGAGCGCACCGAAATCAACAAGGAGACCTACGCGAGCCTGCTCAGAAAGCTCTGGAATCATTCGACAAATCCCGCGATCGTTACTATAGCTATGACCCAGGATAACGGTACGAGCTTTATCGAGTACCACGGCGAGGTCGCAAAGGCATTTGATATCCCGATGATCTCCTATAAGGACGCAATACTTGATATCATCGACAAGGGATATATCAAGTGGACGGACATTTCGGACGACAATATTCACCCCAACGTCCCCGGACACGCGCTGCTGACCGATCTTATAACCAATTATCTTCAGTCCGTAATTGACGATCTGGACAATATATCCGGAGCGGAAAGCGACTTTGCCGCCGTTACCGATATCGGCAACACCTATGTCGGCGCAAAGCTGCTTATGGCGGATAATACCGAGCCGACTAAGCTCGGAGTGTTCCAGGCGACCACAACAACATTCGGCAACTTCCAAAACCCATGGCTCGTCAGATCAAACGATGGGCAGTTTGCGGACGACGCGGGCATTGAGTTTGAATTCGAGGGCACGAATGTCGGTATTCTCTACGGAAAAATGACCTCCAACAGCTGCCTTGCCGACATATCCATAGACGGCGAGGTCGTAAGCACCATCAACCCCGCGTTCCCCGGAGGCTGGGGCAACTATGTCGAATTTGAGCAGATCGCGACGGGTCTTTCCGAGGGCAAGCACACCATAACGATTTCGCCAAAAACGCAGGACGGCCCCGCTATATTCTACCTCTCCGCGATAGCGGTCAGCTGATAATTCCAATAAACCGGACGCCGCCTTTTTGGCGGCGTTTTTTTTGCGGAATGTCGGTATCGGCATTCTTTTTTGTACAGGCTTTTTAACAAAACAAATTGTTACTTTTACACAAAAATTTCTCATTATGTTATTAACTATTGTAAACAGGGTTGACATTTATTTTCCATTCTGTTATAATATATATAAACCTAACAAAAAATCAGGGGATTACTTTGCCCAAATTGTGAAATATAGCGAAAGCGTTTGGCTTGCAAACCGATTGTTACAGATAAATACGAGGGGAGGGGGTTATCATATGAAAAGCGTTACGTTTGATGTTGCGGCGTTGATCATGCTTGCAGTGCTGTTTGTAACGGTCGTTATCCGCAAGATGACAAAGGGAACGTCGAACCGTATGTTCCTTCTGCAGATAATTATCGCCGCGGTATCCACTTCGTTTGATATTTTAGCAGTGACCCTCGACAACCTCAACAGCCGGAATTTGTTCCTGCTGACTTTCGCACATACGGGATATCTGATAGTTCATAATATTCATCCATTTGTGCATATGCTTTTCGTCATCAGCCTAACCGACACATGGCATAAGATCTTCCGCAATCCTGCAGAAATAGTGTTGTTTTCACTTCCCTACGGATTGGACGTGATCCTCCTTGCCGCTAACCCGTTCACGCATTTGATGTTTACGGTGGAGAACGGCTATAAACATGAAATGCTGTTTCATATATTGTACATTTGCATAATTCCGTACATAGCAATGAACGTCATATACATTATTCAATACAGAGCGCTGTTCAACCGGCGGAAGATATTCTCTCTGTTCTCAATGACCGTACTGAGCGTTATAGCGGTCGTGATACATCTGTTTGTTCAGGAGCTGCTGGTGGAGTGCTTTGCCATTGCACTGTCGCTGTTTATCGTAAGCGCGGGCGTGCTCCGTCCGGAAGATTACATTGACTCGTTCACCGGATTATATAAGCACAGCGCCTACGCGCACGATATGAAGCGCGCGTTCTACAACGACAAGCATGTAAACATTGTTATGCTTAATATCGGAAACTACAACACGCTTACAAGCATGCTGGGCTATGATGTAATGACCGAGATACTGTACAAGGTAGCGGCAACGATATCCGATGTTAACGCAAGTCTGCACGGAAATGCAGATCTGTATTTTCTTGACCGCGGGCGCTTCCGTATGGTGTTCGGCGAAAAGAACCGCAGCAAGGCGGAGACTGCGGCGGTCGTGCTTATGAACGAGCTGAAAATGCGCTCGAACATCAACGGTCTGGACATCAACTTTACTCCGTATATCGTTCTTGCGCGATGCCCCGATGAGATCGAGAGCTTTAAATCGCTTATGGCGTTCGGGCAGGATTTTCACGAGAAAAATCACTACAGCGGACAGGTAATGCTCGCGTCCGACGTATACGACGCGAATGCGTTCGCTATCCATAACAATATCGACACGATAATCGAGCGGGCGCTTGAAAATCAGAGCTTCGAGGTCTACTACCAGCCTATCTACTCGATAAGCTCCGGGAAGTTCGTTTCCGCCGAGGCGCTGCTTCGTCTGTTCGACGAGGAGCATGGCTTTATCTCGCCCGAGATACTCATTCCCGCTGCGGAAAAAAGCGGCGCGATACACAAGATCGGTGAGTTCGTTTTCGAGGAGGTCTGCAAGTTCGTTTCGGATGAGGATTTCCGTAAGCTCGGACTGGACTATATCGAGGTCAATCTCTCCGTGGCACAGTGTATGCACGGTGATCTGGCGGATACGATACTCAATATAATGAAAAAATATAACGTTTCACCCGACTCGATCAATCTGGAGATAACCGAAACCGCCGCCTCCTACTCGCAGCGTGTTATGACGGAGAACCTGAACAAGCTCTCGCGTGCGGGGCTTTCGTTCTCACTTGACGATTACGGCACAGGCTACTCGAATATGAAGCGCGTTATCCAGCTTCCGCTGAAGATCGTAAAGCTCGACAAGTCGTTCGTCGACGAGCAGCACAATCCGAAGATGTGGATATTCCTACAGAACACCGTGAAAATGCTCAAGGATATGAAAATGGAGATCGTTGTCGAGGGCATCGAAACCCAGGAAATGGTGGATGCTTTCTCCGATCTGAAATGCGATTTTATTCAGGGCTATTTCTTCTCACGACCTATCTGCAAGGCGGAGTTTATCGACTTTATCGCAAGTGCCGCGGGCGCAAAGCTTGAGACCTCCTCCACCTCAACAGAAGAATAAAATCAGCCTTGAGCAAAACTCATCAAACCGCATAGGAAAAGGAACGATGTGCCAATTTCAAAAAAGTTATCACTATAGCCCAATAACATATAGCAAGAGCCAGCCAAATTTGGTATAATTAAATTGTAGGAAACCATACGAAAGACCTGCAAATAAAAGTCAAGACTAAAATGAACGCGAAAGCGGTCTTGACTTTTACATTTTTAGTGCTGTTTGGCAATTATGCGGTTATTGGAGAAAGTTTTGTCGAACTTGCTGAACACAATTGCAAAATTACACCCTCGTTTGCGGATACCACATGAAGTATGGCGATCCATCCGCCTTTTGGTTTTCCGATTGCCTGTTTTCCTCTTTTTTTAAATCCCCTGATCGGGTTCCACTTTGCGGGATGTTCTATCAATTGCTAACACTTACACTTTTATTGCTATGATCCCCTTTTGTTGCAGGGTGCTGAAAATCTGTTGTATTACACCGTTTTCGACCCATCTGCTAAATCTTTTGTAT
>CAYWIP010000083.1:0-11619 GCA_964458395.1 uncultured Ruminococcus sp.
AACACATGGTACGGCGGCGAGATGAAGAAGGGTATGTTCTCAATGATGAACTACTATCTGCCGCTCAAGGGCATTGCTTCCATGCACTGCTCCGCAAACACCGATATGGACGGCAAGAACACCGCTATCTTCTTCGGTCTGTCCGGTACGGGCAAGACCACGCTCTCGACCGACCCCAAGCGTCTGCTTATCGGCGACGACGAGCACGGCTGGGACGACAATGGCGTATTCAACTTCGAGGGCGGCTGCTACGCAAAGGTTATCGACCTTGATAAGGAATCCGAGCCGGATATCTACAACGCTATCAAGAGAAACGCGCTCCTCGAGAACGTTACTCTCGACGCTGACGGCAAGATAGATTTCAAGGACAAGAGCGTTACGGAGAACACCCGCGTATCTTACCCGATCGATCACATTCAGAATATCGTAAGACCCGTTTCCTCCGCTCCTGCGGCGAAGAACGTTATCTTCCTGTCCGCAGACGCTTTCGGAGTGCTGCCTCCCGTTTCCATTCTGACTCCCGAGCAGACGCAGTACTACTTCCTGTCGGGCTTTACCGCTAAGCTCGCGGGTACGGAGCGCGGAATTACCGAGCCCACTCCCACATTCTCCGCTTGCTTCGGTCAGGCGTTCCTCGAGCTGCACCCCACAAAGTACGCTGAGGAGCTCGTTAAGAGAATGCAGCAGAGCGGCGCTAAGGCTTACCTCGTAAACACCGGCTGGAACGGCACGGGCAAGCGTATCTCCATTAAGGATACACGCGGAATCATCGACGCTATCCTTAACGGTGACATCAAAAACGCGCCCACCAAGAAGATCCCGTACTTCAACTTTGAGGTTCCCACCGAGCTCAAGGGCGTTGATACCGGCATCCTCGATCCGCGCAACACTTACGCAAACGCTGCCGATTGGGACGAGAAGGCTAAGGATCTCGCTCAGAGATTTATCAAGAACTTCGTTAAGTACGAGGGCAATCCCGCAGGCAAGGCGCTCGTTCCCGCAGGTCCGCAGCTTTGATGCTGTCAGTTAATAATCGGTTATAATAAGGCTGCGCCCGGACTGTTGTCTGGGCGCAGTTTCTATTAGATAGTCAACGGATACCTCATACTAATCACCATTACAACACTTGACAAGATTTGCGGCGATTAGTATCACAAGGACTGTAAAACGAGATCCCTTTGTTCTGGGGAGATTTAAATGTTATGATGGTTAAAAACAAATGGTAATATATTTTCAAAATATTTTCGATCGTAATCACAATGCAATTACAAGAGGTAATATATTAGGAGAAAATTACAATAAGGTGCGTTATTGCAGTCTGCCCGAAATTTCAAATGTCGGACCTTTCTGCCACAAAAACGGCGTGAGAATGATCTCGAAGCCCTCACCCGGACCGCACAAAAAGTCCGCGGGCTGACCCTTTGGCAAGCCGTAGCCGCAGAGCAGGTTGGTTATCACGCCGGCGTGGGTGACACAGGCGGCGCGCGTGACTTCCCGGCGCATCATATCGCTGAAAATTATATCCAGACCCTCGATACAGCGCACCATAAAGTCGCCGTACTTTTCGCCGTTAGGGGGAGCGGCGTCGGGACCTCCGCGAAGCCAGTCGGTGTATTCGCGCAGATCCTGAAGCTGCCGCTGAGTTTTTCCCTCGAATTCACCAAAGTTCATTTCACATATCTCGTCGACGATCATCAGCTTCTGCTCGGGGTAGATTATCTCGGCGGTTTCCAGACAACGCGCCAGCGGCGAGGAGTACACCTTGCCGACCTCCGGGTAGATCTCGTCGGCACAAAGAGTCTCGATCTGCTTCTGTCCCTCGGGGCAAAGCGCCAGATCGGTCTGCCCGATATATTTTCCGTCAAGATTTCCTTGGGTAATTCCATGACGTATAAGGTACAAGTAGTAGTTTTTCATTTAGTTTCCTCCTATATACAGTAGGCTTATAAATAATGTCCTAGACGGCTGTCGAAAATTTGGTTATTCTGCCGCTTTACAAATCGGAATAACTGTTATATAATATACTATGTGATAATTTGATCGTCAATAGACCTTTGATATTGACGGGGTACAACGGGTAGTGGGAGAGTAGAGAGAATTATGAACAAAGATTTTCCGAGAGTAATGAAGCTGCTCCGCAAGGAGCGTGGACTGCGGCAGAAAGAGGCTGCCGATCAATTGGGTATCGCGCAGGCGCTGTTGTCGCATTACGAAAACGGAAAACGCGAATGCGGACTGGATTTTCTGGTACACGCCGCTAATTTCTACGGCGTGTCGGTGGACTTTATCCTCGGCAGGACAAGCTCGCGCAGCGGCACGGTGGTGTCCGAGGAGGAGCTTCCTGAGAGCACGGTTTCGGAGAGCTACGGCGGCGATCCGAACGGTCTTAGCGTAGCGTTCAGAAAAAAGCTGATAACGAACGCGCTTGAGGTGATCTTCTCGCTTTTGATGAAAGCGAAAAACACTAAGCTTGCAAAAGCGGTTTCGTCTTACATAATAACGGCGGTTTACCGCGCGTTTAGAATGGTGTATTCCGCGGGCGGCAAAAACGACGAGAATTACTTCGCCGTGCCGTTTGATGATGTTCCGGGAATGTGCGCGGCTCAGCTTGCGCTCGACGACGTGAGGGCAAAGAGCGCCGCTCATGACGGCACAGCCGACGAGCAGATCACAAATTCGCGTATCGAGAGGGAATACCCGAAGCAGAGTACGGCGCTGTTTTCGATAGTTACCAACGTTGAGCGCGATTTGCAGAAATTTGAAAAATAAGATAACGGGCGGGTGAATTTATCCGCCCGTTTTATTGTCGGTTATTCGTCGGCGATATTGTATTCCGTGATAACGTTTTCACGGTTGCGCCAATCCTCTTTGACCTTGACGAAAAGCTGCAAATTCACCTTGCAGCCGAGCAGTTCCTCAATGTCCTTGCGCGCCATAGTGCCTATTTCTTTAAGGCGCTCGCCGCCCTTGCCGATTATCATGCCTTTGTGGGAGTTCTTCTCGCAGATTATGACCGCGCTTATGTCGATGATCTCCGAGCCGTTCTTTTGCCGCGTCTTGAAGCTCTCGATGTCCGCCGCCGTTCCGTGAGGGATCTCCTGCTGCATAGTCCACAGTATCTTCTCGCGGATTATCTCGGCGCAAAGGAAGCGCTCCGTTCTGTCGGTCGCGATATCGTCGGGGAAGAAGTGTTCGCCCTCAATAGCATATTTTTCCAATGCAGGGAGAATCTGTTCGGTGTTTATGCGCCGTTTCACGCTTATCGGAATGACCTCCGCGAAGTCGTACAACTCGTTATACTGCGCGATTATCGGCAGCAGATCCTCCTTGTTTTTCAGGAGATCTATTTTATTGAGCAGCAGCACGACCTCCGTTCCGTTCTGCGCGAACGAGCGGATAAGCTCCTGTTCCACGCCCGACATCTTTTTAGTCACGTCCGCCATTAAAATCGCCGCGTCCACGTCCTCCACCGACGTGCGTACCGACTTCACCATATGCTCGGCAAGCTTAGTCCGTGCGCGGAGCATACCAGGAGTGTCAATAAACACGAACTGCGTTTCGCCCTTTGTCAATACGCCGTTGATGCGGTTTCGGGTAGTCTGCGGCTTCTCGCTGACTATGGATATCTTCTCGCCGACCAACAGGTTAGTCAGCGACGACTTGCCCGCGTTGGGTCTGCCTGTTATTGCGATAAATGTGTTTTTACTCATTGTTTTTATCCTCTTTAAGTTTACGTTCCTTACGTCTTAGCTTCTTCAGCCGTTTAGCCTCCTCGGCGGCGATCTCCTCCGCGTGATCCTTGAGATACTTTTCGTACATATCGGGGCGCTTTTGACGTGTGACCTCAATAGCCGCCTGCTTCTGCCACTCGGAGACTTTCTTGTGATCTCCCGACAGCAGAATTTCCGGAACGGCTCGTCCGCGCCAGATCTCGGGGCGCGAGTACTGTGGGAACTCGAGAAGCCCGTTGTAATGGCTCTCGATGGAATACGCGTCCTCGTTCGGGAGAACGCCCTCCTGTAACCTCGCAACCGCGTCGCAGACTATCAGCGCGGGCAGCTCGCCGCCCGTCAGCACATAATCGCCGACCGAAAGCTCCTCCGCCTCCAGTTCCTCCAGAACGCGGCTGTCAACGCCCTCGTAGTGACCGCACAGCAGTATCAGACCCTCCTCGGCGGCAAGCTCGCGAACCTTGTTCTGCGTGAGCGTTTCCCCCTGCGGCGACATATAGATTATCCGCGGACGCGACCTGTGCTGCGAAATAAGCGCCATCACGCAGTCGTATATCGGCTGAGCCTGCATTACCAGACCCGTGCCGCCGCCGTAAGGCTTGTCGTCAACGTTGCGGTGCTTATTCTCGGTGTACAGGCGGATATCGTGCGTGAATATCTCAATACAGCCGTGCTTTATCCCGCGCCCGAGAACGCTCGTATGCAACACGCTGTCGCACATCTCTGGGAACAGCGTGGCTATATCTATTCTCATTGTCCGTCCTCGTCGTCGAACAGTCCGGGGAGCGGCTTTATCAGCATTTCGCCGCCCTCGATATCCACCTTTTTGACTACCTCGTCAATGCACGGGAACATCAGCTCGACGCCGTTTTCCTTTTTTATTGAGTAAACGTCCGCCGCCCCGTTCTGGTACACCTCGGAAATTTTCCCATAAACCTCGCCCGTGTCCGCGTCCTTGACCGTCAGCCCGATTATGTCCTGAATGAAGTACATATCCTCGTCAAGCTCCGCATCGTCGCGGTCAATGTACAGCAGCTTCCCGATAAGGGTCTGCGCCTTTTCAACGGTATCAAAGCCCTCAATGTGCATTACGACGATGTTCTTATGAGGATAGGCGCGGACTATATGAACGGGCTTTGCTCCTTTATCGAGATACAGATCGTCAAACTCGCAAAGTATCTCGGGCGTGTCGCAGTAATACTGACAGCGCACCTCGCCGCGAATTCCCTGAGTGGCAACTATTTTCGCTATTTCCAGAAATTGTTTCATCTTCTCTTGTCCTTATATTGTTCGTTTCGGTATTGACCTCGCGGAGGCTCACGGTTTGTAAAGTATTCACGGCGGCGCGTATCGTTGGGAATACTGCGCGGCTCGGTCGGCGGCTCTCGCCTTTGCGAATTATTCGATGTTCTTCGCGGAGTGTTCTGCGGTTCGCGTCTTTGTGAATTATTGGGTGTGCTTCGCGGCGCGTTAGGCGGGGGAGTGCGCCGAGGTTCATTCGGCGCGGTTTGAGGGGCGCTCCTGCCGAGCCGCCTGTTGAGCACCAGCTTGACCGCCTGAACGCACGACTGGAAGTTGATCGCCGCGATAAGCAGAAATATCACCGCGTTGATAACGTTCTGGAGCGCGCCGTATTCGAGGAACATTATCGAGCATGCCATTCCGGTGAGCAGCGCGAAATTAACAACTATCTTCGCCCAATACACCTTCATATAAAGGTATTTTTTCGTGTCGTTTATGCGATAGGCGAACACGACTATGTAGCTCGCGAGTGTCGCTATCGCCGCACCAGCAATGCCTATAGCTTTGATAAGTATTATGTTCAAGGCAACATTAACGCCCGCGCCTATCGCCGAGGAGGTCAGTGAGTGAGTTGTTTTCTGCGAAGCCTCGTAAATACTCGCGAGAAAGTTGTCCATTGCCTGAAATATCGTAGCGCCGAGCAGCAGCGGAACATAGAAATATCCCGTTTCAAAGCCCTCGGTATCGTAAAACTGCATGATTATCGGGCGGAGAATAAGCATAATGCCGCCGCAGCCGAGGAACATCACCGTCTGTATCATGCTGAACGTCGTCGAGTAGAAATTGGAAATAGTGCGCGAATTGCGCTCCGTTATCGCGGACATTCGCCATGCCTGTGAGAAGATACCCACGACGATAGTTACCAGATTCGGGAATTTATAGGCGAACGAATAAAGGCTGTTTTCCTTGTCGCCGAGCATTCCCGTTATCATAAACTGGTCGGACGCGTTGATTATCCACCACATTATCATGGTCGGCATAAGCGGTATGCTGTAACGCAGCATGGAGTTGCGCAGCGTTCTGTCGTTGCCGAATGGTCGGTACTGGGTAATGAGTTTCGTGGTGACGTTCAGGAAGATAATGGACGTGAAATCGCCCAACACCACCGCCAGAACATAACCCATAACTCCCCATTTGAGCGCGCCGAGGAAAATAAGATTGTAGACGATAGTGGAAACAGTCGTGACGATACCGTCCACCGCATACAGCTTGACACTGTACCGCGAACGGACATAGATACCGCAGACCTCCTTTACCGCTCCCGTAAAGACGTATAGCAGAATCAGCCACTCATAGCCTTTCAGCATCGGTATCATACCGACCAGCGGAACTAGCGGGATAAAAACTACACATCCGACTATACAAACGTTTATCCCTATTGAAAATACCATTTTGCCGCTGTTTGACTGTTCCAGGGCAAAGCGAAGCACACCGTCCGCGATGGACAGCGTAACCACCGATATAAGCAGCGAAGCCGCCGTGATGATGTTGTTCATAACGCCGAACTGCTCGTCGCCGAGCGTGTCGAGGTAGAACTTCAGCATTACATACACAAGCAGCTTCGAGCTGAACTGTCCAATTCCCAAGACCAGTGTATTGCTTGCCAGTTTTTGGTATTTATTCATAGGGTAAATTATTCCTGTCCGTTATTTCGGAGCGTTTTGAAGAATTCGCTTAATATCGCCCCGCAGCGCTGCTCCAGAACGCGGCTTTTCACTCTCGGGATATGCGTGAATTTCTCATCGAACAGCGTTGCTACCGACGCGCAGGCGCCGTTCTTTTCGTCGAACGCGCCGTATACAAGGCGCTTCAGACCCGCGTTCATCACCGCGCCCGCGCACATGGGACACGGCTCGAGCGTGACGTAAAGCGTACAGCCCGAAAGCCGCCGCCTGCCCAGTTTCTTCGCCGCGGATTCTATCGCTATCATCTCGGCATGGGCGGTAGGGGAGCATAGCGTTTCGCGCAGATTATACCCCTCGCCGACGACCTCGCCGTTTTCATCAATAACGAGCGCTCCGACGGGTATTTCCCCCCGCTCCGCCGCTTTTTGCGCCAGCAGAAGCGCTCGTTCCATATATTCCTCGTCGAGCGTCATGGGCGCTTTATGAATTGTGCAGCGAGCGTGATCAACGCCGAGCCGAGGTTATAAAACAGGATGTTGAACATATTGAACATTCCGAACATAGCCACGTTTGCTTTGCCGCTGCTGTCCTTGACAAACATCATAAAAATCACCGCAAGCAGTATGCCAAGCGCCACAAACGCGGTCTGGATAATGCTGCCGAGTATGCCTCTGCCTCGGATATTGCGCGAGGTGACGATAGCTCCGGTAAAGCTCCGGAGAGTGCCCGTGCAGGAAACGGCGGCGCTTCCGCTTGATACGAACCTCGTATGCTCGTTAAATGTTTCATGAGCCTCGAAGGGCAGTATCTTCACGTTCTCCGCGTCTACCTCGAAAAGCTCGGTTATCGCGGAGGATGAAATCATTCCGTCGACCGTCTTTATTACCAGCGAGATGTCGCGGTAGCAGAGGTTCTGTACGCTGTTCATGACTACGGGGTCGGCTTTGAGCTGCACGAAGAACAGCAGGCAGACCTCGCCGCCGACCGCGAGGTAGATGACTTCGTCGTTGTTTACGTTCGCGGCAGCTTCTTTTTTGTTGTTGGGAACGGTTATCTCGTGAGATTTCATATGCTGGCGGTTTCCGAGCAGTACGCGCCGTCTGTCTATCCAGCCCATTACGCCGAGATTGTTCTCGTAAATGCAGCCGGAAACGGGCTTGAGAAGCTCCTGCTTGTAGTTGAGCATATTGAAGAACGCGTCCGCCAGAACGCTGTCAGAGGCTACCGCAAGGCTCGCCGCGTAGATTATCGCCTCGTCGATGTTGATTTTGCCCTCGCAGCGGTTTTTGGGCTTGTCATATCCGCAGATATTGTTTATCTTGACAGCGTTGGGCGGAAAGAGCGTCTTGGCTTCAACGAGAACCGCGTTTGTTTCGCTGAGATCTTCGACAGCGTTGTAGCCGAGAACCGCCGAGCCGCGCTGCTCGTTATTCCTTGACGAGAGGTAAAGCGGCAGCGTTACGGTCATAGAACCCGAGAACGACGCGCCGACAGCGCATATCGCCGAGCATACGGTAGACGCCCACGAAAGCTTGTTTTCGGTTAATTCGCTGGGAGTCACAAAGAACGCGACAACTCCGCCGATTATCGCCGCCGCAAGCGTTGCGACGGATACCTTGCGCGAGGTTCTGTCCGAAACGTCCTCGCAGTAGGTCGAGAGGATAAAGTCGCACAGCAGCTCGGTCTTGCGCATTGAAGCGATAACGGGTATTCCCGAAACTGCGCCCTTTGCAAGCTGCTCGGCGCCGTCGCCGTCGCAGCGCTCCACAAAGAACTTCGCCCTGTCCGGCGCCGATATGAACGCGAAATTGCGCTGAGCGGTCTTGACGGTGAACAGCTTCGACAAGGTATTGAAGATAAGCGTCAGCAGCGATACCGCAAGGTAAACCTGTGAGCGTCCGCGCTGGATATATTCAAAGGAAGCGAGATAGGGAACCATTGCCGCTATCGCCGTGACGTGAGCGAGCGCGCAGAGCGTATCGCCGTCGGGGCGGAGCTTGAACAGCCGCGAGAAACCGTTTGAGATAACGGACGAGCAGGCTGCAAACGACAGAATACCTATGGTAAGGTGAGCGTACAGGTAATTCTCGGGGGCTGCCCGATAGCTTACGATATTGGATATCGTGCCGAGCTGCAGCTTGAAATGGTTGACTACCGCGATAAACATAGTCGCCGCAAACAGCAGCGCGAGTATCAGCAGACGGCTTATCAATCCTTTTGAAGCGCGGCTCAAACGATCGCGGATAACGTTTTCGTCGTCGAGGTCAACGGGTTCTTCCTCGTCGTCTTCGTCGTCCTCGTCCTCATCGTCGTCATACCGCGAGCGCTCCAGCTCTTCGGTGTCGCTGCCCATATCCTCGAGAATAAAGTTCGCGATACGGCGCTTTTTCTTTTTGGCAAGCTCGTTTGCCTGTTTTATCTTGTCCGCGGGGGATTCCTCGTCAGCTTCGGACTCGGTATCCGGCTCTTCGGGCGCGGACGCAATCAGGCTGATTTTGCCCGACTGTGTGTCGTCTGCGGGGATTCCGTTTGTATTTTCGGTAACTGCCGCCGTTTCGGTGTCCTCGGAGCCGTCTGTGCTTTCTGCTTCGTCAGCGGCGGCTGCGGCTTCTGCGGCATATTTACGGGGATTCTTCTCAGCCCTCTTCTTTTCCTTTTCTTCTTTTTTATCTTCTCTGATCTTTTTATTTAGCGCGTCGACTATCGACTCTCCGACGTGCAGTCCTCCCGGGAAAGCCGGCCGCTGTGCTCCGGCGCTGAACAAGACCTCGTCGGCTTTGTTTTCGGGTTCTTTCTTTCGTGCCGCCGAGGGGCGGTATTCCTTGACTTTCTCGTCGCCGCGGCTGGCTATGCGCTTTAAGTCGTTTCCGCCGACCGCTAAGGTGTCGGTATTCTCATCGATCTCCTTAAGCTGTTCGGTAGCCTTTGCGCGGGATTCCATGGGGTTCAGTGCGGCAAGCATATCGTCGGGAGATTCCGCTTCGCTGTCCATTTTCAGGAGAGCTTTATTTATCTCGTCGATCTTGCGCTGCTTGCGGAGCTGCATTGTATCGGTAGTGACAAGGTTTTCCTGGAAGACGATCCCATCGTCATCTTCACCTTCAGATTCCTCATCGTTAACGGGTTCGTGAGCGCTGCCCGGCTCATACGTCCGAACGCCCTCCTCGTCGACTTCGTTATCGTCCTCGCGCAGGCGTTCCCAGATCTTGATATCCGCCGCCTCGCTTATTTCCTTGGCAATGCGCTCGTTGACTTCCTCCTCGGTGCGCTGTTTCGCGGGGAGAATGACGTCCTCTTTGGGCGCGGGCTTTTCACGCTTTTCAATAGCGCCCGCGATATCGACGGCGACGCGTTCCTCAAACTCTTCCTCTGTACGCTGTTTTGCGGCGAGAGGGGGAGTGTCCTTTTTGTTTTTTGCGGAAATGGAGTTAATGACCGCTGTTACGCTTATATCGGGCTTTTCCTGCTTTGCGGTTTTTGACTTCTTCTGCGAGCCGGCACGGAGCGCACGGTCGATCTCGTTTCCGCCGATAATATCGGTAACGCTGCCGTCGAATGTGCTTTTTTTGTCTTCGTCGGAGCTGCGGTGCGTGTCGATCTCCTTTAATATGTCGTCTATGCTGTATTTATCGTCACTCATTTAAGAATCTCTCCTTATTTAGCTTCTCTTTGTCTTACTACCTCATACATGAGGATCCCTGCCGAAACCGAAGCGTTCAGCGAATTGACCTTTCCGTTCATAGGCAGCGACAGAACTCCGTCGCAGCTCTCGCGGACAAGCCGTCCAAGCCCGAAGCCCTCCGAACCGACAACTATAGCCGTACCGCCCGTAAAGTCCGTTTTGCCGAACGGCGAGCCGTCGGCCTCCATTCCCCAGACCCAGATGTTGTGCTTTTTGAGGGTTTTGATTGCGTCCACAAGATTGGAAACCCTTGCCACCTTTATCCAAGCCGCCGCGCCCGCGCTGGTCTTGAAAACCGTTGCGTTGAGCGACGCGGAGCGCCTTTTCGGGATGATAACCCCGTCCGCGCCCGCAGCCTCGGCTGTTCGAATTATCGCGCCGAGATTATGCGGATCGGCAATTTCGTCCGCTATTATTATGAACGGCGGAGCGCCTTTTGCTTTTGAAACCTCGAGAATGTCCTCCAGCTCCGCGTAGGTACACGCGCAAAGCTCTGCGGCAACGCCTCCGTGCTTTTGCGTACCCGCAAGGGCGGCGAGTTTTTCCTCGCTCACGTCCTTGACTACGATACCGCGCTTTTTTGCGTTGGAGATGATATTTCCCACAGCCGCGCCGCGCTGAACGAAGATGGTGTCTATCTCTTTTCCGGAGCTTAAAGCTTCGGAAACCGCGTTCCTGCCGTAAATTATCTGCTGTTCAATGTCTTTTTCCAAAATAACGACCTCTTAATTATATTAAAGCCTAATCATACATTATCTATTATATCACAAATGCTTTTTTATTTCAACAGTAAAAATGTGTTCAATTGTGAAAATTTCGCAAAAAATCTTTGGGTTCACCGTTGCAATTTACACAAAAAGGTGGTATAATGTAAAATGGAAAGTAATAATTTGGTTCGTTGGAGCAAATTATTGTTTTGCGCGGCGGCGCTGGCGGTTGCTAAGAGATTGTTTTTTGTGGGTTAATCCCCTTTGTTTTGTTTATTTTAATTAAAATGTCTTCTCACGGTGTAAGGGGACACCCTTCGGGGAAGGGGGAAAAACAAAATCCGACAAAAATGCGGATTTCCCCCTTCCCCTACGGGTTTCCCCTTACAATCCTCTTCCCCTCTCCCTATCCTCCTTTCCGCATTTTTCGGTTGCTGAAAACGGGTTTGAGCTTTTTAAAGTATAAGATACATCTCACGCGCTCCTCGTTCGTCAACTAACTTTAGTGGAAACGTTTAGGAATCGTCTGTCTATGTAGCCGTACTATTAAGATATCGTCTAAAGTTAGTATA
>CAYWIP010000084.1:0-11255 GCA_964458395.1 uncultured Ruminococcus sp.
CCGCATTTTTGTCGGATTTTGTCTTCCCCCTTCCCCGAAGGGTGTCCTCTCGCAACTGTGCGACAACATTTTAATTAAAATTAACGAAACCACAACAAGCAACTGATTACAAAAAGCCCAGCGCAGCGTTACCAAAATAAATTCAAATTTGCGTCATCATGGAAAAAAACAATAACGTATTGACAAATGAAAAAAAATATGCTACAATATGAAAGTAAATATGTTCAGAACGGAGAATCACAATGAAGATAATGGCAGTAGACTATGGCGACAGCAGAACGGGACTTGCGATGAGCGACGAAACGGAAACCTTGGCTTCGCCGTTGGAAACGGTATACGAGCATCACTTTGACAGATGCGTGGAGCGTGTGGCGAAGATCGCCGCCGAAACAAAAGCGGCAATGATAGTCGTCGGCGATCCCGTTAATATGAACGGTACGCGTGGTCCGCGCTCAGAAAAATGCAATGAATTCGCGCGGCGGCTGCGTGAGCTTGTGGACATCGAGGTGATAATGTGGGACGAGCGCTCCTCTACCAACACCGCGATCACCTATATGAACGAGATCAACAAGCGCGGAAAAAAGCGCAGGCAGGTGCTCGATCAGGCGGCGGCGGCGGTCATTCTTGACAGCTATCTCGAGTACCGAAAGAATCAACAAAAGGGTTAAGGTAAAAGAAATGTACAGAATTTCATTTACGGGCTACCGACCGGAAAAGCTCCCGTTTTTCGGTGAGGACGACCCCATGTGCATTGAGCTGAGGGAACGCCTGTCGGAGCAGATCGACAGGCTTATCGCAGACGGCGCTGACGAATTTTATACGGGAATGGCGCTCGGCGTGGATACATGGGCGGCAGAGGCGGTTCTGGAGCACAAGAAATCTCACCCCGAAATAAAGCTTATCGCCGTTATACCGTGTCCCGAACAGCCGGACAAGTGGAATGCCGCCGATCGCAAGCGTTACAATGTGATACTTGGGCAGTGTGATAAGGTGCTCACCATCTCACCGAACTACACCCGGGATTGTATGCATAAACGCAACCGTGCGCTCGTGGAGCTTTGCAACGTGCTTGTCGCTGTGTACGACGGAAAAAAGGGCGGTACGCAGTACACGGTAGACTTCGCGAAAAGCAAGGGAAAAAGCGTACTGCTGATTCCTCCAATGTAAAACGAAAGCTCCCCCGCATTGAGCAAATGCGTGGAAGCTTTGTTTTTTACAGGGATCGTCAGATACGGATCTCGTTTCCCTCAAGCAGCGCGGCATATTCCTCACGGCAGGTGAGGAATATGATCTGGTGACGCTTCGCGCTCTCCTTTATCAGCTCGCAGGACTGTTTAACGCGGTCGATATCCATATCGTTCAGCGGATCGTCAAGCACGATAACGCCCCCGCCGTCGGGGAACAGATGATCGAGCACCGCAAGCCTGAACGCAAGGTAGACCGTCTCCTTCGTGCCGTCGGAAAGCTTAACAAAATCCAGATCATAATTTCCGCTGGAAACCTTAAAGTCGGGCTTTCCCGCCTCGGCGAACTCTGCGGTGACCCTGTCGCCGGAAATTTGTCCGAGGTACTTCACAAAGCTGTCGGCAAGCGATTCAAGCGGATTTGCCGTAACCTCCTCCCTTTTGGCATTGAACACGTCGCGGATATGTATCCAACGGTCAAGCAGCGCCGCCTGTGCCTCGTAATTGCGCTTCACCCTTTCGCACTTTTCGTGGAGATCGTCGTCGTGGCTCTCGGTGAACCTGTCAAGCGCGTTCTGCGCTGCGGCCTTATCGGACAGCTTGTCCTCTTTTTGTCTGCGCGCCGTTTCGGCAACGGCTTTCAGACTGTTCTTGCTACTCTCGGGGTCGGAGATACTACGGTATTTTTCGGGAATACTTTCCGCAGCGCTGACGGCGTTTTGCGCTCTTTTCAGTTCCTCGGAACATTCGGCGATACGTTTTTTCAGTTCGTCCTCGTTGCCAAATTCGTCGGTAAATCTCGTGAGCTCGGAACTTTTTGCACCGATAAATCCGTTGATATCGCCGCCCTTGCAAAGCGCCGCGATATCGCCGTCGATTTCCGGCTTGCCGCGAACGCCGGTCAACGTCCCCGCCCTGCTCTCCAGCTCGGCGAAATCATTTCCCGCCGCGGCGCGAAGACTGCTTTCGGCAAGCGTTTTACTGTTCGCGAGCTTGTTGTATTTGTCCGCAAGCCCCGCGATCTCCTCGGAAGATTTGCAGCCGTACTTTTTGAATATCTCCAGGATTATATTTTCAAGCTCCGCGATCCGGGAATTGATCACAGCGGCGTTCACCTCGGACGGAGAAAGCTCCATTTCCATAACGCCGGGTATCTCAACGAGAACGGCTTCGTTTATGCGCGCGTTTTCGCCGTCAAGCGCGATCTCGCTGCCCGAAACAAGCGAGGTGATCTTAACGGAATTGTCGCCGAGCATTTTGATCCTCGCGTCGATATTCATTCCGCGCAGCTCGTTTTTAAGACTCAACATCTCACGCTCCGCCGATCTCAGCTCGCTAATCTCGCCGTCCTTGGGACAAGAAATACCGTTCAGCTCACTTTCGATTTTTTGAAGCTCGTTGCTGATTTTTTTCGCGCTGATGTAACGGTCAAGCAGCTCACGGTTTTCCTTTTCCTCTTTCAGCTCTTGCGCCTTTTTGAGGTCGTCCGTCGCTTTCGGAAAATCCTCAAGCACCTTGTTAAACCGTCGTATATCGTTATTGCAGCGCGTTATTATATCGTTGTTCGATTTTAACGCGCGGATAGCGTCATAGTATTTGTCAAATTCCTCAAGCTCGCCGTCGGCTTTTGCGGCGGCGGCTTCAGCGGCGGAGAATTCGCTCAGGGACTTGTCAAAACCGTCCTCTAGATCTTTAAGTTCGTTGAACTCTTCCTCGGCGTCCTCCCAATCGTAAAGCGCTTTGAGAACCGTTCCAACGCCTTTCACCCAGCGTCCGCCGCCGCTTTTCTTTTTGGGTGCGGCGCTGCTTATATCCCAATTTGCCGAAAGCGCATCGATCTTTTCGTTTATCTTCTTTTCAAGGACATCCGCCGAAATTCCGTCGCTCTCCGCGAACGCTTCGGAGATCGTTTCGGCTAACGTTCTGCGCGTTTCCGTGTCCTTCCGGTCAAGAATGTTTTTGAGATTTTCGGCGGCGCTGCTCTGCGGAGAAAGCAGCATTTCCCTGTACACGCCCTCGCCGTAGCCGAGAATTTCACTCAGCACTTCATTTATCTGCTCCTGTTTTTTTATAATGCCGTCAGGCGTAGAGAGCTTTGAAACAGCGTCGTCGCCCCATTCCTTGGTGAGCTTGTAATCGCCGTCCGCGGCTTCGATCACCGCGGTTCCGTCAATGCTGCCGAAACGCTTGCCGTCCTTTCTTTCGGCGGGAAACGCGCTTTCCTTGAAGTCCCTGTCGCGCCTGCCGTCGATCTTCGCGTTCTTGAAAAGAATACCCGAAATAAGGTTTACAAGCGTGGTTTTCCCCGATTCGTTCTTTCCGTATATAACGTTAACTCCGTCGGCAAACGACAGCTCCTTGTCGCGTATGCCCGCGAACTGTTCTGTTGATATTTTTTTGAGCTTCATATCACTTGCCCTCCTTTATTTCGGTTATCAGATCGTACGCGAGCTGAGCTTCACACGGGTCGCCGAGCAGCTCTTTCAGCAGCTTTGCGGCAAGCGAGGTACTCGGGAACTCCTTTTCGACAAGCTCCTCGGTGATAAGCCGTGTCAGTCCGTCGTCGGAGTAAGAATACTCCAAGAAACGCCCGAGAACTTCCTTGATTATTTTGCTTCTGCCGGAATATTCCTCCTCCGAAACTGCGCCGTCCAGTATCAGCTCAACAACGTAATTGTCGTCGAAATCTCTTACCGCGTCGGTAAGTTCGCGCTCCATATTCCCCGCAGTAAGCTCAACGCTTTTACGGTAAAAACGTATGCCGCCCGAAACATACTTCTTCGCGCGTATATTCTTTTGCCCGTCAATTTCGATGATAAAGCACTGTCCCTCGGTTTTGTTTGAAATGTCGGTCTGAACGTGTGTACCGGCGTTGAAAATTTTTTCTTTACACACCGTGAATTCCTCGGTCAGGTCGTTTGGAAACGGTACATGAGTATGTCCGATAAGCCACACGTCAACGGGGATATCGTTCAGCTCGCCGCGCGACATCATAAAGTACTCGCCCTCGCTGTCAAGAGATTCGCCGTTGACAGCGCCGTGCGCCATTCCGATGAGAATTTTCCCGCTTGTGGGAAATTTCTCGTTCTTTATCCAGCCGAGCTTGTTCTCGCCCAGCTCGGAGTGCGGCTTATCACAGAGCGCGGGATATATCACCGAATCGATCTCGTCAAGCTCGTAAGGTCTGTATTCGTTCAGCACGAATATATTATCCTTGTCGGCGGCGCAGTCTGTGAAGCTCCGCCACACCTCCGCGTTCCCGTCGTAATAGTCGTGATTTCCGGGCAGAACCGCAACCGTTCCATTAGCGTTTGAAAGTGTCTCGACCACGGCTTTAACGTGCTTCTGTGCAATGCCGCTGACGTTTTCAAAAAGGTCGCCCGTAACCGCGAACAGCCCGCAGCCCTCATTATTTGCCGCTTCGACCATACGGGTCAGGGCGTTTATCCGTTCCGAAATTATCTCCTTTTTTGCCGAATGACTTGCGTACTTCTTGCCGATATGATTATCGCCCGTAACAAAAATTTTCATTAAAGAATTCCCCCGGTATTTTATTTTAAATTTATTATAGCATATGCGAAACACAATTGCAAGCGTTTATTGTCCCGTTTTTGACACACGATCGCGAAACGCGGTCTTATCAGACATCGGGGAGACCTTTATGCCAGATCTCCCGAAAAAAGAAAACATTATTTTGTTATTTGCACTATCTGCTTGACAGGGGCGGGTCAAACTCCCGGACGGCGGCTTTTCCTTAACTCATTTCAATATGTTCCGCCAGAAACGAGAACATATCGATGATAAACCTCGGCGTATTCGGCAGACGGCTCTCGACCGCCGCCCTGAACTCCTCGGCGGTTATCGGCAAATGCATTTCGATCTCGCCGAGCGTGTCCTTGCCGAGCACGACAACGCCCTCCGCCTGATTGGCTATCACCAGCGTTCCCTTTCCGAACGCGCCTATCACGTACGTTCCCATGCTCACGGCTCCGTAGCTCAGCCACCCGAACGATATCGCGCCGAACGAGAACACTCCCGCGGCGACCGCACCAAACGCGAACACGCCTGCCGCCGCCATAGCGCTGACCGCGACGCCTATTCCCACGACCGCGCCGAGAACCACCACGCCGAGCGAAAGCAGTCCGAGCGAGAACACGCCCATTGACAGCAGTCCTATCGCGAAAAATCCCCTTGCCATCAGCCCTATCGCGAAAAATCCGTCCGCCTTACCCTTGCAGTTGATATGCACAAGCGGCTTTCCGAACACCTTTTTCTCGCTTTTGAACTCGCCGTTGACGAACCTCGACTGCTTCACAACAACGATCTTCTGCTCGGGAACGCTGCCCGTCACCCGAAAGCTCTCGCCGCCGCGGACAAGCTCGTCGAGCGAAATCTCAAACAGATCGCTCATCGCCGCGAGCTTCTCCATTTCGGGCGTCGTCGAGCCCAATTCCCACTTTGAAACGGTCTGACGCGTTACGCCCAGACGCTCGCCAAGTTCCTCCTGCGACCAGCCGCGGCTCTTTCTCAATTCAATCAACTTTTCCGCAAATGTCATTTTAATACCCCCAATCCTACTATGCACCGCGACGGTCTGTCCGCGTCGTAATTCACTGTGACCTCCGCGCCCTTTGGCGGCGGCAGTATCCTCCACGGCACATACACCTTTTTGCTGTACTCCCTGCCGCCGACCGTATATTTCACCTTAACACTGTGCGGAAACGCGACCCCGTCCGCCGGGTGCAGGCGAACCGCTTTCAGCTTGACCTTTATCCACCAGATCTTTTTGACCTCCATGACCATGCCCGTCGTTCTGCCGTTCATTTCCATAGGCTCACCTCCTGTTGTTTTATGACTTGATTATACCCGATTTTTATAAAAATGTCTACCAATTTTCTTTTGAACTTTGTCAACCAAACTTAACATTGGCTTAACAGAGCCTTTTGAAAGGCACAAAAAAACGCCCGCGCAGATAGGTGCTCCTTGCCGCGCGGGCGCGTTTTTTAATTTGTGACCGTGTCCTCCTCCGGCTCTCCGCTCTCCTCCATAAGATACGAAAGTATCATAAGGCTGTCCGTCAGATGAACGTTCTCCACCGCCGCGTCCGGATAGTCAGCGTGGATATCGTAGTGCGAGAAGTTCCAGAACGCCTCAACTCCGCACTCGATAAGCGTTTTCACAACGTCCTTCGCACCGTCGCGCGGAATACATAAGATCGCCATATTCGGGTGATTCTCCGCGCAGAAACCGCGCAGACCGTCCGTCGGGCTTATCCGTATGCCCGCGATACTCTCTACGCTGAGCGTTTCGTCCCTGTCGAACACGCCCGTAAGCTCATAGCCGTACCGCGCGAAATCGATATGTAACGCGACCGCGCGCCCGAGATTTCCCGCGCCGATAAGTATTACCGTGCGCCTGCCGCCCAGGTGCAGAATAGCGCCTATCTGCCCGCGAAGCTCCGCGATGTTGTAGCCGTAGCCCTGCTGCCCGAAGCCGCCGAAGCAGTTCAGATCCTGGCGTATCTGCGAAGCCGTCAGCCGCATACGCTCCGACAGCTCGCGCGAGGAGATCTTCTCCATGCCCTCGTTCAGCAGTTCCCCGAGAAACCGATAATACCGCGGCAAGCGCCGTATAACCGATTTCGATATATTTTTATTTTCCTGCATAATATTCAGCCCCTGTATAGGATAATTTATGCCATCAGCTTTTCAAGTCTGTTGTTGATCTCAACAAGGAACGTTTCGGTGTCGACAACACGCTTGTTTTCGAGCTTGGACATCGCCGCAAGGTTCTTGTCCATAACGCCCTCCTCCATGGTCTGCACGGACGCTTTTTCGAGCTTGTCCGCGTAGCCGCACAGCGCTTGGATCCCGTCCAGCTCGCCGCGCTTGCGGAGCGCTCCGCTCCACGCGAAAATGGTCGCGATCGGGTTCGTGGAGGTCTTTTCGCCCTTGAGGTAGTTGTAGTAATGACGCGTTACCGTGCCGTGAGCCGCCTCGTACTCATAGTTCCCGTCGGGCGACACGAGTACGCTCGTCATCAGACCCAGCGAACCGTAAGCCGTCGCGAGCATATCCGACATAACGTCGCCGTCGTAGTTCTTGCAAGCCCAGATAAAACCGCCCTCGGAACGTATCACGCGCGCCACAACGTCGTCGATCAGAGTGTAGAAATACTCGATACCCGACTTTTCAAACCTCGCCTTGTACTCGCTCTCAAAAATCTCCGCAAAGATATCCTTGAAGCGGTGGTCGTATGTCTTGGAGATCGTGTCCTTTGACGCGAACCACAAGTCCTCGCGGGCGTCGAGCGCGTAGTTGAAGCAGGCTCTCGCGAAGCTGCCTATCGAGCTGTCGAGGTTGTGAACGCCCTGAACGATACCGTCCGAGTTCTTGAAATCGTGGATAAGCGCGCGGGTCTCCCTGCCGTCCTTGTCGGTGATGACAAGCTCGGCTTTGCTGCCCTGCGGCACTTTCAGCTCGGTGTTCTTGTAGATGTCGCCGTATGCGTGACGCGCGATCGTTATCGGCTTTGTCCATGTGGGAATGTACGGTGTGATGCCGTTCACCAGAATGGGCTTGCGGAACACCGTGCCGTCGAGAATGGCTCTGATAGTACCGTTCGGCGACTTCCACATCTCCTTGAGCTTGTACTCCTCCACGCGCTGAGCGTTCGGAGTGATCGTCGCGCACTTTACCGCGACGCCGTACTTCTTGGTGGCGTTCGCGCTGTCAACAGTTACCCGGTCGTCCGTCTCGTTGCGGTGAACCAGCCCGAGATCGTAGTAATCTGTTTTCAGATCGATATACGGATTGATAAGGATATCCTTGATCATCTTCCATATAATGCGGGTCATTTCGTCGCCGTCCATCTCGACAAGCGGCGTTGTCATCTGTATTTTTTCCATAATCGTTCCTTTCCTGTCCGTTAATTTACTTATGCATATCGAGAAAGCTTTCGGTCGTCGACCTGAACAGCTCCTCGTTAAAGTTCAGCCGCATGAGCTTATCGCCCTGCGCCGCGAAATACGCGGTCGTTTTGTCCGTTTCAAGCTTGAACAGCGCCTCGATGCCGTGATCCTCAATATTGAACAGATACCCGAATTCGCACTTGGTGTTGGCTAGCTCCGTGTAGTCCTCGCCTTGAACCAGCAGACCGAGCGCCGTGTCCGCGAGGTTTATTTTCAGCTCGCTGTTGTTTATCTCGTTGCTTTCCGCGGCTGTTTTTTCTTTTTCCCGAATAATCCCATGATACGATCCTTTCTTACATTACTGTGATAAATGGCAGCGGTATCTTTTCAAACGCTTCGGGTGTCACAACCGTAAGCGGATAGCTGTCGCTGTCAATGCACATATAGCAGACGTAAGCCTTGCCGCCGAGCGCCTTGTTTATCTGCTTGCCCCACTTTTCGATATCCCCGTCCTCGTCAAGCTCTATCGTTTTGAGAACGTCCTTGATAAGCTCGTGGTTCTTTATCTGGGTCAGCCCCCAAAGGAAGTCCTCAAGCCCGCATTTGTAATCAAACTCGAACGCGTAATCGAACGCTTCAAGCTCGTCGAGCATTGCGAGAAACAGCAGCTCGTCCACATCAAGCCCGTCGAGAGAATCCTCGTCGTCAAGCTCAATTCCACGCTCGGAGAATCGGCTCGCGTTCTGCTTTATGTACTTTTTCGGGTCGTCCAAAGCCGCGTTGACAGCGGCGGCAACTCTGCGGTCGTTCCCCGAGATCGCCCGCGCGGTCTCGAGAATGTCCTCGCAGTCCCCGCGGTCATAGTCCTCAAATATCTCCTTGAGCGGATCTTTTTTGAATAAGCCCATATCGGCAGTCTCCTTTCCCAAATCAATTCCCACGTTGCTCAAAGTCTGCCGCAAGGGAAAACCGAGCGACGGTAGCTGTCGATCAGCTTTTCAAGCCAAGGATCGGCGATCCCCAATACCTCCGCATCGAACATCAATCCAAAGTCATCGGACACGAAAGCGGCAATATCATCGTCCCTGCATACGCCGTATGCCTTTAAAAAGGCTTTCTCGCGGAGCTTATCGCTCTCTGCCCGGGGGTATTCCGTACTATGTTCGGCATGCTGCGTAATGTTAAAAATTCGCGTCCAACAGCTGTCAAACTCCTCCGTGTCTCTCAATTCAACAGCTTCATCCAAGTCAATGCCGTCAAGAGCCTTTTCGATATTATCAAGCAGATCGTAAGTGTTCATAAATTATCCTTGCTGTTTAGTGTAGTTGAGCAGGCCGCCCGCGAGCATCATGCCCTTGCCGCGCTCGGAAAGCTCGCACTTCACCTCAAACGAGAAGCCCTTGGTCTTGTTCTCGACGATAATTTTTCCACCGATCTCCACTATTTTGCGGATATCGGCAATAACGAGCTTGTCGCCCTGCTCTATCCTGTCATAGTCGGCTTCGTTGACGAACTCGAGCGGCAGTATGCCGTTGTTGATAAGGTTCTGACGGTGGATACGCGCAAAGCTCTTGCAGATTATCGCCTTAACGCCGAGGTACAGCGGAGCAAGCGCCGCGTGCTCGCGCGACGAGCCTTGACCGTAGTTCACGCCTCCAACGATAATGGAAGTTCCCGCCTCTTTCGCGCGCTTCGGGAACGTTTCGTCGCATACCTCGAAGCAATGCTCGGAAATCGCGGGGATATTCGAGCGGAGCGGCAGTATCTTCGCGCCCGCAGGCATAATGTGGTCGGTGGTGATGTTATCGCCGACTTTAAGGGTAACGCCGCTCTCGATAGTTTCCGCGAGGGGATTGTTTACGGGGAACGGCTTGATATTCGGACCGCGCAGGATTTTCACATTCGGAGCTTCCTCGGACGTTGCGGGAGGAGTTACCATATTATCGTTGATAAGGAACCTCTCGGGCATTATGTAAGACGGCATTTTGCCCGCCATTCTCGGGTCGGTGAGAACGCCCGTCACCGCGCTTATCGCCGCGGTCTCGGGAGAAACAAGGTATATCTGACCGTCCTTGGTGCCGCTTCTTCCCTCGAAATTGCGGTTAAACGTTCTCAGAGAAATGCCCTTGCTGTTGGGCGACTGACCCATTCCGATACACGGACCGCACGCGGATTCCAGAATTCTCGCGCCCGCGTCGATGAGAATCGACAACTCGCCGCCGTCCGCAAGCATATTGAACACCTGCTTAGAGCCGCACGCGATAGCCAGCGAAACGTCCGGGTGAACTGTCTTGCCTTTAAGAATATGAGCGACCTTGCGGAGGTCTTGCAGTGAGCTGTTTGTGCAGCTTCCAATGCAGACCTGATCTATTTTGATAGCGCCGATCTCCTCAACGGTCTTTACGTTGTCGGGAGAATGAGGGCAAGCCGCCAGCGGAACAAGCTCGGAGAGGTTGATATTGACCTCCTCCTCGTAAACCGCGTCGGGATCTGCGGAAAGCTCCACATAATCCTCCTCCCTGCCCTGCGCCCTTAGGAATTTCAGAGTAGTTTCGTCGGACGGGAAAATCGAGGTCGTAGCGCCCAGCTCCGCGCCCATATTCGTGATAGTCGCGCGCTCGGGAACGCTGAGCGACTTCACGCCCTCGCCCGTGTATTCCATTACCTTGCCCACGCCGCCCTTTACAGTCAGGCGGCGGAGAACCTCCAGAATAACGTCCTTAGCCGATACCCAGTCGTTCAGCTTGCCCGTAAGGTTGATTTTCACCACCTTGGGCATAGTTATGTAATAAGCGCCGCCGCCCATAGCGACCGCCACGTCCAGACCGCCCGCGCCCATAGCCAGCATACCGATTCCGCCGCCCGTCGGGGTGTGCGAATCCGAGCCGATAAGCGTCTTGCCGGGCTTGCCGAAGCGCTCCAGATGAACCTGATGGCAGATTCCGTTGCCGGGGCGCGAGAACCAGATGCCGTGCTTCTTGGCTACCGAGCCGATAAAGCGGTGGTCGTCGGCGTTCTCAAAGCCGCTCTGGAGCGTGTTGTGGTCAATATACGCCACCGAGCGCTCAGTCTTTACGCGTTGAACGCCCATAGCCTCGAATTGTATATACGCCATAGTGCCCGTAGCGTCCTGAGTGAGGGTCTGGTCGATCTTCAAGCCG
>CAYWIP010000085.1:0-10985 GCA_964458395.1 uncultured Ruminococcus sp.
AAGAGCCAGTTCGTAGGTCCCGAGATCATGGGCAAGAAGCTCGGCGTTATCGGTCTGGGCGCTATCGGAGTTCTCGTTGCGAATGCGGCGGCGGCTCTCGGTATGGAGGTATACGGCGCCGATCCGTTCCTCAACGTTGAGCACGCGCTGAAACTTTCGGGCAAGGTTCACTATGTAAAGTCCAACAAGGAAATTTTCGAGCAGTGCGATTACATCACGCTCCACGTTCCCGCGACTGCGGATACAAAGGGCATGATAAACGCGGAGGCTATTGCTTCGATGAAGAAGTCGGTACGTCTGCTGAACTTCTCTCGCGACGCTCTTGTTGACGAGGCGGCTGTTATCAATGCGCTGGACAACGGCGGAATGGCCTGCTATGTTACCGATTTTGCAACCGACGCTCTTATCGGTCACGAGAACGTTATCACGCTTCCGCACCTCGGCGCGTCCACTCCCGAGAGCGAGGACAACTGCGCTGTTATGGCAGTCAAGGAGGTTGTCGATTATATCGAGAACGGCAACATCACAAACTCCGTAAATCTGCCGAATATGGAAATGGCGATCACGGGCAATGCGAAGATCTGCGTTATCCACAAGAACGTAGAGGGCGTTATCAACAACATCACCGCGCCTATCTCCGCCGCGGGCATGAACATTGAGAATATGCAGAGCAAGTCCAAGAAGGACTATGCGTACACCTGTCTCGACGTTAAAGGCGATCCCTCCGGCATTGAGGAGAAGCTCAAGGCTGTTGAGAACGTTGTCGGCGTTCGCGTTATCAAGTAATTTCAGTACGCAATTATCCCCCGTCGGTTCGGCGGGGGATTTTTTTAAAAAATTTTGCAGCCTTTTCATCGGTTATCGGGTATTATATATGAAAGCGTTTTGCGAAAGGAGCCTACCATGAAAAGAACATTACCGTTAATAATTATCGCGGCACAGATATTACTGATGAGCGGCTGTAAAAAAGATGAGAAGGCAACGAGCAATCAGGATATTGGTCAGCTTATGTCTCAACTGGTGAACGAGCTTCCGGAGGAGTTCGCATTTCCCGACGGCACGGTCGTTCCAAAGGAGGATATCGACATAAAGTTTTCCACTCCGGGCGATCCGTATCTGGACTTCGCGTTTATCCGCTATGCCGAGCCGATTTTTATCAGTACGCTCGACGACCCGGATATCGTCGATTTTGAGAAATTTGAGATAAGGGAAGAAAGCCGATACGAATTTGAGCCGAAATGGATAAAGGTGCAAAAAGGAGACATTCTCGAAAACGGATTAAAGGTAGTCTCGGCGCAAACACATTGCCGAAGCGTCAATGACGACGACGGCAATACGGTTTTACAGCTTTTCGGCGAGGTAAAAACCGAGGGCGGGACGACCTTCGGGGGTATACTCCGATATTTTAACAACGACGACAATTTTTGCGGTCTTAACTTTTATCCCGACAGCACGGAGTACAAGATACCCGTAATATACAACGATCACTCATCGGAATGTGAAGAGATTAGGCTCTGCTCTCTTGACACAGCCGGCAATAGGGCGCTTGTATGCGACGGCGGTTACTTTGAATATTTCAGATTTAAGAGCAAGTACAGCAGAAACGTCGGCGATTTCAAGGGAATGTTCACTGAGAACACACTATGCGGGGCAAAGGTAACTTTTAAGGATATCGTTCTTGGCGGAAACACCGGCTTGGACGGAGAGATCATGTCTATCAAGCCCGAAGCATAACGATCAAAATAATAAAAAGCTGTTTCCGCAAGGAGCGGCTTTTTTAAAAAAATTTAAAAAAAGTACTTGACAAATCCTATCAAAAGGTTTATACTGTACATATAGGATATAAACACCTATAACACACATAAACACATTGACAGTGAAAGGAAGTATTTATTATGAAAAAGATTATTGCGGTAATTCTTATGTGCGCGGTTTTAATGCTGACAACAGCCTGCTCCGCTAAAGGAGAAAGCGCGGCGTTCTCCCACGGGACGCAGGACAGCGCCGTCTATACCTCGGAGTTCCTCGGACTTAAAGCGGAATTTACTGAGGACTGGAGTATCACGGCGGACAGCGATTTGGCGCAGGTAAACGGGATAGACAGTATGTCCGCCGACAACACGGCAACGGCGCTGAAAACAAACGGTATGTTGTACGAGATGATGGCGGCTGCGGGTGACAACAGCTCCAATGTGAACATAACTATCGAGAACCTTAACGTCACCAATCTGGGCAGATCGCTTACCGCAGAACAGTATGTCGATGCTGCATTCAACAGTATTAAAAACCAATACGCCGCAGCGGGCATAACCGACGTTGAAGCTGAGAAGTCTACCGTAAGCTTTCTCGGCAGCGAGACAGCCTGTATAAAAACCACGCTGAAAAATGACGGCGCCGAGCTGCGTCAGATGATGATCCCCGTGAGCAAAGGCACATATATGGGAGTTATCGCGTTGACCGCGCCTGACGAGGACGGAGTAAACGCCCAGCTTGAAATGTTCAAAAGCCTTTAAGCAATAAAAAAGAGCCTGTTCGTCAAGGACAGGCTCTTAAAATTATTTCAGAAGCTCCTTAAGTCTTTCCATAGCCTCTTTGGTAGCCTCATGAGTGCCGAACGCGGTAAGTCTGAACCAGCCGTCGCCGTTCTTTCCGAAGCCCGCGCCGGGAGTTCCGACCACCTGAATTTTCGTCAGCAGCATATCGAAGAAATCCCAACTGCCCATTCCGTTCGGGCATTTAAGCCAGATGTACGGGGAGTTCACGCCGCCCGTGTACTTTATGCCCAGCTCGTCGCAGGTCGCGGCGATAACGCGCGCGTTTTCCTGATAGTACGCGATATTCTCCTTGCACTGCTTCTGCCCCTCGGCGGTGAACACAGCCTCCGCGCCGCGCTGAACGGGGTAGGAAACTCCGTTGAACTTGCTTCCCTGACGGCGCGCCCATATCTCGCAGAGCTTCACGTCGTTGCCCGCGCTGTCCTTTTGAACAAGGTCGTTCGGAACGACGGTGTAGCCGCAGCGCGTTCCCGTAAAGCCCGCTGTTTTTGAGAGCGAGCATATTTCGATAGCGCACTTCTTTGCGCCCTCGATACAGTAGATAGAACGCGGGATATCGTCTTCTGTGATGAACGCTTCGTAAGCCGCGTCGTAAATGATGACCGCGTCGTTTGCCAATGCGTAGTCCACCCACTCCTTGAGCTGAGCGGTATTATAGACCGAACCCGTGGGATTGTTCGGCGAGCAGAGGTAAATCAAGTCAGCCTTGACCGATTTGTCGGGCATAGCCGCGAAGCCGTTTTCCTCGGTGGAATCGGCATAAATAACGTCGTTGCCGTTCATAACGTTGGAGTCAACGTAAACCGGGTAGGCGGGGTCTGTGACAAGCACGACGTTTCCGCTGCCGAAGATGTCGATAATATTTCCGCAGTCGGATTTCGCGCCGTCGGAAATGCGTATCTCATCGGCGGAAACGTCCGCGCCGAAGCTCTTGTAATACCCGGATACCGCTTCGCGCAGGAAGTCGTAGCCCGCTCCGGAATCCTCGTAGCCGCGGAACGTTTCGCGGACGCCCATTTCATCGGCAGCCTTCTTCATAGCCTCGACGACGACGGGCGCAAGCGGACGTGTAACGTCGCCGATACCCATTCTGATAAGGCGCTTAGCCTCTTCGGGGTGCTCCTCGGAGTAAGCGCGGATACGCTTCGCTATCTCGATAAAGAGGTAGTTCTTTTTCAGCTTTGAAAAGTTTTCGTTTAATTTCGCCATTTTTCGTTGTTTCCTTTCATAAAAATTTACCGTACATTATAATTAAATCACAATTTTGTTGATTTGTCAAGGTTAAAACGCAGTTTTTCGTTAATAATATTTTTGCGCCTTATTTAAGAAAAGTCCTAAAATATTTTAAATTTACCTCATTTTTTAGTCATTTGTTACAAAAAATCAAAAGAACGGTATTTTTTTTGATTTGGGGCTTTAAAAAAAATGTAAAGTATGTTATAATGTAGAAGTATGAGTGCGCATTCATTTCGGGCGCACGATGTGTCATTGGATAGCAATACTGATTTAGTTTGATACATATATAAATTTATGAAAATGTTTGTTGAAGGAGAGCCGCGCGGCTTGCCGCAAGGTTACCCGTGTGCCCCGGCTGCAAACAGGGGGAAGTGCTGTTTTGGAGAAATATGTAGTTAAGGGCGGCGGAAAGCTCTCGGGAGAGGTAGTCGTAAGCGGCGCTAAGAACGCTGTTGTCGCTATTCTCCCCGCAACTATCCTTTCCGATGAGCCTTGTATTATTGAGAATATACCGAATATAAGCGACGTTACCATTACCTTACAGATAATGCAGGAAATGGGAGCGAATATCCGTATGCTGAACAAAACGACGGTGGAGATCGATCCCCGTCCGCTGAAAAATATGTCGATCCCGTATGAGAAAGCAAAGCTCATGCGCGCGACGACCTATTTTCTCGGCACACTGCTGGGAAGATTTCACTCGGCTCACGTTTCCATGCCGGGCGGCTGCAATCTCGGAGACCGTCCGATTGATCAGCACTTGAAGTGCTTTTCGGCGCTCGGCGCGAAGTGCGAGATAGACGGTGGTATGATAAACCTCCGCGCTGATAAGCTGGTGGGCAATCAGATCTTCTTTGACAAGAACTCCGTGGGAGCGACCATAAACGGAATTATGGCGGCCGTAAAAGCCGAGGGTCTTACCATAATCGAGAACGCGGCAAAGGAGCCGCACGTTGTCGATCTGGCAAACTGCCTGAATTCCATGGGCGCGGATATTATCGGCGCGGGCACCGACGTTATCAAAATACGCGGCGTGAGCGAGCTGCACGGGACGACGTACAGCGTTATTCCCGACCAGATAGAGGCGGGTACGTTTATGGCGGCGGCAGCGGCTACGCGCGGAAACATTCTGATAAAGAACGTTATACCCAAGCACCTCGAGCCTATCACCAACAAGCTGCTGAAGATCGGCGTTCAGGTGGAGCAGTATGACGATTCGATACGCGTTATCGGCGGCGACAACTATGTCGGCACGACAATAAAGACCCAGCCGCACCCCGGTTTCCCGACCGATATGCAGCCGCAGATGTCGGCAGTGCTGACCTGCGCAAAGGGAGCTTCCATGGTAACGGAAAGCATTTTCGACAACCGTTTCCGTTATGTCGACGAGCTTCGCCGAATGGGCGCGAATATTTCGGTTGAGGGCAGAGTTGCCGTTATCGAGGGAGTTGAACGTCTTAAAGGCGCACCCGTAAAGACCACCGATCTGAGAGCGGGCGCGGCGCTTATTGTAGCCGCATTGAGCGCGGAGGGCGTTTCCGAGATATACGATATTTTCCACATTGAACGCGGCTATGAGAATATGGAGATAAAGTTGCGCGGTCTGGGCGCGGATATCCGCAAGGTCTACGAGCCCGATCCGTCCGATGCGTCGGTAAAAGCGGCAATTTAACGGAGAACAAAATGGCAAGAATTTTTCCGATCTGTTCCTCGAGCGAGGGCAATTCAACGTTTATCGGCACCCGCGGTCACGGAATTCTCGTGGACGCGGGCTGTTCATTTCGCGCGCTCGGTAATTCGCTGGCGCTTATAGATACCGATATGAGCGGCATTGAGGCGATATTCATCACCCACGAGCACACCGATCATATCAAAGGTCTGGAGCAGATAATCAAGCACACTAAGCTGCCGATATTTGCCACGCCCGCGACCGCCGAGGCTCTGCGCGCGAACGGGAAGATACCGCAGAGCGCCGCGCTTTACGACGCTTACGACGGCTATCGGAGCGCGTCCTTCGAGGTTAGCGCTTTCAAAACCTCGCACGATGCGGCGGACAGCGTGGGTTACAAGGTGCGATACTGCGGCGAGTATTACGGAGTGTGCACCGATACCGGTCACGTTACCGAGGAAGCGGAAAAGGCGCTTATCGGCTGCGCGGCGGTTCTGCTCGAGAGCAACTACGACGAGGATATGCTGCGGCGAAATCCCAATTACCACGCGGAGCTGAAGCGCCGTATAATGAGCGGACGCGGCCATCTGTCCAACACTGACAGCGCGGAGTTCGCCGAGAAGCTTGTACGCGGAGGAACGCGGCATCTTATACTCGGGCATCTGTCGCGCGAGAACAATACTCCCGCGACCGCAAGGGGATTCACGAAGCGGCTGCTGGAGGGGCGCGGGCTGTTCGAGGAGCGCGATTTTACATTAAACGTCGCACCCGTGATGACGACGGGCGAATACATAAGCTGTTAGAGGTGATATTGTGAGCGGAGGTATTGGCGAAGCCAAGATCAACGGCTTGAAATTTATTTTTCTTGCGTTGTATTTTCTGATATTGACGGCCGAAAGAGTGATAAGTCTTGTCGTGTGCTTTTCGGGCGATATGTCGGAGCTGGACGGACTGGATTATTATATGATAGCGCTGACGATATTCGCGATATTCGGCGCGTACATTATGGCGGTGATGAAGTGTACCGACGCGGCGAAGCGTCAGGACGAGGAGGACTTCGAGCCGAACGGCGACGTTTTCGGAAATCTCGCGATCGCCGCGGGGATACTCCTGCTCGGCGGAATGGTTCACACGCACGGCTCTATCCCTGTCATGCAGTTCATTTCCTACGGAATGATACTGATCTCGATGGCGGTACACACCATACAAAATATCAAGCTTCACCGCGGCGCGGACAAAAAGTGGCTGTCGTTCGCGTATATCGTGGCGTACTCGATGTCGATACCCGTCGTTTATCATACGAATATCGAGCTTGCGTCCGTGTTTGTTCCGCTGGAGTGCGTAGTTTCGGCGGGAATGGTGGCGCTGTTCACGATAATGCTCTCGAAATTCTACGACGGCGACGGCGAGAGCGACTTCTCGTTAATGCCGTTCCTTATTGCTATTTTCGGCGATTTTCTGGTGCTGGCAATGCGCTGGCACGAGGAGGTCAACGTGTTCGTGCTGATATTCATCTGCGTGACCGCCGTGCTGTGGTTCGCGGGGAATATACTTTGTATCAAGAGAAAATAACCAGGACCCGCGCTTCGCCGAATGAAGCGCGGGTCATTTGTCTGTAAAGTCGCAGAACATTACCGCTCCGCCGCCCGCAGTCTTTACGGAGGTAAGCAGCGTATACCCGAAAACCGTAAGCGACTGCGTTATAAGAACGTTTTCAAGAGGTATCTCGCGCCGCGACCTTATCAGAAAACCTTTGCATATAATGATAACGTTGTTTTCGAGCGCGTACTTCAGCGAGCGGAAATGCAGCCAATACGCCGCCGCTCCGACCGCGCCCGAAATGCCCGCAAGCACGGAAAGCGCCCAATGCGCTCCCGAAAGCGCCCACACCGCCGCCGCTGTTCCCGAAAGCAGAACGCTCTCGGTTATCCGGAACGCTCCCCAATGCTTGTTCATAAAGTTTCACCAACTTTTCATTTTCAGCTATTAAAATATTGTTTGTCCGTTTAATGTTTTTATGCAATCCGCCGAAAATCGTTATGCGCTATTGACAAAATTACTTAACAGATGTAAAATAATAACGGCTGTTAATTATGGAGGTGGAAAAGTATTGAAATATCTTATGGAGCTGATAGACAGCTGTCCGGAAAACCGCAGAATATCGCACGAACAGTACAGCGCTTTTCTGAGAAGCTTTCAGGCTCTTCTGAAAATGAACCCGTTTGTTCTGGCGGAGGACGGGCTGACGCGCTCGGAAATTATGCTGCTTTATCAGGCAATGGAGTTCAGCCGGGATACCGGCGGCGACATCACCGTAGCCGAGGCGGCAAAATGTCTGGAGGTTTCGATGCCCGCCGTTTCAAGGACGCTGAGATCGCTGTCCGAAAAGGGCTTCATTGAGCGTAACTTCAATGAGAACGACCGCCGTTCCGTGCGGATCGTAGTTACGGAAAGCGGCAAAAACGCACTCGAACGTTTTTTAAAAACGGTGTTCTCCGTGCTTGACAAAGCAATGGAGGAATTTACAGACGACGAGCTTATGAAGATAATCGAACTGCATGGGCGGTTTGTAAAAGCCATAAAAAAAGCTGCTAAATCGGAAAGGAGTAAGGATAATGCTTGAAATAAAAAATATCACCAAGGATTACGACACGGGCGGAGATAAAGTTCATGCCCTGCGCGACGTATCGATAAGCTTCCGCGACTGCGAGCTTGTCGCGATACTCGGACACTCGGGCTGCGGCAAGACCACGCTGCTGAACATTATCGGCGGTCTCGATCAGTACACCACGGGCGACCTGATAATCAACGGGCGCTCCACCAAGCAGTATAAGGACAGGGACTGGGATACCTACCGCAACCACTCGGTAGGCTTCATTTTCCAGAGCTACAATCTGATACCGCACCAGACAGTCCTGTCGAATGTCGAGCTTGCGCTTACGCTTTCGGGAGTATCCAAGGCGGAGCGCCGTCAGCGCGCAAAGGAGGCTCTCGAAAAGGTGGGGCTGGGAGATCAGCTCAACAAGCGCCCGAACCAGATGTCGGGCGGTCAGATGCAGCGCGTCGCCATTGCGAGAGCGCTCGTCAACGATCCCGAGATACTTCTCGCCGACGAGCCTACGGGCGCGCTGGACAGCGAGACCTCGGTGCAGATAATGGAGCTTGTAAAGGAGATCGCCAAGGATCGCCTTGTAATAATGGTAACGCACAACCCCGACCTCGCGAACGATTACGCGACGCGGATAGTCCGTCTTGTCGACGGAAAGATCAAGAGCGACTCCGACCCTTACGAAATCTCCGAAAGCAAGTCCGAGCCGAAAAAGAGCGGGAAGAAGCCCTCGATGTCGTTCGGCACAGCGCTGGCGCTTTCACGGAACAATCTGCTCACCAAAAAGGGCAGAACGTTCCTTACGTCGTTCGCAGGAAGTATCGGAATTATCGGCATCGCGCTTATTCTGTCGCTCTCGCACGGCGTTCAGGAATACATAAACAACGTCGAGCGCTCGACCCTCGCTTCCTATCCCGTTGAGCTGGAGCGTGAGACCGTGAACTATTCCGGGCTTATGTCGTCGATGATGGATATCCACGACGACGCTCTCGACGAGGAACGCGAGCCGGACCGTGTCTACACCAACGATATGTCCACCGAAATGATGAAGTCGCTGCTTTCCGAGATACAGGAGAACAACCTCACCGATTTTATGGAGTACGTTGACAGCAACCCCGACAATATCAACGACTGCATAAGCGAGATAAAGTACACCTACAACTCAAATCTCTATGTTTACACGCACGGAGTGAACGGCGAAATAGTCCGCGTAAATCCCGCGACCACCATGCAGGCAATGTTCGGCGAGGGCATGGCTTCGGGCATGGAGGATATGATGGGAATGGCTTCGACGTTTATGGGCGGCAGCAGTATGGCGGACCGCGGAAACGTTTTTGAGGAGCTTCTTTCCAACGAGATGACCGCCGATCAGTATGACGTAGTCGCGGGTCGTCTGCCCGAGAATTACAACGAGCTTGTAGTCATTATCAGCGAGCATAACGAGCTGTCCAATCTTACGCTGTACGCTCTCGGTCTGCGCGACCAGAAGGAGCTTGGCGAAATGATGAGCCATGTTATCGCGGGCGAAACGTTCGATCTGGACACGGGCGACCTAAGCTTCACCTATGACGAGCTTATGGATCTGAGCTTCACGCTCATCACCGCGCCGGAACTGTTCAAGGAGAACGGGGACGGCGGCTACGACAATATGAGCGCCGACGAGGATTTCATGAATGAAGCGCTCAAAAACGGCGAGGAGCTTAAAGTTGTTGGCGTTATCCGTCCGAACGGCGACAGTCTTATATCCACCGCGTCCACGGGTGGAATCGGCTACACCTCCGCGCTCACCGAGCATATGATAAACAAGACCAACGAGAGCGCTCTCGTTAAAAAGCAACAGAATAACCCCGAGGTCGACGTGTTCACGGGCATTGAGTTCCCGAAAAAGGACGAAAAGCCCGAAGAGCCTATGACCCGCGAGGAAGCAATGGCGGCGCTTATGGAGTTTATGACCGAGGAGCAGATGATGCAGATCTCGCAGAGCATTATCGCGACCTTAACTCCCGAGCAGCAGGCTCAGCTTATGCAGCTCCCGCCCGAACAGCAGCAGGGCGCGATTTTTGAAATGGCAGAGCAGACCAAGATTACGGCGGCGTTTATGAGCGTTATCACTCCCGAGCAGATGCAGCAGCTCGAGGAAATGACCAAGGCTCCCGAAACCACTGAAGCGACCTACGACGGCAATCTGCAGATACTCGGAGTTGCCGATCTGCAGGTGCCGAGCAAGGTTTCCATTTACGCCAAGGACTTCGACAGCAAGGAAAAGATCACCGACCTTATCTCCGACTACAACACCAGGAAAGCCGCCGAGGGCAAGGAGAGCGACGTTATCAATTACACCGACTATGTGGGAATGATGATTTCCTCCGTGTCAACGACCATCGATGCAATCTCGTATATACTTATCGCGTTCGTAGCGATATCTCTTGTCGTTTCGTCGATAATGATCGGCATTATTACGTACATCTCCGTTCTCGAGCGCACTAAGGAGATCGGTATACTCCGCGCTATGGGAGCGTCTAAGCACGACGTTTCCAACGTGTTCAACGCCGAGACGCTTATCGTCGGCTTCGCGGCGGGCGTTATCGGAATAGGCGTTACGCTTCTGCTGAATATCCCGATAAACATTATAATAGAGCAGATCACCGATATCCCGAACGTCGCGGTGCTTCCGTGGCAGGGCGGACTGATACTTATTGTTATAAGTATGCTGCTTACGCTGATAGCGGGATTGTTCCCGGCAGGAGTCGCGGCAAAGAAAGACCCGGTAGAGGCGCTGCGCACCGAATAAAAAATGTCGCCGTCCGTTTAGGGCGGCGATATCGTTTATTAAAGTAAATTTGAATTTATATTAGCGGCAAAGCGCAGGGATTTTTTGTAATCTGTTGCTTGTTGTGGTTTCGTTAATTTTAATTAA
>CAYWIP010000086.1:0-10935 GCA_964458395.1 uncultured Ruminococcus sp.
CAACAAGCAACAGATTACAAAAAATCCCTGCGCATTGCCGCTAATATAAATTCAAATTTACATAAAAAACCAGAATTTTCCATTACAAGAAAAATTCTTAAAAAATGCCGAAATATTTTGACTATTTCACTTGACAATTTAGTCAATATGTAGTAAAATATAAATAGGCTATTTTTAAAGACACAACTTTGAAAATTGCTTTGACGTTTATGATGCTATTTTTATATAACGTTGTGGCGGGAAATGTACGATTTACGGAGAGATCCTTAATTTTACATCCTTATTTTTACTCTGCGCGTATGCGCTTTATTTTATTGACACGGCGGCTCTAACGGATTCGCAGGCAGATTGCGGCGAATTTTCCAATATATATTCTCCCGCCGGTCTCGGAAATATATCATTGAACATCATTAGGGGGTAGAATGACAGAATTCGGGGAGAGCCTTGTTTTGCCCGGTTTACGGCTGTCATCGGAATTGTATAATTTTCCGCCGAATTATTCCGTGCGCTATAGTACGAGTTTAATAAGGAGGGGAAAGCGACAATGGAATTATACGTCGCAATAATCGGCATGATCTCATCGCTGATTCTCGGCGCGGTCGTAAGCGGCTACTTCTGCTTTCAGCAGGGCGTAAAGCACCGCATAAAGACCGCCGAGGCGCAGTTTGAGTCTGCCGAAAAAGAAGCGGCACGTATTGTCGAGGAAGCGGGCGAGAAAGCCGAGGCGCTCAAAAAGACCGCGCTTGTCGAGGCAAAGGATGAGATTTACGCTATGCGTACCAATGCCGAAAAGGACGTTCAGCGACTGAAAAACGACGCCGAAAAGGAGCTTAAAGAGCGCAGAAGCGAGGTCTCGCGCTCCGAGCGGAGGATCGCTCAGAAAGAGGAAAACCTCGACAAAAAGACCGACAAAATGGAAAAGCTCGAGGAGCAGCTCCACCAGAAGCACAAGCGCGCCGACGAGAAGATCGCCGAAGCAGAACAACTGAAATCCGGACAGATGGAGATCCTCGAGCGCATTTCGGGATTTACTCAGGAGCAGGCAAAGGAGCATCTGCTTGAAATGCTCGACAGCGAGCTGAATCACGAAAAGGCTTTGAAGATCAGCAGCTACGAGCAGAAGCTCAAGGACGAGTGCGACGAAAAGGCGAGAGAGTACGTTTCGCTTGCGATCGCAAGGTTGGCGGCGGATACCGTTTCCGAGATGGCTGTTTCGGTAGTGGCTATTCCGAACGACGAGATGAAGGGGCGCATTATCGGGCGCGAGGGCAGAAATATCCGCGCTCTCGAAACGCTTACGGGCGTCGATCTTATTATCGACGATACTCCCGAGGCTATCACGCTGTCCTGCTTCGATCACGTCCGCAGAGAGATCGCGCGTATCGCCCTGGAGCGTTTAATCCAGGACGGACGTATTCACCCGGCGAGGATCGAGGAAACCGTCGAAAAGGCGCGTAAGGAGGTAGAACTCCGCATTAAGCAGGAGGGCGAAAGAGCCGTCCTCGAAACCAACGTCAACGGACTTAACCACGAGCTGGTACGCCTTATCGGTCGTCTGAAGTACAGAACCTCGTTCAGACAGAACGTTCTTAACCACTCTATCGAGGTCGCGCATCTGGCAGGCATTATGGCGAGCGAGCTTGGCGTGGACGCGGCGCTTGCAAGACGCGCGGGACTGCTGCACGACATAGGAAAGGCGCTCGACCATGAGATCGAAGGCTCGCACGTTCAGATCGGTGTAGACGTGTGCAAGAAGTACAAGGAAAATCCCGAGGTCATTCACGCTATCGAGGCTCACCACGGCGACGTTGAGTGCCGCACCGTAATTGCGTGTCTGGTTCAGGCGGCGGACGCTATCAGCGCGGCAAGACCCGCGGCGCGTTCCGAGAACTACGAGAACTACATCAAGCGCCTTGAAAAGCTGGAGGAGATATGCAACTCCTACGGCGGCGTTGAAAAGTCGTTTGCTATCCAGGCGGGCCGCGAGGTGCGCATTATGGTAAAGCCCGAGCAGATAAACGACGACGACATGAAGGTTCTCGCGCGCGATATCGCGAAGCGCATCGAAAACGAAATGGATTATCCCGGACAGATCAAGGTTAACCTTATCCGCGAGAGCAGAACGATAGACTACGCAAAATAAAACAAAGTTAACCGCACGGACAGATAATTCTTTCTGTGCGGTTATTTATAGGTAAGAGGAAGAATTCGGCAATTTAATGCATAGGAGAATTGAAATGATCACATTTGACGGAACGAAATGCGTTGCCTGCAACAACTGCATAAGAGTTTGCCCTTCTATTGAGGCGAATACCGTTGAACACGATGAAAACGGAAATGTCCGCTTCAATATTAACCCCGACAAATGCATACGCTGCGGCGCCTGCGTAAAGATATGCAACCATAACGCGCGGAGCTACGAGGACGACACCGAGCGCTTCTGGGCGGATCTTAAGAGCGGTCAGAAGATAATCGCTATTTGCGCGCCCGCCGTCAAGGTGTCGTTTGACGGCTGCTGGCGGAATGTTCTGGACATACTGAAAAAGAACGGCGTGGAGAAGATATACGACGTATCGTTCGGCGCGGACATCTGCACATGGGGACATATCCGTTATCTGGAGCAGCACCCCAAGACCAAGCTCATCTCCGCTCCCTGCCCGGCTATCGTAAATTACATAAAGAAGTTCTGCCATGACGCGCTGAAAAGCCTTTCGCCGGTTCATTCGCCAATGCTCTGCACGGCGATATACCTGAAAAAATATCTCGGCGAGAACACCAAGATCGCGGCGCTTTCGCCGTGTATCGCGAAAATGGACGAGTTCCGCGAAACCGGTCTGGTCGAGTATAACGTTACGTTTGAGCGTCTGGGGCAGCTCCTGAAAAAGAACGGCACAAATTTCGATTCACTCAGAAAGGTGCGCTCCAATTTTGAATTCTCGGGAATGCAGGGCAGCATGGGAGCGGTTTATCCGCGCCCCGGAGGACTTAAGGCTTGTCTGGAGCTGGAGAATCCCAACCTCAACGTTATCACCTCGGAGGGCACGTCTACCGTCTATAAGGATCTTGATCTGTATTCAACCGTCGGCGCTCGCGACCTCCCCGACGTGTTCGACGTGCTGTCGTGCGACAACGGCTGCGGCAGCGGTCCGGCTATCGGTCAGGAAATGTCGATCTACCGTATGAGCGGCATTATGAACGGCATTGAAAAGTACAACCGCACCAAACGGGTAAAGTTCGACCGCAAGCACCGTGACAAGCAGTTCCTGCAGTTTGACAAGCAGCTCAGACTGTCCGATTTTATCCGTCAGTACACGCCCGAGGATATCAGGAAGATAAACGTTACCGAAGAGCAGATAGATGATATGCTCACGAAAATGTGCAAGACCACCGAAACGGAGCGCAACTACAACTGCCACTCCTGCGGTTTCCCGACTTGCCGGAAAATGGCGGAGGCTATCATCAAGGGAGTTTCGGCGATAACCAGCTGCGCGCAGTATATGCAGCACGAAGCGGATATCCGCCGCAGTCATATTGAGGAAACCAACACCGCTATCGGCGAGGTAACGAGCGAGCTTAATCAGGTCGTTTCGCAGCTTACGCAGAATATCGGCGAGGTCAAGGAGGCTGTGGGAGATATTTCCGAGCTTAACAGCACCAACCACACCCAGATACTCGGGCTGTCGGAAATTCTCGACGAGCTTCGCCGCCAGAGCGAGGAGATCAACGCGGCAATGGAGTCAATAAACGGCAGCGTCGCTGGCTTCTCAGAAACGACGCACGACATCAGCGACATTGCGCGTCAGATAAACATACTCTCGATAAACGCGAGCATAGAGGCAGCGCGCGCAGGTGACGCGGGCAAGGGCTTCGCGGTCGTGGCGCAGGAGGTCGGCAAGCTCGCCAATCACTCGCAGGAGGCTGTCGCGGAAGCGGAAAAGAGCAACGCGCTTGTATTCGGCGACATAAAGACGGTCAACGATATCGTTGCGAGCATTAACAAGAAGATGGTCGAGATACAGAAAATGATGAACGATGTGCGCGACAATATCTCCGCGACAATGGGCAAGGGCAGCGACATAAGCGAAGCTATGAACGCCGTTTCCGAGATAAACGATCACGTGGACGGACTGGTCTCCAAGGCAGAGAGTATGCTGGAATAAGAACTTGTTCTAAAGTCATTGGGCGACTTGTTCCGGTTGGGGCAAGCCGCGCGTTATTGGAGGAAATATGCTGTGGAATCCATGGCACGGCTGCCATAAGTGCAGTCCGGGTTGTATGAACTGCTATGTATATTATCAGGACTCATTCCGCGATAAAAATTCAAGCGAGGTCAAAAGGAACAAGACGAATTTTGATCTTCCGCTGAAAAAGAACCGCCGCGGTGAATACAAGGTGCCGTCCGGAACGGTGCTCGGCTCATGCTTTACCTCGGATTTCTTTATCGAGGAGGCGGATGAGTGGCGCGGAGAGGCTTGGGATATGATACGACAGCGCGGCGACGTTACGTTCCTTATTCCGACGAAACGGATAGCGCGGTTTTCGCAGTGCGTTCCCGAGGATTGGGGCGAGGGCTGGGACAACGTCGTTATCGCGGTAAGCTGCGAAAATCAGGCTATGGCGGATAAGCGGATACCGTTTTTGCTTGACGCGAAGATAAAGCACCGCGTTCTTTTTATCTCGCCAATTCTGGAATATGTCGAGCTGGACGGCTATCTGAAAAGCGGGCTTATCGAGCAGGTATCCGTTGGCGGCGAGAGCTACGAGAACGCGAGGACGTGCGATTTCGACTGGGTAAAGCGTATTCGCGAAACCTGTCTGCGGTACGGCGTTATGTTCGACTTTCACCAGACAGGCTCGAATTTCGTCAAGGACGGACGGCGCTACCGGATAAAACACCGCGACGAATACGAGCAGGCACAAAAGGGTATGGCTTATCTTAAACGGCTTGACAAAAACGACAATTCAAAGGGAGGATAATTATGGGCTGCTGGGATTACAGGATCTTATGCGACGACGGAGCATTGGACGCGTTCGACGAGCTTGAGGAAAGCGAAAATCTCGCCGCGGATATCGAGCGTATACTGGACGATGTTCTCGCGAAAAAGGACGGGCTTGAATACGACATCTGCGAGTACGGACTTGTAGCCGCGGCGCTTGTCGCGGTATCGGCGGGGAACGCGGGCTGGGTGCTGCTGTCGGACTTCCCTCTCGAAACGGACGAGCAGCGCGAACATTATAACGAGTATTACGCGGTACTGATCGACCGCGCTAAAGCCGAGGACTTATCTCGCTTAAAGGGAAAAGCGGCAGAGACATTCCGAATCGTCAAAAGCGGCGAATCGGAGCTTTACGGGCTTTGGGAGGAAAACGAGGAGCTTTTCCCGAAGTGGATCGAAAATATTGACAAGCTTATTGATTCACTGAAATGATCTGCAAATTTAAAAATCTTACAAATCGCAGGAGGACAAATCATGAAAAAAGCTATTGCATTATTTACTTTAACGGCGGCGTGCTGCATGGCGGGCTGCTCAAATGTTACACAGGATCTACGAGACCGACGAGCGGCTCAGCGCCCAGACAGAAACGAGTTTTGAGGAGCAGTTCATCACGCTTGACGCGCGGACGGCGGTCTACGACGGCGAGTACGAGAGCTTTGATATTCCCAAGAATTTGAATATCGGAGAAATAATCGCGCCTGTCGGCGATGACAGATTTGTCGTGCTAGCCGGAGGAGAAAGTATAAACACAGGTGTTGCTGTCTTTGACGACAAATGCGAATACGGAATTTATACGCTCGGCGGCGAATATAAAGCGCTCTTTCCAAAGTACTCGGAGGTCGATTCAAAACGCATGGTCTCGATTATCCTATATTGCAATAATGAGTATATCCTGTATTATAAGGCGGTTCTCAACCGCTTCGACTCGATAGCGTCAACGGAGCTTGTCGATCTGTATCTGCTGAATCTCGGCGATATGACCGAAAAGCGGATATACAGATTAACGCTGCCGCACGCGACAAACGCGGTCATATGCGGCAATGCCGTTTATCTGGAACAGGAGGAATCAAGAAGATTCTACGACATCGAGGATAAGGCAATGTACGCCAGAAACACAATAGTGAAGTACGATATTGAAAAGGACGAATTTGAGGATTTCTGTTATTGCGCGGGCGCGCCCGTAATATACAAGGATAAGCTCGCCTTTTATGTCGGTGACGGAATGTTTGTTAGCCAAGCCGAGCCGCTGTTTGTTCCCGAAGAATACGGTCTGCCCGCGGAGTCGCTCAAAATATTCCCGTCGGACGAAATGGCTTACTCGTATCGCAGCGCGGACGGCGAGGACAGCACGATACTGGGCTATCTCAAGGATGGAAAGCAGTTCAATATCTTCCGCGCGAACGGCGTTGTCAGCGTGTACGACGTCAGCTTTGAGGACGGATACGCTGTCTGGGACTGCAATCTCTTTACCGGTTGGCGGAGTAAGATGTTCCCGATGTTTTACAGCGACGAGAAAAAGTCGATTATCGTTATTGAGGATGAGCGCTCCAACTACGAAAGCCTTATTCATGACGGGAAAATTTACTTTTTTGAGTTGAACGAGTATAATTCCGGATATGAGCGCGCGCTGGTTCTGGATACCGAAAATATAAAATAGCACAAAAAAGCCGCGCAGGCGAGCCGCCTGTCCTATTTCGTTTCAAAGAAAATTCGGTGTCAAGCGTTTCTGCTCGACACCGAAAAATTTTAAAATCACACACGACTAAAATCGCGGCTTTATGCTTTAAATTCCAATCAAGATCAATCCGCAGCGTACGGAATGAGCGCGAGCTGTCTTGCTCTCTTGATCGCGGTCGTCAGCTCTCTCTGATGATAAGCGCAGCAGCCGGTAACTCTGCGGGGCAGAATCTTCGCGCGCTCGGTCATATACTTCTTAAGCTTTGCGACGTCCTTGTAATCAATAAACTCGGTTCTGTCAGCGCAGAACATACAAACCTTTTTGCGTGCGCGCTTAACGGGGTGAGCCGATCTTTCGATCCTATCAGCCATGATACCTTACCTCCTGTAAAATTTCGGAAAATTCGTTTCAATTGTGCGGTACTAATGCCGCCGTGTTCTCGATCAGAACGGGTAATCGTCGGAATCCGCGTTTGAAAAATCGGGCGCGGGTGTCTGAGAAGCCTGCTGTGCGGGCTGCGAAGCGGGAGCGCTCTGCGGTGCGGAATAACCTCCGCCGTATTGCGCCGGCTCCTCGGGAGGCGGCGCGCCGTAGCCTCCGCCATATCCGCCTGCACCGCCCGTTGCTTTCTCGCCCGTAAAGCTGAGCCTGTCCGCAACGATCTCATACCATGTGTTCGGATTTCCGTTTTTATCGGTATATTGTCTGGTGGTCATCTCGCCCTCAACGAGTATCATCTTGCCCTTAGAAAAATATCTTGTCAGAAATTCCGCCTGCTGACGCCATGCGACAACATTGAAAAAGTCCGACTTTCTCTCCTCGCCCTTCGTCTGAAAACGTCTGTCTACCGCGATACGGAAAGAACACACGCTAACGCCCGTAGGGGTAGTTTTAAGCTCGAGATCATTGACAATGCGACCCATCATGATAACCTTATTATACATGAAAACACCTCCAAAACAACCATTCGATAAATCTTCATCTTAAAATTCCGACAACAAACTATTCATCACTTCGCAAGAACAACGATCGAGCGCAGAACGCCATCGGTGATGTTGATGATACGCTCCAGCTCTGCGGGGAAATCGGGCTTGGACTCGAAATTATAGAGAACGTAGTAGCCCTCGCTCTCATAATTGATCTCGTAAGCCAGCTTTCTCTTGCCCCACTCGTCAATGTTGGTAAGAGTACCGTTAGCCTTGATAAGATCCGAGAACTTCGCGGTAAGCGCCTTGATCTGCTCCTCGTCCTTTTTGAGGGAGAAAACGATCACTGCCTCGTACTTTTCACTGAGCTTTGCCATTTATAAGCACCTCCTTATGGATATATATCCCGTATTTTCTCATACGGGAAAGGGGTCATCGTCGTTATTAACGATTAACTTAATTATTATAGCAGATTTTTCCGAGGTTGTCAAGCGGTTTTGGAAAATTATTTTTATTGTAACGCGGTAAATTTAACTTTAACATATTGACAAACTTATCCGGATATGTTATAATCAAGTAGGTGATATCAAAATGATATCACCGATCCGAAAAATTATGGATATATAACATTTTGTGTGTTTTTTGCAATTCCTATGAATGTTACAGAAACCGCACAAATTTTTTATAAACCCTCTTGACAAAAACGGAAAAATATTGTATACTGTTTATGTGATATATAAACAGTATCAACAGATAACACTTAAAAAGGAGCGTTGGTAAAAATGGGATTATCGGTCACCAATATCGTCAAGAAATACGGCAGCTATACCGCCGTTGACGATCTTACGTTTGAGATAACTTCTCCCGGAGTATTTGCGCTGCTGGGCACTAACGGTGCGGGAAAAACCACCTCGATACGTATTATACTCGGAATGCTCGCTGCCGAGAGCGGCGAAGTCAGGTGGGACGGAAAGCCGTTTCTCGCCGCGGAGAAGCCTATAGGCTACCTCGCCGAGGAGCGCGGACTGTACCCGAAAATCAAGATAATGGATCAGCTGATCTATTTCTGTACGCTTAAAGGAATGCGCCGTCAGGACGCAGTAAAGGCGCTTGACTACTGGTTTGAACGCCTGTCGGTAGGCGAACACAGAAATAAGCGCGCCGAGCAGCTCTCAAAAGGAAATCAGCAGAAGATACAGCTTATCGCGGCGCTTGCACCGAATCCGGAGCTTATCATACTCGATGAGCCGCTGTCCGGTCTTGACCCCGTAAACGCGGAGCTGTTCAAGGGAGTTATCCGCGAGGAAATGAAGAAGAACAAGTACATCATAATGTCCTCGCACCAGATGACGACTATCGAGGAATTCTGCCGCGATATTGTTATAATGAACAAGGGAAAAACCGTATTGCAGGGAAATCTCAATGAAATAAAAAAGGGCTACGGGCGCGTGAAGCTCACTGTTAAGGCGGAGGGGAACATCTCGCCGCTTGCCGCGGAATGCGGACTTGCCGCGACCGAGGAAACCCCGAACGGTTCGAGCTACAACGTTCAGAGCGAGGAACAGGCGCATAAGCTTCTGAATATGATAATCGAACGGAAAATACCGCTTATCAGGTATGAGCTTCGCGAGCCTACGCTCAATGAATTGTTTATAGAAAAGGTTGGTGAGTCAAGTGAAAACTAACGGCTGGCAAAAAGTATTCAGATTTACGCTTATTCAACATATCAAGACCAAATCGTTCATAGTGGGCAATATAATCACCTGCCTTATCGTGGCGACGCTTTGCGTGCTGACCAACGTACTCCCCGCGATGCTCGGCGGCGACGACAGCGGCATTGGCGGAATAATCGGCGGTGATAGCAGCGAAGATCCGTTTGGTGATTTTGACGCTGTGTACATCTATGACGACCCCAAAATACTCGCGGCGGACGACACCGCGGAGCTTGAAGCGCTTATGCCGGGCAAGCTCGCGGTCTCCGAAAAAAGTCTTGAAGAGCTTGTAAAGGAGCTTGAAGTCTCCGAGAATGTCCGCGCGGCAGTGCAGATAACGGCGGCGCTCGGCGAAAACGACGCAGTTATCGGCTATGACGTCAAGACCTATTACACCTCTGAAACAAACGGCGGCGACGTTGACACGCTGAACACCGTAATCAGCGAGCTTATCAACCGCAGAGTGCTGCTCAACGCGGGCGTTTCTCCCGAAAACTACGCCTCCACGCAGATCTCCATATCCACCTCGCGCGTCGAAGCGGGCGCTAAGGAATGGAACTTTATCCAGAGCGCTATGAACTACTTCGTGCCGATAGTGGTGTCGCTGGTGCTGTTTTTGCTGATATTCAGCTACGGGCAGATCGTCGCGCAGTCTATCGCGACAGAAAAAACAAGCCGCGTTATGGAGCTGCTGCTCACGTCAGTAAGACCCCTCGCGGTGGTTATCGGCAAGGTTCTGGCTATGTGTATCGTAAGCTTCGGGCAGTTTATCCTGATCGGCGTCGTTGGATTCCTCAGCTTCCTTTTATCCTCTCCGTTTGGCTGGATGAGCGAAGCGATAAAGATCGCGAACGATCCCGAAATTCAGCAGGCGCTTCAGAACGCGTCGCAGGGGCTTGGCGATATCCAGACCTCCGAAATGCAGATCGCAGAAGCTATGAACGATCTCGCGGCAGGCTTCAGTCCGCTGAACATTATTCTGATAATCATTATTTTCCTGCTCGGATTTATGTTCTTCTCGCTGGTGGCGGCGCTGGTGGGCGCTTCCGTTTCTCGTATGGAGGACTTGCAGCAGGCCATGGGTCCGTACTCGATACTGGGCGTTCTCGGAATGTATCTTGCGTATTTCCCCGTTATCTTCAATGTGGATTCGCTTGACACGGGCGCGGCGACCACAAATCCGGTGCAGATATTCTCGTATTACTTCCCGGTAAGCTCGCCGTTTGCGCTGCCGAGCGCGATAATGCTCGGCACTCTCGACACGGTGCAGTCGCTGATCGCGGTAGCGGTGCTGGCGGCGGCGGTGGTGCTCATCGCGGTGATAGTCAGCAAGGTCTACGAGGCTATCATTCTGCACAACGGAAATCGTATCAAATTCGGCGATATCCTTAAAATGGCGGTAAGAAAGTGATAGGTTTGCGGCAGACGCTTTTTGAAGCGCCTGCCGCCTATTATTTAAATTTGAATTTATATCAGCGGCAATGCGCAGGGATTTTTTGTAATCTGTTGCTTGTTGTGGTTTCGTTAATTTTAGTGACACTGTGCCGGGCTTTTTTAATCAGTTGTTTGTTGTGGTTTCGTTTATTTTAATTATTATGTTGACGCACGGTTGCGAGAGGACA
>CAYWIP010000087.1:0-10701 GCA_964458395.1 uncultured Ruminococcus sp.
AGATACCCGCAACGGGCTTCTTTATCGGAACGCCCGCGTCCATAAGCGCCAGCGTCGAGCCGCAAACCGAGCCTTGCGAAGTCGAACCGTTGGAGGACAGAACCTCCGAAACCAATCTTATCGCGTAGGGGAATTCCTCGACCGACGGGATAACGGGAACGAGCGCTCTCTCGGCGAGCGCGCCGTGACCGATCTCGCGTCTGCCCGGACCGCGCGAAGCCTTTGTTTCGCCGACCGAGTAAGCGGGGAAGTTGTAGTGGTGCATATAACGCTTGCCGTCCTCGTCGTCGAGACCCTCCAGCTTCTGGGAGTCGGAAACGGGACCGAGCGTGCATATCGTCATTACCTGCGTCTGACCGCGCGTGAAGATACCCGAGCCGTGAACTCTCGGCAGAACAGCGACTTCTGCGGCGAGCGGTCTCATCTGGTCGAGCGCGCGTCCGTCAACGCGCTTGCCGTCGTCAAGCAGCCAGCGGCGTACAACGAACTTCTGGAGCTTGTACATACACTCGTCGATCATCGCGGTCTGCTCGGGGTACTGCTCGTCAAACTTTTCGTGAACCTCCGCGTATACGGGCTGCAGACGCTCCTCGCGGATATTCTTGTCGTCGGTGTCCATCGCGTAGCGAACCTTTTCGATAGCGAATTCGGAGATAGCGTCGTACATATCGTGGTCGACCTCCATGCTCTCAAACGAGAACTTGGGTTTGCCGATCTGCGCCTGAATGTCCTTGATGAACGGGATAAGGCTCTTTACGATCTCGTCGTGACCCGCCATGATCGCGTTGAACATCACGTCGTCGGGAACCTCGTTCGCGCCCGCTTCGATCATAACGACCTTTTTCTCGGAGCTTGCGACCGTCAGATTGAGGTCGGATTTCGCTCTCTGCTCCTGATCGGGCATAAGCACGATCTCGCCGTCAACCAGACCGACGGAAATACCGCCGATAGGACCGTTCCACGGAACGTCGGAGATAGATACCGCGATAGACGCGCCGATCATTCCGAGTATCTCGGGAGAGCAGTCGGGGTCGACCGCAAGTACGGTCATGGTGATCGCCACGTCGTTTCTCATATCTTTCGGGAACAACGGGCGCATGGGACGGTCAACCACGCGGGAGGTCAGAATAGCCTTTTCGCTCGGTCTGCCCTCGCGCTTCAGAAAGCCGCCGGGGATCTTTCCGACGGAGTAAAGCTTCTCCTCGTAGTCCACAGCGAGCGGGAAGAAATCCACGCCGTCACGGGGCTTGGGGGAAGCGGTAACGTTTACCATAACAACGGTCTCGCCGTAGCGTACCCAGCACGAGCCGTTAGCCAGACCGCAGACCTTTCCGGTTTCGACGGTAAGCTCTCTGCCCGCAAACGTAGTTTTGAATACCTTGTAATTCTCAAACATTTGTCTTTGTCCTTTCATAATTTGATATCCGAATTATTAACTCATTCTCCGAAAGCACAGACATTCTGCAAAAAAGTCAACCTCTGTATGTGATACAGAAGCTCAATTTTATGCAGCTCTGCGCTCTCTTTGGCATTGCGCGTTAAAGCGAAAAAAGGGCAGAAAAGCGCTCTCCTGCCCTTAGTTCTCAATTACTTACGCAAGCCGAGCTTTGCAACGATAGCACGATAACGCTCAATGTCCTTCTTCTGGAGGTAGTTGAGCAGGTTTCTTCTGCGTCCAACCATTTTCAGAAGTCCGCGCGTGGAGTGGTGGTCCTTCTTGTGAACCTTGATATGCTCGGTAAGGTCATTGATCCTCTTGGTAAGGATAGCGATCTGAACCTCGGGCGAACCCGTGTCGTTTTCGTGCTTGCGGTTAGCTTCGATAACCGCGGTCTTTTCTTCTTTTCTTAACATAGTACACCTCTTGAAATTTCTCCGTTGTCACAGTACAAGGACATGGTGTTTCTCCTTTGGAGCGAGATCCGCTGCCCGTGAGAACGGATTTTATTATGTGCGGAATTGCACAACACAAATATTATACCACAAAAAAAACGATTTGTAAAGGGGTTTTTCAACTTTTTTCCGAATTTGATAAAACGCTGTCTTTCATGCCGAACGGCAAAATCGGAAATTTTCGTCCGCCCGCCGATATCACTCGTCCGACTTTACGCCCGAAAAAGCAGTCTTGACGGTTATGCCGCGCAGACCGCCGATCCGCCCCGCGAGCGTGGAAATGGTGTCCTGCGGCGCGTCGACGGCGATGCTTATAATGTGTATTTTCCGCTTTCTGTACGGTATTCCCATTCTCCCGATAATATAGTCCCCGTATTCGTGAAGTATCTCGTTCAGCCGCTGAACGGTCTCCCCGTTTTCGACGATAATGCTCATGACCGCAACGCGTGTTCCCATAAAAATCCCTCCCGCTTATATGTTAATATTCTAGCATATCCGCGCGGATTTGTCAAGCCGCGCAAATTGACCGCCCCGCCCGGGCTGTTGTCCGGACGGGGCGCTTTAAGAGGATTTTATGGCAAAATTACTTGTTATCATTTAACATAGTGATCGAGGTGCGGGAATTTCTCCGCGAAGTCCGCCCACGAAAAATCCGTTACTCTGACGACGCATCCGCCGCCGTAGTTCGCCTGATACACGGTAATACCGTTTTCGTCGGCGTCGACCGCGATCATAAAATGCGGCACGTCGTTACCCTGCGTTACCGCGATATACGTTCCGAGCGGTACGCCCATAAGCGTCGATTTCGCGCTCTCCGCGGTTATATCCGCGTCGATTTCGGTTTTGTTTTCGGGCGAAACGTGTCTGCCGGTAACCTGAAAATAAACATACTTCGCAAAACCCATAGACTGAATGGAACGGTCGAAGTTCACGCAGTTGCATTCGGTGTCCCAGCTGCATTTGTCGTGGTCGGTACAAGGCTTGCCGTCGTATGTAAAATACGAGCCGTCGGGGTATTGCTCAAGCGGAAGCGTGCGCTCCGCGTCGTTTGTCTGCTTGTTATCGTTTTCTGTTTTGTTCTCCTTGCTATCTGTTTTTTCCGTGTTTTCCGCTGAGCTGTCACCGCCGTTCTCCTCGGGGGCGCTGTTTTTATCGTCCGTCTTACTGTCGGTATTTTCCGAAGCCTTCTCGTCTGTTTTGCTTTCGGTTTTCTCGTCGGAACCGCTCTCGGCAGAGCTGTCATCGGGTTTGCTTTCGGGCGCTTTGTCAGCGGGATCGTTTACGACTATCTGTTTATCGTCGGGAAAATCTCCGCTCGGGGCGCCGTTGCTGCTGCACGCGGTAAGCGAAGCGAGCATGGCGAGTGTGCAAATAATTGTTGTGAACTTTTTCATAATGTTTCCTCCTGTGTAATTATATATATTTTTTGAAACGCTTTAAAGACTGTGGAGAGGTCTTTCTGTTTCTGTTTTAAGTATATCACAAATTATTCCGGAATGCAATTACAAAGCGGTTACAATCCGGTTACAAAACGGTTACAGTTTTTCGGGAATTATTACAATTTTCCGTTATAACTGTTTTTGTTATACACAATATATAGTTTTTGTTTAATAACCGATACAGCTTGACAAACTTTCTTTTATAATGTATAATTAAATTATAATTTAACCGTATGGAGGCGCATATGAAAGCAATCGTCAAAGCATTATTTCCGCCGCTTTTTTTCTGTATCGTCATATGCTGCACCGCCTGTGGAGGAGAGGAAAACAAATGGATCCCGTCCGTGCAGGGCAGCCGGGTTTACCAAATGCCATACGAGAGAATTGACAGCGAATACGCGGTCGAGAAGTACGCCGATTTCAATTCGTTCAAAAAATCGGCGCTCGCCGACTATAATTTCAACTCTCAAAAAACGGCAAAGGAGGAGCGCTATTCCGCAGAGTTCCTCAAAACACGCGACCTTGCCGTCGTCAAATTCAACAAGCCCGGAGAAGATATTGATTTCACGGTGATAGACGCGGTCCGGAACGGAAACGACTGCACGGTAAAGCTGCTCGCTGTGAAAACGCCGCGCGCCGTGGAACGCGACATAACATATTACTGCCTGTTGGAGACCGAAAAGGATATAACCGATTGGAACATCTCGCTCGATATCGCCGAGGTCGTTCACGACAGCTTTGCCTCCGCCTACATTGACAAACACAATGCGCCGTATCTGTTTGAAAACGAGTGCTGCACTATGTTCAGGATAACGGCGGAGCAGGGCTTTATGGATTTCTTTGAGAACGACGAGGTGCTTGACGAGTATTCGATCATCCATGTTCTGTTCAGATCTTACCGTGAGCGGCTTGCCGACGGCGATCTGCTGCTTGTCCGAGTGCCGTCGACCGTGCTCGAAAAAACGGTCGCGGCGATAAACGGGAGTACCGTTGAGATAACGGGCACGTTCTCGAACCATTATATGTGGGAGGGTAATAACCCCGGGGAATCGAAGCTAATTATACTGCTCGTTCCCAAGGACTTCACGCCCGAAAACGCGGTCAGGACGAATTACTCGGAATACGAGGACAACGCCGACAACGGAGGAGTCCGCAGCGAATACGTTCTCTCCGGAACGACAAAGATAACGGACAGTCTTACAAGATACGAATTTACGGAGATGCAATGATAGAGGTAAAAAATCTGGTATAAAATCTGGTAAAAAAATACGCCGAACAAACGGCGGTAAATAACGTCAGCTTTTCAATATCCGACGGCGAATTCGTCGCGGTAACGGGCAGATCGGGCAGCGGAAAGAGTACGCTTCTGAAATGTCTGGGCGGACTTCTCGCGCCCGATTCGGGCAGCGTGACGATCGGCGGCAGGGATATTCACGCGCTGAAAACGTCGGAGCGCTCGCGCTTCAGAAACACGGCAATGGGCTTTGTGTTTCAGTCCTACGCGCTCGAACCGAAGTACACCGCGTTTGAGAATATTGAGCTCCCCATGCTTATCGGCGGGATTTCCAAAGCCGAGCGCAGACAGCGCGTTCTCGAGACGGCGGAGTTTATAGGGATAACGAAGCTTCTCGGTAAGCCCGCCGAGCGGCTCTCGGGCGGAGAAAAGTAGCGCACGGCGATAGCAAGGGCGCTCGTCAACCGTCCGGGTATCGTCTTCGCGGACGAGCCCTGCGGCAATCTCGACAAGAAAACAAGCGATTCCGTAATGGAGCTTTTCGTCGACATCAAAACACGCGGCACGACCGTGGTTATGGTAACTCACCAGCACGAGGACGCGCTTAAAGCCGACAGGATCATTGAAATGCTTGACGGAGAGATCATCAATGAAAATACTTAACATTTCTCTTAAGGAGCTTCTGAAAAACAAACTGTATTTCTCGTACTTCGCGGCGGGACTGGCGATCCTGCTTGCGGTCATTTGCGTTCTGGCGAATTACAGCCGGCAGATCTTCGACGGCTTTTTCACGCAGTTTAACGACGGCGGCGTTATGACGCTGGAGATGAGCGCGCTGCCCTCAGAGCCGTCGGTATATGAAGATCTCCCCGTTTTTGCGAGGGGCGCGGGGCTTACCTACAATATCACGCTCGCGCATGGCGAAAGGTCGGTCGATATTCCCGGCTACAACGGCGGGCTTTGCGTTGTTTCGGAGGGCGATCGGATAACCCCGAGCGTACTGGTTCCGCTGTATGCTTTGGGAAATTTTTCGCTCAGGGAGGACAGCATTTATCTCAGTGCGGAGCTTGCCGAGGAGCTGGACTGCGTGAACGGCGGCTCGGTGAATATCGCGGACAGAGAGTATGAAGCGGGCAGAACCATTCCGCTGTCCACGGATCTGTACAGCTTTATCATCTTCGACCCTAACCCCGACGCGGACGAATTCTCGCTGATGATCCCGGACGCGGACAGGCTTCTGGAGATATCCGAATACCTCACCCCCGAAAACTACAGCGACGACGAGGGTATTCTTGCGCTATGCGACGGATACCGCGGACTTAAAGCGGGAATGAGCGTTATTATCGCGGTGCTGACGGCGGTCTGCGCGCTGTACATTTTCGCTTTTATCGGAATGTACCTGTCAAAGCGCGGCGAATTCGTGCGCATACTTTTCAGAATGGGCATAAGAAGAACCCGGCTTTTCGGGTGTCTGTGCGCGGTTTTTGCGCCGCTGTGCTTTATCGGCAGCGCGGTCGGATTTTTGCTGAGCGTTCTGCTGGATAAGCCGGTGGACAAATGGGCGGGGGAACTGCTTGGCATGGGCGTCGAGCCGGTGAATTACGCGGCGTATTTCGTTATTTGCTTTGCCGTTTGCGTTTTGGCGGCGGCGGTTTCTCTGCTGATGAATATGGCGAAAACGTCCTCGGAGGGCGAGGTGGCTAACCGATGAAATTGTCGCTCAAATTAGCGCTTCTGAACATACGCCGTTATCCCCTGAGAACCCTCGGAAGCGCCTTTTGTCTGCTGTTTTTCAGCTTTGCGCTTTTTTCGGCGGGGCTGTTTACGCGTTCGCTTTCGGGGGCGGTTTCGGAGCTGATGAGAACGCGCAGCAGCGGAAACTGCGTCGCCGTTCACACGGATATCGGGGAACTGGAAAATATTTCAAAGTGCCCGTATATTCTCGAAGCGCGTCCGCACTATTGGGGCGAGCTGGCGGACGACAGTTTTATCGAAATAGAAGGCGCGGGCAAATTTGAGATAAACCTTTTTTACGAGCAATCCCCCGACGCCGAGGGGCTTATCCCGAAGACGTACCTTGACGAATACCATGCGCTCGGCGGGGAAGAACTGCTTGTGGCGGGGAGAATGCCGGAGCGCTCGGGAGAGATGATAATCTGCGAGAGCCGGCTCAGAAGCGCGCACTTCAAGGACTACGGCGTGATACTCGGCAAGCCGGTAACGATTTCGCGCGAGGTCTGTGACCGGCTGCCCGACGAGATCGTTCTTGACGATACGGTTATCGTCGGAGTGTTCTCGGAACGGTTCACGGAGATCAACGCCCTTGACGGCTATGAGTTATGGGTCGAGCGGACGCATATCGGGTTTCTGGTGAATTCCGAAAGCGAATATAATTTTATCGAAACATACTGCACGACCGACAGGCTTGACGATGCGTATAAGTATTTAAAGGAGCGTTACGGTGCGGAGGGAAAGCTCAACGACGTTGTTCAAAGCTCGATAACAAGTATGGCGATTGAAAAGCTCTCGGGGCTGAATTCGTTTATCGGCAACCTGATGTATCTCGCGGCGGGAGCGGTCGCGCTGATCTATGTGCTGATACGGATAATTATGACGTCAAACTACATCAAGGAAAAGACGCTTTTCATTACGGCAGCGGACGCGTTCGGGTGTGGGAGAGCTCATATTTTCGGAGCGTTCGCCGCAGAAAACATCGCGCTGCTTCTCCCTGTTTCCGTTATTTCGGGAGCGCTTGCCTGCGCGTTTGTGAAGATGATCTTCGGGCTTATTTCCGCGTATGCGGGAATGGCTCTCAATGTCGGCGTTGATTTTCGGGCAATGCCTGCGGCGTTTGTCGTTATGGTTATCGTCGAAATGACGGTGCTGTTTATCGCAGTTCTGATGTTCCGCCGAAGCGGGAACGATCAGATATATACAGTCTGAACGGCGCTCGTGCTGTGTGTCCCGACCCGCGCGGTCTGCAAAAAGCATATTTTCGGGGGCATTGGAAATTTCCGCGGCTAATGCAAAAAAGCCGCCTGAGCTGAAAGCCGAGGCGGAAACGTCGTATTGCGGGAGGTCAGATAATGCTTCCGCCCCAGATAAAGTCTAACGCTTCAAAATACTCCATATGGTGATTTACCGCATAGAAAACCCGTGCGTCGACTACGTTGCGGACATAGAGCGGGGATTTTCCCGCAAGACGGAGCAGATCGCTTATCTGCGATTCGTTCAGCTCAAGCATGAGCGAAAGCTGCAGCAGACAGTTCCGTGTGGGGATCCGCGAGCCTTTCAATATCTGATAACCGTAATTGCGGTCGATATTCAGCTTTCGTATGACCTCCGCCTTGGACAGAGCCTTTTCGTCTATGTACTTATTGAGAAGTATGTGAAGCTCCGGGGGCGCGTTGTTTTCGATCATTCCCTCGTTAAAGTCTTCGGCTCTCCTCAATTCTTCCTCAAGATCCGTTGTTTTCACAAGGCGTTCCCCCCCTATCCGAAATGAATTGCTCCGACATATCTTTTATTATTATAACATATCGTTTTGGAAAAATCAAGACGTTTTCCGAAAACAGAAAAACCTCCCCGAACGTGTGCGGGGAGGTTTCGTGATATGAGATCATTCCGTCAGAGTGACGGAGAAGCCGTCGGGGAGGTATTCCGCGATAAAGCCCGAGAGCGTTATGCCGTGCTTTTCGCTGAGATCGGAGAGAAATTGTTTATTCATTTTACCGCACAGCGCATCGACCGCGTAGGGCGCTGTGCAGCACTCGGCGGTAAGCTCTCCGCTGCCGTAAAGCTCCGCGGAGGCGGAGAGAATATACTCGTATGCCGCGTCGGGATCGTCGAAATAAGGCTCGTTCCCGCGCGCAAGGCAGAGATTTTTCTCGGGGGAGTCCGCCGCGTATTCTCCCGCCCAGAGACGGTCATAATCCTCGGATTGGGTATAGCCGCGCGCTTTTATATACTCGTCGTTTGTGAGAAAATAGGTGTGGAAGCACCTGCCGGTTGAGGATACCTCCATTTCGGTGACAAGCTCGCCCGCCAGCTTGTCACCGTAAACATCGACGTTGTACCATGTGCCGTCAAGCTCCACTCTGCACCACGCGCGAAGCTCGTCGTTGACCATCCCGTCGACGACATAGCATTGAAGCCCGAATGCCTGAGCGTAAAAGCAGAACGCCTTCGCAAAGCCCATATCGTCGCCGAGTTTATTTACAAGAGGTCCGTAAGCGGAGGTGCAGGTCGCGTTGGCGTAGCGGGTTACGATTTCCGCTTTTGTGATCAGGGAGTCGTGAGCCATGCGGAGATTATCTATCATATCGCCCTCGTAGTCGCATGATCTCAGGTCGCGGAGCATATAGCCCCTGGCTTTGGAATTATTGTCGGAGAAATAATACGGTCTTATCTGTTCAACGTCTTCATCGTCGTCGGCGTCGTTGTTTTTGTTCGAGTCGTAATACATAGCGGTGAAATCCTGAGCGTAGCAGAACTGCGGATTATCGTACAATACCTTGAAGTACACCTCGCTTAAAATGCCGTACTTTATTTTTTCCGGAAAATCTAGCGCTGCCTCCGCGTTGTCTATGCAGTTGTAGATCTTCTCGTAAAGCGCCTTGCTTTCCTCGTCGAGTGTGGCGTAGTAGAACTTGGTCTTGTAGTCGGGAAGTCGGAAGAGGTAGGCGTTGGGATCCGGCTCGGAGGTTTCGCCGGAGGAGAGCATATCGGACGCCGCCGGACTTTCGGGCGGATCGTTGTCGGAGCCGCCGCCGCTCACGCCGGGCTTGTTGAGTATGACCGAAATTATTATCGCCGCCGCGGCAATGACCGCAAGGCAGCCCGCCGCCGTAATTACCGCACGTTTATGCGAGGCGAAGAATCTTTTTTTCTCCGGCTCGGACGTGAAGCTGATATGCTGCTTGTAATTCCCGGGGCTGCGGGTGCCGTTCAGTCCGAACGGCGCGGTGGTGTGAAGCTCCGCGTCCGGATCGCCGGTCGGGTCTTTGGGGGTGATTATCGGTTCCGGCTCGATCGGGATCTTGCTCAGAACGCTTTCCATTTCGTGGATATCCGCAAATCTGTCCTCGGTTTTCAGCCTGGTCGATCTTGCGATAACCTCCCACAGCCCGTCGTCTATGCCGAACTGATTGGTTCTGAACGTGTCGTCGTCGTCAAAGCGCGATACGGGATCCTCGGGGATATCTCCGGTAAGCGCGAAATAAAGCGTTGCTCCCAATGAATAGACGTCCGTCCACGGACCTTGATTTCCGTTTTTCCGGTACTGCTCGGGCGGTGCGAAGCCGGGTTTTAAGATCACGGAAAAGATCTGCGAATGTTCGGCTACGAGCTGACGCGCCGAGCCGAAATCTATCAGCTTAACGCCGCCGTTGTCGCAGAGGATTATATTGTCGGGCGAGATGTCGCGGTGAAGCACGGAAGCGCCGTGAGCAACAGAAAACGCCGCGCATACATGCCGCGCGATATACAGAGCCTGCGGCGCGGTGATGATCCCGTCTTCGCGGATATATCCTTGAGCGTTCTGCCGCGCAGATACTCCATTACAAGGTATACGGTGTCGTTCTCGTAGAAAAACTCATAGACGCCGACGATGTCGGGCGAGCCGTTGAATCTGGATACGAGCTTTGCCTCCTCGTAAAACTTCTCCGCGCCAAGCTCGAAGATTTCGGAGTTTTCGCCCGACGTAACGCAGACCCTCGGGCTTTCCGCGGAGCGGCGCGCTATACCGTAGGGGAAATACTCCTTTATCGCGACCTTTTTGTCCCTGACTGTATCATAGGCGAGATATGTGACGCCGAAGCCGCCCTTGCCGATGACCTGCCCGACTATGTACTTTCCGAGAAGAATGCTTCCCGGCGCGAGCATTGAGTGATCTACCGCGCTTTCGCCGGGCGCGTATCCGCAGCGCGGACAAGCGGAGGCTTGGGTTTCCTCAAAGCAATTTTCGCAAAAGTGTCTGCCTTTGATCTCAATCATTGTTTTTACCTCTTTGTCTTGATTATTTTATTATATCACTATATCGCAATAAAGTCAAGCGAGTTATGCCGGGCTTGACTTCATTGCCGTCAAATGCAAAAGTAAATGCAACACAAAGCATGAAAGTGTTGCAATAACCTT
>CAYWIP010000088.1:0-10676 GCA_964458395.1 uncultured Ruminococcus sp.
CAACTATGCGTCAACATTTTACTTAAAATTAACGAAACCACAACAAGCAACAAATTACAAAAAAGCACCAACGCCACTGCGTAAAACAATAATTTACCGCTTTTGAAATCAAAAAAATTTTCCTTGACCGGCGGAATATTTTCCCTTAATACCGCAACAATATATTTGTTGAATTTATTGAAGGGGCTGATACAGATGAAGAAAGTGATAGCGGTTTTGGGGACCGGGGCGGTTCTGGCGGTGATCGCCGGAGCTGTTCCGCGGGCGGTGGAAAGCGCGACGCCCGTTTCCGAAACGCTCAGGGCAAGTGTGAGGAGCTACAACGAATCCGTAGCCGGAACGGGCGAGCTTGCCTACTTAGGTCAGCACGAGATCACCTCCGCGCTGCCGCTGGTCATTGAAAAGCTGATGGTTCGCGAGGGCGATATGATTGAGGTCGGTGATACCGTTGCGGTCATCGACAGAGAATCCTCGGCCGCGCTTATCGAGAGCCTCGGGCAGGTCGCGGCGCTGGCGATATCGGCGAGCAATCTTTCTACGGCAGTCGCCCTGCTTCCTGAGAAGATAACCTCGGATTGCTCGGGGCGTGTTATTTCCACGACGAACAGCGGACAGGCGGTGCAGAGCGGTTACAGTATCGCCACGGTCGCGCAGACGGAGGAGCTTGCGGTCACGGCGGCGATAAGCGAGCTGGATATCGCAAAGGTCTCGGTCGGGCAGAATGTTTGCTTTTACCTCGCGGCATACCCAAACGACGTATTTTTCGGTACGGTCTCGGCAATCGCTCAATCGGCGAGAAATCAATACAACGGCGCGGTGCTGGAAACGGTGGTTGACGTAACGATAACTCCCGACGAGCCGGACGAACGGCTTAAATCGGGTCTGTCGGCGGAGGTCGAGATACAGCTTTCCGTGCCGCGGCAGATCTGCGTTCTTCCCTACTCCGCGATAGCGCAGGACGATACGGGCGAGTACGTTTATATTTATGAGGACGGGAAAGCTGTACGGCGCGATATTTTCACGGGCGCGGAATTCGCCGACGGCACGGAGATCAGAAAGGGCGTTTCGGCAAGCGATATCATCTTTGAGAACCCGCAGGAGATCGCTGAGAGAAATTATATAAGAGTTGCGGAGAATTGAGGTAAAAATGACGATTACAAGGCTGCTCGTAAACATATTCAGAAGCAGAACGCGCTCACTGCTGACAATGGCGGGCATCGCGGTCGGGGTGTTTTCGGTGGTGCTTATCTCGACGGTCGGCGCGGTCGGAACGTCCGAGGTGAGCAAAACGCTTGTGACAATGGGCGTTGATACTCTGCTGATACAATCGGCGAAAAATTCCGTTTCGGTAACGCTCACCGACGGCGACGTTTCAACCGTCCGCAATATCGACGGAGTAAGCGATGTAATGCCGCTTATGGCGAGCGTTACCGAAGCAAAGATGATAAACCGCCGCCTTGACTGTTACGTCTGGGGAGTAGACAAATCCGCCGACAAGCTTATCTCGCTCGAGGCCGAGCACGGCAGGCTTATTAACAACTCGGACGCCGCCGCGCGCTCCAAGGTATGCGTTATCGACGAGCAGTTCGCGCTGGCGAGCTACGGAAGAAGCAATGTCGTCGGAAAAACGCTTTCTATGTTTCTCGGCGGAAAGTATCACAAATTTGAAATAATCGGCGTGGCGCGGTCGGGGCTTTCGTCATTACAGGGAATGCTGACGAATATTATGCCCGGATTTATGTATATCCCGATAACGACGATGCAGGCGCTATGCGGTCGGACGACCTATGACAAGATCGCGGTAAAGCTCACCGACATGAATTCCGACACGGCAATAGTCCGCCGCGTGACCGACGAGCTTAACCGCACAAACGGCTTCACGGACGGCTACGTCTGCAATAATCTGCTCTCGCAAAAGGGGCAGCTGGACGATATTCTGAATATAGTCACCACCGCGCTGTCAATGGTCGCGGGGATATCATTGGTGGTTTCGGGGATATCGGTGATGACGACAATGATGATGAGCGTCGGCGAACGAACGCGCGAGATCGGCATAAAAAAGGCAATAGGCGCGAAAAGCTCCGACATATGGCTGGAGTTCCTGACCGAAAGCGTGATACTGACCCTGCTCGGCAGCGCTGCGGGGATAACGCTCGGGCTTCTGGCGTCGCTGGCAGGGTGCGTCATTATGTCTGTTCCGTTCACGGTGAACATGGGTTCGCTGGCGATCTCGGCGGTCGCGGCGGCGGCGATCGGCGCGGTTTTCGGGGCGTATCCGGCGGCAAAGGCGGCGAAGCTGCGTCCCGCTGAGGCGTTAAGAATGTAAAGAAAAAGCTCCCTCGTTTTTAAGGGAGCTTTTCTCATATCAACCGAATTTTTCCGCTGAATAGATAAATGCACTGTCGGACACATGAGTTTTAATTGCGTCAAAATCACGTCGGGATCCGAGCATTTCGGTTAATGAAAGCGCGCTCTAAGGCGCAAAATGCCGGGGGTTCATCGACCTTGGACTTCTGCTGAAGTCAGAGTCATTTGCCGGCGGACTTGCCGTGACGAGCCGGTTTTCAACCGTAAAACAATACATGGAAAAACGCGCTTTTTATGCAGACACTTATAGTTGTATCATGGGATTCCGAAGGAACAGCCCGACGCTCAATGCAAAATGCTATTGCAAAATGAGTCGAAGTATGATATAATAAAAAAAATGTTGAACGGAGGAATATATCATGTTCGTTGAAAAGACAGTTAACCCCGATATCTTCTTAGAGCTTGGCGCCGATGCGCTTGTGGTGCCGCGTATGCACGACGATAATCTCATCCCGGGACTGACCGGGTATATTTACTCGAAAGGCGATGCGAAAAGAATCAACGATTTCTACAAAATGGACAAAGGAAAAGCCTATGTGCCGGGTGAGGAGTTCCTTTATGAATACAGCACCATTGAATATGGAAACTACAACCATTCGAGAATATTGGCAAACAGCCCCGAAGTCACCATCACAAAAGCTTACGGGCTGGAAAAATATAAATACATTTTTCACGTCTGCGTAGATAACCCCAATTGGCGCAAGTCTAAGTTTCCGGTCAGCCGGCTGCCCCCGTTCAGACCTTATACAATGGGCGGGGAAGAAAATCCCCTCACTGTGGAACCGTTGTTTTATTCGCCGGAGAGCATTTCCGGCGGCAGCTTTGACAAAGAAGATATGGTGGAATATCTCACGCTGTGCTATAAAATAGCATTGGACTGCGCGGTAAAATATAAGCTGAAAAGCATTATTTTCCCGGCTCTCGGTATGGAAGAGATAAGCAGGTATTATTACGAGGTGGCTTATCTGGTTGCCAACACAGCGCCGGATGAATGGAAAAAAACGCACATGGAGTCACCCGTTAATCTGGACATTCTGGTCGTGGAGCCTCCTTTGAAATACACTCAGAACAGCTGGTTTTTGAAGGTTCTGAACAAGCCGCAAAATCTGTCCGAGGTGTATTCGAGCTATGAAAAACGGCTTAAAGACGAAATCAACATATCCGGAAAGCCAAAAGAGCAATTCGCTAAGGAGTTTTTTAAAAAGTGCTTTAAAGAATCCGGAGTTTCAATCGGCGAAGTTAAAAGCAGGACGCTCCTGTCAAAACCCGAAAGGATAAGGGACGGCAAATCGCCGCACCCGCGTCTGCGGAATATCATCGCAGTTGCGGTGGCGCTCGAACTGGATAAATACCATCGTTACGCAATGGTTCAGCTTGCAGGGCATACGGATTATCCCTCCGGCTCATTCTCTCTGACATTGGAGACGCTTATGGACAGCGGCATTACGGAATGGTATGAGCTTCAGGCGGCGCTGCTGAACATCGATCCCAAGTTCACCTTAACCGATAAAGAGGACAATGAGGAAGAATTGCCGGAAACGGGCAAGGAAGAAATTAGCAGATAAACATAAAATATTTACCTCCGTCGGAAAGGCGGGGGTCTTTTTTATAATTTTTTAAAAAAATTTTTATTTTTTTTTAATTTGGACATTTTCGAGACGAAATGTCCAAACGCGCTTTTCGCAATATGCTAAAATAAAATCACAACGAGGAAACAACATCCCGTTAAACAAAAACGAAAGGAAAATAAATTATGAGTGAATGTGTTCTTTACCAATCCGAAACCGCCCACGGCACTCAGGAGCTTTCAATTGAAAGTATGATGCTCTTAAAGCGCCGCATAATGATCGACAACGAAACGTTCTCGTCCGAGGGCATAAAAAGCTTCTTTAAAAAGTGGCTTTATCTGCAGGAATCCTCCGAACCGATCACCGTATACATCAACAGCACGGGCGGCGAGGTGAACGCGGGGCTGCTTGCTTACGACATTATCCAGAGCAGCAAATCGCCCGTTGATATTTACTGCGCGGGAGTCGCTTACAGTATGGCGGCGGTAGTACTCGCGGCAGGCTGGAAAGGACGGCGCTTTATTCTCCCGCACAGCCGCGTGATGATCCACGAGCCGCTGATCGCTGGCGGAGTGGGCGGTTCGGCTACCTCGATCTCGAGAGTTTCCGAATCCATTCTGGAGACCCGCCAGACCCTTAACGGCATACTCGCGCGGCACACCGGAAAGACGGTCGACGAGATCAACGCCGCCACAGCCTTTGACAACATGATGAACGCAGAACAGGCAGTAGAATTCGGAATTTGCGATAAGGTCGTAGATTCGCTGTTTTAACGATGAAAGGAGAAAAAATATGCTTGACAGTTTTAAAGATTTTGACAATTTGACCGATGAGATCAACAGACGCGAAGCGGATAAGATCCGCAAGCAAGAGAAAGCTCGGGAAGAGTTCAACAAGGAAACGCTGGATATAGCGTGTAATTGCCGATATGCTCTCAACGATTTTCAGACGCTCCTTAACAACAACGTACTTGCGATAGGCAGCAGCGGCACGGGCAAGACGCGCACGCTGGTTGAGCCGAATCTGAAAAAAGCCGTCGGGAGCAGTATCCTCATCGACCCGAAGGGCTTGATTTACAACAAGCACAAGGACTTTCTTGAACAAAGGGGCTACAACGTCCTGCTGCTTGATCTTGTACATCCGGAACGCAGCATGAAATACAATCCGCTTGACTTCGTGAAAACGCCGCAGGACGTTATGCGGATCAGCGAAATTATAACCGATAAGAAAGCTTCGCTCGGAACCCGAGCCGACCCGTATTGGGACAATATGACAAACATTTACCTGAACGCCATGATCGGTTACATTGTTGAAACGAACGAGCTTCCGAGATGCTTTTCAAGCGTATTAACGCTTATGCACGAGGGCACCAGAAAGGACGAGGAGAACAAGATCACTCCGCTTTCCCAACGTTTTGCCCGCCTGAAGCTGAAAAATCCTCAAAGCTGGGCGGTATCGCAGTTCTTGAACGCGGATTCCGCGCCTTACAAAACCTACGACACCATTCGTTCGACCGTTGCGGCAAAGTTCGCAAACCTTGACACTCCCGAGCTTCGCGCCATGATGTCGGGCAACGACATTGATTTCAAGCGTATTGGCGAAGAAAAAACAGCGGTGTTTGTAACGGTCAGCGATACGGACCGCTCAATGGACACTTTGGCGAACATTTTCGTAACACAGAGTCTGCAGCAGCTCTGCGAACACGCAAACGATTTTGCGGACGGCAGGCTTCCCGTTCCCGTGCGCTTTATTCTTGATGATTTCGCGACGAACTGCCGCATAGCGGAATTCCCGCGCATTATTTCAACTATTCGTTCACGCGGCATCTCCGCGATGCTGATGCTTCAATCCGAAACGCAGCTTACCAATTACTACGGCTATGACGACAAGACCGTCATTTCCAACTGCGATACCTACGTTTACCTTGGCGGCAACGATCTTGAAACCGCAAAATCCATTTCGGAACGCGCCAACAAGCCCCTTGCGCAGATACTCAATATGCCCGTGGGCTGCTGCTGGGTGTTCAGGCGCGGCGATCCGCCTGTCTTTACAAGGCTTAACCGTGTCGGCGGACGCGAGCGGTAATACTCTTCCGGATAGTCTATGAATTTCGCGCGGGTGACCGAGCGCGCCCGCGCGGAGATTCAGAGCTTGTACCAACAGGCTCTTAAAAAGTAAACCAATATTGTACCGCCGGAACAGCCCAAGTCGTACCGCTTTGTTGTATAATATAATTTGTGGGGGGATACGAATGTTGAGTTTTGGTAAAATTTTAAAGGAACTGCGGAAAAACGCGAATATGACGCAAAAAGAACTCGCGGAGGCGCTTTGGATATCCAAATCCGCCGTAAGCTATTACGAGCAGGATATAAAGCACCCTTCTCCGGAAATACTCATAAAAATAGCGAACGTGTTTCATGTGTCCACCGATTATCTTCTGGGCAGGGAGCAGAAGCGCAGGGTGCTGGATATTACGGATCTGAGCGGCGCCGACGTAGAATTTTTATGTTTCACGATTCGTTTTCTGAGATCCAGAAACAGTGTTGGCGGCAAGATGCCGCTTACATAATTAAGGAACGTTATGCCGCAGCGTTTGTCGGAACATTCCGGGACAGGAGGTTTCTTGTTGTTTCTTTTACGCGGATCCCTGCTTCGGAATCCGGACCGGCTCATTTCTCTTTTTGAATTTGCCGCTATATGCGTACGATTCATCGTATAACATAGGTCAATTTTGCAGAAAGCAGCTGAAGCTGCATTAAATAATCAGGAGGACAAAACAATGACAAAAGAACAGTACAATTCACTTGCTCCTTACCAAAAGGAAATGTACGACAAGTGCAACAGGGGCAACAAGGGCGCGCTTATCGCGGGCTGGGCAGTCGGAGCGGTCACGCTTGTTATAATGCTGATCATCGGGATATCAATAGGCGATCCGATTGGCGGCATTGGCACCGGGCTGGCGATTGGCGTATTGTTTGGCGGGCTTTTCCCGGGGATCGCCCATCTGGGATTTCTCTTCAAGAAGATCGGTTTCGGCGGCGCCATACTGCTTTGGATAGTGCTTGGCATATTCATCATTATGCTATACGCAATTATCCTTATGGTAGTGTGGTATGCGGGCGTTGTATGCTTAATTGTCGACACGATACTGTTTATATTGAAGAAGCCGCTCATCTACAGGTGGGAGGACAAGCGTATCCTTGCCAAAGCCGATGCTTAGCGGGTTCCGTTCCGGAGCGCTCCGTCGGCAGCCGATCAGCTTAACGAGCTTAATCAGATGCTGACCGACGGACTGATCACACAAGAAGAATTTGAGATAATGGCGAAAATGTGAACACGCTCCGGCATAAATACGCTTAAAATATTGGGTATATAACAAATTGCGTGGTTTCTGTAGCATTTCGGGTTGCCGAAAAACACACAATACGCCGAACTGCGATTGTTATAAGGAATTCCGACCTTGCGTAATTTGGGAAGGTACTTACAAACCGCCTTAATTGTTATATACCCAAAATGTTTTTTGAAAGGAAAAATGTCATGAACAGAAATTTTAAAATCATCGGCGCAGCGCTGCTCGCCGCCGTAATGTGCGCTTCTTTTGCGGGGTGCGCTAAGGAAGAGAAAAAGTCCGAGCTTAACGAAAGCAACATCGAGAGCCATATTGAAAGCATTTTCGGCGGCGGCTCGACCTCTTCCGATTCGTCGGCTAAGCCCGAGGAGTCCGAGCCGGAAGAGGTAAAGCTTGCCATGACCGACGAGATAAAGAACGCTGCTCTCGGTTCGGGCTTGGTGCAGCTAAACAACGATATTTTTCAGCGCGGCGGATACATGACCGCTGCTGACTTCGTTGAAAAGTATAAAGAAAGCTACGACATCACCTACAACTGTCCCATAGGCTATGTTATGAGTGAAGCCGGCACGTATGACGAATGTAAGGATTATCTTCTTGAGTACCATGATGAATTTTTTGAAAGCCGCACCTATATTGGACGGCACTGGGCGGAAAGAGAGAATTCCATGGGCGGCGTGTACGGGGGCGGATGTTATTATTTAAAGCTCACGCCCAAAACAGGCAATAGTGCGTCGGTTATTGCTTATGTCGTAAACGCTGTTTCGCCCGACGAGAAAATAACGCTTGACCGTGCGATCGTTGCCGAGATAGAATCCAACTATGTCAGGTACGAATTTGTCACTCCGGAATGGTTTCCCATGGGCTTTAACGAATTTGAATTTAAAGACGGATACGAGTCCGAAAACAAAAACTATACGGTAAAAACATTGGGCGAAGCGCTTGAGGCAAACGGTCTGAAGAAGAACGGGGAGTTTGAACAATCCGGGTGGAGCGTGCCGAGTCTGAGCAAGGCGGAAAACTTCGGAACATATTGGAAGGACGGCGACGGCGACTTAGGCTGCTATGTTTTGGGGGAGGAAAACCTCTTCGGCGCAAAACCGCTTTATTATTGCGGCTTCACAATAGACCCCAACACCGACAAGCTTGACTACGTAAGTTATACGCTCGAATACTTTGTCAAGGACTGATACCGATACTTGGTAAAGCCTAAAACCTGACAATCTTGCCATGCCTGATTTTGCCATGCGTTGTCAGATCTCACCGCAGATATTGGGAAATTTTGCTGCGGTATTTCTTCTTCGTTCGCCGCTTCACTCCCACTGTGAAGCGGTTTGCGTTCAGCTTTCAAAAAACAGCAGTCTGCACAATTTGCGCAGGCTGCTGTTGGTTATTCCGTAGAATTCTTTTGCTTTTACACTGCCTGCTTGACAGGAGACGGTTCAAACGGAGCGGCGTTTTATTATTAAGTTGTGCTGCCGAAGCCGCCGTTGCGTATGCCGTCCGCTTCGTCGTCCTCGGTTATCCCGTACTCGGTGAATATCCCCTGCATAAAGCCCGTTCCCGCAGCGATCCTTACGGTCTTTCCGTCGTTGGATTCGTTGGTTATCTTCGCGAAGATATGTCCCTCGTTGTCGGAGAAGTAATAATCGCTGTCGATAATCCCGACCGTATTGTCCAGCCGCAGACGGAACTTGAAGCCCAGTCCGCTCCTCGGGTAAAGCGAGAGCAGCCAGCCCTCCGCTATCTTAACGCGCACTCCCGTTGGAACTTTAACAGTCTCGCCCGGCTTTAGCTCAATATCGAACGGCGCGAAGAAGTCGTATCCCGCCGAGCCGCTTGTCGCTCTTTTAGGGAGCTTCAGCGCGTTGTAGACCTCCCCGGCGTTCTCCCCGGAATATCCCTCGCGGAACTGCCCGAGCGATACCTTTTCAAATTTTGCAATACGTTTCATTTTTTCTCCTTAATACTCAGGACTTATAGGAATTCTGCGCGATACCCAGACAGCTTTCGCACAGCCCGTCCGTGAATTCGGGGTGCTTAGCAAGCCGCTCCGCAAGCGCTCTCTCGCGTCCCTCGTTCAACTTTTCGGTGAGCGCTTCAAGCCTGTCGTTAGCCTTGAAATAGCGGCGTATCTTCGACTTCTTCTGACAGAACAGCACTATGGTAAGCGTTGCGACGACTATCATCAGAACGCCGATACCGAGCATGACAAGAGTTATTTTCATTCCCGCGTCGGGGTCGTGGGAGTACTCGAAATAAAGGTCGTAAGCCACTCCGACGATAATAGCGTACGCGGCGCTCAGAAAAGCCATAAGCCCCAGATATCCCATTGTGAAGAACTGCCGCGCCGCGCAGTTCGCAATACCGCCCGCGAGCATTGAAACAAACAGCGCTCCCATCATAACGTAAGCCAGCGTTTCCTCCTGCGAGGGGTCTTTGAAGTGCAGCGCCGAGCATATTCCGGCAACGATAAGCCCTATCCCGAGCGGAATTATCCACACGTTCAGCAGCAGCGGATCCAACGGCTCGGGAACGTCGTTTCCGTGAAATTTCGGGTAAGTCGATTTGATGTTGTCCACAGCGGCGATCACCTTGTCAAGCTCCTCGGCGTTGGGCTGCCCGGCTGCCGCGTCGTAGCTGCGGTAAACGCCGCGAAGCTCGTCTATAAGCCCGTTTGCGGAATTGAGTCTGTCCTCGCACTCGGCAAGCTTTTCGGCGCTGTCCTTATATTTTATCGTCTGCTTAAAATAGTCCGCCGCGAGCTTCAGGCTCTTTACGCTGTCGGCTTCGGTGAGCAGCTGACAAGCCTTGTTGTAAAGCGCGGAGGTCGCGTATTTTTTCAGATCGACGCCGAACTGAACGGCGTTTTTGTAGTTTGCCGAGCTTGTAAGATCGACGCAGAGATTGCCGAGCTCCTCCTCGCGGCGGCAGTTGAATTCCGCCATGAGCTTGCCGAGATACGCCCTGCCGTTTTTCGGCTCCATATCGAGAACCTTTTCGCAGTAGAGGTTCGCGCTTTTCCAGTCGTTGCTGCCGAGGAACATAAACGCTCTTTCCAGCAGCGAACCGGAAGTGGGATTTCCTCCGAGAACCGCTGCGGCGGGAGCGGCTGCCGCGCCCTTCGGGATTATCTTACCGATACCGCGTATCAGATCCTGAAGAAATCCGACCTTGCTCATATCCTGTCCCTGCAGGTGCTTGAACTCGGGCGGCATATCGTACGCGTCGATATCGCAGTAGCACGGGATAAGCGTTTTGCTCTTGTCGGACTTCATCATTGCCAGAAAGCGCGTCCACTCGTTTTTGACCCAGACGGCATTGAAGTGCTCGAATTTCGTGCCGACCGCAAGCATTACCTTCGCGGAATTCAGCGCGCTGAATATGTACGG